>JBAQXX010000030.1:0-21633 GCA_049299735.1 Methanothrix sp. | reverse complement strand
AGTGTCTTTCGCTCGTCTTCAGAAAGCGTCACGGTGTACTTCTTCATATTCAATTCGCCTTGATTGATTATGAGGATAATATATTATATATACTTTACGACGTTACAATCCTGACGAGACACTAGGCATCTGCACAGGCAAAGAGGGACTCTCCGACTTCAGTTCGTTTCTGAGGATGAAAAACATATCTGGTGTTGCAAGGTATTTTTGTACCAGTTGCTGGCGATTTAAATCTCTTATTGAGAAGGACGGCATGAGGTGTCCTCACCCTTTAGAGCGTGGAATGAGTATACTTGGTCATGACTAGGATTCGCATCATCTGGCGCTAAACATTCTCGGCTGCCAAAAATATTATGGTCAAAAACGATGACGATGAAGAATCTGCTCACAGGTAATGCAAATTTTGGGGAAATGGAACCATCTTGAACGCATTGGAGACTAGGCGAACACTCTTTGGCCTCAGATGGTAGCATTTGTTCCTTTGGACATTCAGTTCGTTCGGTTCTACATTCTTAAATCGTTCAAATATTTGTAGGGCTTGTAAGACAACTTGGCTCAAAAGCCGATGTTGGTCTTTATTGGAGGTATCGTATATGAAATATATTCCGCTCTTAGTAGCATTGATGGCGTTATCCATATTCGTGGTTCCGGCCACCTCAATGCAAGGCAATGAAAATGCAATGAATATGTGCAAGCCGCAGATTGAAATGCCTCAAGGCCAGCAACAATGTGATTGTCCGAATGCGTTGGCCGCTCTGGGCATCAAGAAAGCACCCTGCGGACAGAACCCCGAGAATGGACCTGTTGCAGATAACGGCCCCAGGGACATGATGGACGGCAAGCAGCAAGCACCCTGCGGACAGAACCCTGAGAAGGGACCTGTTGCAGATATGGGCCCCAGGGACATGATGGGCGGCAAGCCGAAAGCACCCTGCGGACAGAACCCTGAGAAGGGACCTGTTGCAGATATGGGCCCCCTGTCAATGATGGACAATGTTGTGCCGAAATAGGTTTTGCGTGAAGTTCCTTATGCAAAACATCATGGTGCGGTGAATTCACCAATCAAATCATATCAGACGGCCCAGGATTGCATCTTCCTGGCCAACCGTCTTTAAAGAAGATATAAACTATAAATAATAAAAAATTTTATGGGATTTGTTCCCGCATGGCAATGATGGGCATCTAATAACCGACGCCAGATCGAAAAAAAGCGCTAATTCGCGATTATTGAATTGGGGTGTATCAATTAATGACGACCGAAGTTAAAAGAAAAATGCTCAGCCTATGGCTTGTAGTTTCTTTGTTAGCGGGAACTGCATTAGCCCAGCCGTTGCAGGACTACAGGGAGTCTTTGGACACGAAGCCTGACGAAAGTGCAGCGATCGCCCAGGTTACCCATTTCAATGGAGATCCGGTAGAAGTTCTCCATAGCGGACGAGGCCTTGCCTTAATAGGTAATGAATCTCATACATTGAGGCTAAGTGTGGAATCTTTGAGGCCTATTAAGCCAATGCACATGAGAAATTTGCTCACATCCAATACGAGCCTCGATGAGATAAGAGCGGCTCTCGATACGATAGAAGGTGGGGCAAAATTCGATGGAACCATGAAGCTTGACGAGAATATCTACACACTTGTTGATATTAAAATCATCCAATCAGGCGAGAATTCTTCTTCATTGGATGCGAATGTGGTTGAGCCTGCGTTTGGCGCTGCCGTCATCAATGAGATGATGGTTGTGGGGCACATCACATTAGGTATCGTTTCCTCCGGAATAGACTTCATGGCCAATGGAGAGTTGACAATAAACCGAGGCCCGCAGGCGGGAAGCTACCTCGCATTTCTCGATATGCAGCCGCCTGTGCGAAGCACATCCATGAAGGAAGAGTAAACCCATTATGCCCGATTATTTGAATTAAGCGATTTGGTGGGATTTGAGTGGTTACTGGATTTACAATGATTAATGTATTGCAGGGTCATGAGGACGAAGCTTATCTTGCCCTCACAAATACTAATGGCGTGAAAGAGGTGTTCCATATTTTGGGAGAGTACCATCTTTTTGTTATAATGCATGCAGAAAACGAGATGCTTTTGCTTCGCTTGATAGATTCAATCAAGAATATGACTAGCGTAGCTGCTATTTGGCATGTTCTGATTTCTAAGAGCTGTCCTCAAATACAAAGGTATAATAATCCGTATCCTTTCCGCGAAATTTCTTGAAATATAATCAATAATAGTTAGAAATGAGGATCAATATACTTATTGCCGTGCTTTGCCTTATGAGCATGAATTGGGCAGTCGCCATTGCTGCCGACGAAACAATCGAACTGGGGACCGCTCGCATCTCTTTGGATCTTGGGAGCCTGGGACCTTTCTCTGTGGAAAAAGCAGAGACATCTTCAATGGTTCACAAAGAACCGGATTTCCAGTACGATAATTCTTTATAAATTTCCATCTGATTTTATAATATCCAGGAACTTGAAGACCGAGTATGCCGACCGATTAACTCCGGCACTCCGTTTTGTGGTATCGGTCCCCACACAATATAGATTTTTTATAGGAGTTTTCACATCTCCAAAGCCGCAATTTATACCCCATGATGCTTTTTCTGGTATCAGCTCTTGATAATGTATCATATCGATGTGCTTTTCGATATCCGGCATATTATCTACTATTGTTTGAAATGCCTTTTTCTTTATTGTCGATGCATCGTATTCACCGGGCAGGGTAAATGCGAAACCTACCAGCTGATTCCCTTTAGGTGCCAGGGTGGGATCGTAATTTGAGGTAGGCACTACCCAGGCATACGGATCGGAGTCAACCCATATCTCCGAGCCGTAGTTGTTAAATAGTTTTTTGGTCAGGCCCAGCCATACGGTAAGGGAATTGACTCTTTTAATGGATGTCAGATTCTTGGTGTATGCGGCAGGAAGGTTGTCGATCAGATAGGGCAGGTCGGATGAAAATCCGGAATAGACAACTGTATCGCAATCGTAGCAGTCTTCTGTTGTTACAACCCCTTCCACTCGCTCGCTGCATTCTATCTTTTTCACAGCAACATTGGTTTTGATCTCCACACGATCTTTGGGAAATGAGTCCACTATAGAACTCACAATGGATTGCAGGCCGCCTTTGGGATATCCCTGATCTGTAGCGCCTTCCTTTATGAACAGGTCATATAATTTTCCTACATAGGGAACAGTCCTGGGATGATGGGTCTTATTGTCCACGAATCGAGAAATGGGTGCATTGTCTATGGATGTTCCCACCATGAAGTAACATAGCCAGTCCAGGAATCTTCTTGTCGTCATTGAGACCTTACCAGGAAGAATCTGGGAGAGCGAAATACTAGTAAGATCCTTGCCGGCATTTTTCAGATACAGGAGATTGAACAGCGCCCTCATCAAGAGCAATCTGTCTGTTCTGGGAAGCAATCCAAACGTCAACCAGGCATTTATGCTCCAGGGAAAAGGCTTGATCTCGCTGCCAATTTTCACATAGTATTTTCCGGATGGGATAAACAGAGGAACTCTATCGAAATATCTATCCATAAGTTCCCTGAGCGGGCCGTTTTCCAGCCTTGTTATGATGTGAGGGCCAGTATCGACACGATAGCCGCTTACATCATAAGAACGGCAGACACCGCCAATGCAACTCTCTTTCTCCAAAATCAATACCTTTTTGCCCTCTCTAGAAAGCACTAGGGCTGACAATAAGCCACTGATTCCGGAACCAATCACAATGACATCATTCTTTTTCATGATACCCCTAATATATGCACCCAAGAATCAGCCGTCTTTTTTCCATCTTCTAGAAAGCACCCCAACCAATAATAATATCGTTAATTATATAATTATCTTATCTCTCAGATCCGTTTCCCTAACCAGTTCGCGTATTCTTTCGCTAGAATTATTAAGTCTTTTGGCTTTGCTGGGCTACATTTCAATTTGGCGGATTGGCCGGCATGCATGGGATACACAATACCGAAAACATCTATCGGCTAAAAAAAACCTGCGCTCGATCAGATGGCCCTAGAGTATGACCGAAAAGAGCCTTTATATCTGATAAGGTGATTCCTTGCGCCTTGCATATTTACTTTAAGGAATCGAGCATGCAGATGGTTTAATGCGTGGGATGACATGATCACCAGGGAAGATGTGGAGCACATCAGCTGGCTTGCCAGCATCAAGATCGAGGATGAGGAAAAAGATGAGTTAGTGGAGCATTTCAACTCAATTCTGGAATACTTCCACCAGCTGGATGAAGTGGATACTGAGGGAGTAAAGCCCACCTATCGTGTGGTAGACCTGGCCAATATCTTTAGAGAGGATGCTGCCTGTGAATCCCTCACCCAGGATCAAGCGCTCAAGAATGCGCCGCGCACAGAAAATGGCTACATTAAGAGCCCCAGGATTGTGTGATCATGCTCTCGGAATTAAAATCAAGGCTATTAGCCGAATCTTGCGAGGAATACCTTTGCCAGCTCTTTGAGAAAATCGAGAAGAGTTCGCTCAATGCCTTCACCACTTTAGCCAAAGAGAGCGCATTAAAAGAGGCAAGGCTGTTCGATAAAAATCCCGGACGGGGCCTTTTGGCAGGAGTGCCCATCGCCATCAAGGAGTGCATCTCCACCAAGGGAATTGAGACCAACTGCAGCTCACGAATATTGCGCGGATATATCCCTCCCTATGATGCTCACGTTATCGAGCGCCTCAAGGCGGAGGGGGCCATCATCGTTGGAAAGACCAACATGGACGAGTTTGCCATGGGCACCTCCACTGAGACAAGCTGCTTTGGGCCGACAAAAAATCCCTGGGATCTCACTCGCGTTCCGGGAGGCTCCAGCGGCGGCAGTGCGGCTGTTGTAGCCGGAGAGATCGCGCCCTGCTCTTTAGGTTCAGATACGGGCGGATCAGTGCGCTGTCCTGCATCATTTTGCGGCATTGTAGGACTCAAGCCCACCTACGGCCTGGTTTCTCGCTATGGCCTGGTGGCCTATGCCAACTCATTAGAGCAGATCGGCCCTCTTACCCATACGGTCGAAGATACAGCCCTTCTCATGGAGGTCATATCGGGGCACGACGAACGGGATTCCACCTCGGCAGAGGGGGAGCATCGCAGTTATTTGGCCGGCCTGCAGGATGGCGTCGCCGGTCTGAAGATAGGCATTCCCAAGGAGTACTTCGGCGAGGGAGTGGACAAAGACGTGGAAAAGGCGGTTTGGGAGGCCGTCCACACACTGGAATCACTGGGCGCATCCTGGCAGGAGATCAGCTTGCCTCATACACGCTACGCTCTGGCCGCCTACTACGTCATCGCCATGAGTGAGGCCTCATCCAACTTAGCCCGCTTTGACGGCCTGCGCTATGGCTCCCGACAAGGGGAAGACAAGGACTGGCATACTACTTTTTCAGAAATTCGCGCCAAGGGCTTTGGGCCCGAGGTGAAGAGGCGCATAATGCTGGGAACCTATGCCCTCTCAGCCGGCTATTACGGCCGTTACTACCTCAAAGCTCTCCAGGTGAGAACGCTCATCAAAGAGGACTTCCAGCGCGCCTTCAAGGAGGTGGACCTTCTGGCTTCGCCAACGATGCCTATTCCTGCCTTCAAGATCGGCGAGCGCATCAACGATCCGCTCTCCCTCTACATGGCTGATGTCTTCACCGTGCCCGTCAATCTGGCAGGTGTGCCCGCCATCTCGGTGCCCTGCGGCTTTGCCGGACGGCTGCCCGTGGGCCTGCAGCTCATAGGTCCTCACTTCGACGAGGCGGCGGTGCTGCGTGCCGCCCAGGCCTTCGAGGCGGCGACACCCTTCCATGAGGCCAAACCGGAGGTGGTCTAGAAATGGAAAACGTCATCATTGGTCTCGAGATTCACGTGCAGCTCAACCGCTTGCAGTCCAAGATGTTCTGCGGCTGCTCCACTGCCTACCACGATTCTCCTCCCAACAGCCACACCTGTCCCGTCTGCCTGGGACTGCCCGGCTCTCTGCCTGTGATCAACCGCAAAGCAGTGGAGTACGGCATAAAGGTGGGCCTGGCATTGAACTGCAAGATTGAGGAGGAGACGCTCTTCTACCGCAAGAACTACTACTACCCGGACCTTCCCAAGGGCTTTCAGATCAGCCAGTATGACTATCCACTGGCCACCCAGGGTCATATCATGATCCTGGGCGACGACGGAGCGGAAAGAAATATTCGCATCAACCGGGCTCATATGGAAGAGGATCCAGGCAGGCTGGTGCATGCCGGCACCATTGACAAGGCCAAGTACACCATGGTGGACTACAACCGTTGCGGCATGCCCCTGCTGGAAGTGGTAACCGAGCCGGACCTGTGCTCGCCCAAAGAGGCGCGCGTCTTCCTTGACAAGCTCAAAAGCATTCTTGATTATCTGGATGTCTTCGACGGCTCGCAGGAAGGGTCCATGCGCATAGATGCCAACATATCCCTCAAAGGAGGAGACAGATCTGAGGTCAAGAACATCACCGGCTTCAAGGGCGTGGAAAAGGCCCTCTCCTACGAGATCACCCGGCAGAAGAATATGCAGCGGCGCAACATCAAAGTGGTGCAGGAGACGCGCCACTTCGATGAGCTGCGAAACATTACCGTATCCATCCGGAGCAAGGTGGGCGCTCACGACTACCGCTACTTCCCGGAATGCGATCTGGCCGTCTTGCGCATCGCTCCCTGGGTTCCGGCCATCCGGGCGGCCTTGCCGGAGCTGCCTGATATCAAGCGGGAGAGGTTTGTCAAGCAGTACGGCCTCGCTGATGATCATGCCAAATCTCTAACCTCCGAGATCAAGCTGGCCAACTTCTACGAAGCTGTCGCCGCGCAGGCCGCGCCAAAGCTTGCTGCTGTCTGGATTGCCGACGTGCTCAAAGGCGAGCTGAACTACCGCGATCTGGCCATCGATTGTTTCCGAGAGGAGCACATGGCCGAGATTGTGCAAATGCTGGAGACGGGCAAGATCAGCGAGGACGGGGCGGTGCAGATCATACGCGAGCTGCTGGACAAGAAGAGCGGCTCGCCTGGAGAAATCGTCCTGGCCCTGGGTCTTGGCAGAGCGGAGGACGATGCCGTGCAAAAAGCCGTGCGAGAGGCTGTGGCGGAGAGTGCGGCGGCTGTCGCGGACTACCGGGCAGGCAGCGAGAGGGCTCTCAACTTCATCGTGGGCGTTGTCATGAAGAAGACGCGGGGCAAGGCCGATGCAGGCGAAGTGCACAGGCTGGTGAAAGCGGAAGTGGAGAAGGTCTGATCCTGCGGCCAGCTGGCCGCTATTTTTTTTACCGATGTTTTTTGGTTTTACGGTTTGAATTCGGGAAGATTCACTCTGCTGCCTGCCAGTGGCCGCCTTTATCCGGGCCGATGCGCTGGATGCGACCTTGCGCCTTTAGTTTCTCTATCTGCATCTTGATGGCTCTTTCAGTGATGCCGATGTGTAGCGCAAGGTCTGCGATGGTGATTACCGGATCATTCTGCATGAGTTCGATGATTTTCTGGGAAGTTTTTTCCGCTAACTCCGCATCATCAATCTCTTTGCGGTGAACCGATGCGATGAACATGCAGCCTTCTCGGTCGTCGGTGAAACTGATATCCGGCCAGTCCTCCAGAGCGCGCTTGATTCCTGACCCCAATCCTTTGTAAGGCAGCAGGCCTTTGGCTGCGTAGGACACGAGAATTGGATTTCGGATATTCGAAATTCCTGAGCGGATTTTTTCTACAGTCAGGTTGTTGGGCAGATGGCCGGGACTGATGAGATCAATGCGGTTGACCTGTCGTCGGAACTTTGGTGCGGTCGCTTCACCCGAAAATAGCTATCCGTTCAGGCAAAGTCACATCTACAAATTATTTTTCCAGTATCGCAACTTGGTTCAGATGAAATATAAACACACAAAACTATATACTGTAGATCTTTGAATGCAATATGAATGCCATAAGAACTCTTGACTGTTCAATATTGCAGCATTCAAGCCAAATCAAGAATCACGACCGTTGGATGACAATGACTGATAAGCAGAAACCCGCTAAAATAGCCAAGCGCCGATCGAAAAAAGAGAGGCTTCCGATCGCTTCGGCAAAGGCGCCACTGGAAAAAGTTGCGTCTGCACGGACAGACCTGCCCCTCACCCGGAGGCGCAGCCGGTGAAGGGCTTTCCCATCGTCGGCATCGGCGCTTCTGCCGGAGGGCTGGCAGCCTTCGAAGCCTTCTTTTCCGGCATGCCTGCCGACATCGATCCCGGCATGGCCTTTGTCCTGGTGCAGCACCTGGCCCCGGACCACAAGAGCATCCTCACCGACCTGATCCGGCGCTACACCCGCATGCAGGTCTTCGAGGTAGTGGATGGGATGGTGGTTCAGCCCAACTGCGCCTACATCATCCCGCCCAATCGGGACATGGCCTTCCTGAACGGCACACTCCAACTGATGGAACCGTCAGCGCCGCGCGGCCAGCGGCTGCCCATTGACTTCTTCTTCCGGTCCCTGGCCCAGGACCAGCGCGAGCGTGCCATCGGCATTGTGCTTTCGGGCACAGGCAGCGACGGAACCCTGGGCGTTCGAGCGATTAAGGGCGAAGGTGGCATGGTCATGGCCCAGAACCCAAAATCCACCGAGTACGATGGCATGCCGCGCAGCGCCATCGCCACTGGCCTCGTGGACTACGAGCTGCCGCCGGCCGACATGCCCGCTCGGCTCATGGCCTATGCAGCCCATGTCTTTGGCAGGATTCCAGACGCCACTGCTGTCCCGACACCCAGGACTGAGAACGTTCTGAAAAAGATATTTATTCTGTTGCGTGCCCAGACCGGCCACGACTTTTCCCAGTACAAGCCGAGCACCATCCACAGACGCATGGAACGGCGCATGGCCGTTCACCAGATCGAAACAATGGACGGATACATCAAGTATCTGCAGCAGACTCCGGCCGAGGTGGAAGCCCTCTTTCGCGACCTGTTGATCGGCGTGACCAGTTTCTTCCGCGATCCGGAGGCTTTCAAAGCGCTCCAGGAACAGATTATTCCCAGGCTCTTTGCCGGCAAGAGCGCGAGCAGCGTGATCCGCGTCTGGTCGCCGGGCTGCTCTACCGGTGAAGAGGGCTATTCCCTGGCCATCCTGCTCGCCGAACACCAGGAGGCAATGAAACAGAGTTTCAAGGTACAGGTCTTTGCCACAGACATCGACAGCCAGGCCATCTCCACGGCCCGTGCCGGCCTCTATCCTGCCAGTATTGCCGCCGACATCTCACCGGAGCGGCTGGCGCGCTTTTTTACGGCTGAACCCGGCTCTAGCGCCTACCGCATCAACAAGAGCATCCGCGACATGCTGGTCTTTTCCGAACAGGACGTAATCAGAGATCCGCCTTTCTCAAAGCTCGATCTGATCAGTTGCAGAAACCTCCTGATCTATATGGGAGGGGATCTGCAAAAGAAGCTCATCCCCCTCTTCCACTACTCCCTGAATCCAGGCGGTTTTCTCTTCCTGGGAACCTCGGAGACCGTGGGGGAGTTTGGCGATCTTTTTGTCGCGCTGGACCGCAAGTTGAAGCTGTATCAGCGCAAGGAAGACATTCAGGGCATACAACGCGCGACCCTGGGAAGATTCATGCCGCCCATGACGGCGATAGATCCCGCACTTCCGCAGTCTGCCGCAAAGATGGCAGACACCGGTAGAATTTCCTTGCGCGATTTGACGGAAAAGGCGCTGCTAGAGCAGGTTGCCCCGGCAGCAGCACTTGTTAACGTCCAGGGCGATATTCTCTACCTCTACGGACGCACCGGTCTGTTCCTGGAGCCGACACCGGGCGTGGCCGAAATCAACAACATTCTCAGAATGGCCCGCGAAGGGCTGCAAAGAGGGCTGACCATAGCCCTGCACAAAGCCGCGGGGATAAAAGAGATCGTGCACCACCCGGGCCTGCGCGTCAAAACCAATGGCGGTTTTACTACGGTCAACCTGACTATTCGTCCGGTGGCGTCAGGCTCTTCTGCAACGCATGATGCGCCTTTGTACCTGGTAATCCTGGAAGAAGCAACGAATTTCAATGCCGAACAGGCGCTTCTGGCCCCCTTGCCAGCCGACGAAGGAGCGAACGGCCCGGATGCGTACGCCGCTCTTCACATCGGAGAGCTCAAGCAGGAATTGAGGGCCAAGGAAGAGTATCTCCAGACCACCAACGAGGAACTTGAGACCACCAATGAAGAGCTCAGATCCACCAACGAGGAGCTGCAGTCGGTCAATGAGGAGATGCAATCCACCAATGAGGAGCTCGAGACCTCCAAGGAGGAGCTGCAGTCGGTCAATGAGGAACTGGCCACGGTCAACGCCGAACTGCAAACCAAGGTGGCGGATCTGTCGCGGGCCAATAACGACATGAACAACCTGCTGGCCGGAACGGGCATCGGCACCATCTTTGTGGACCATCAACTGCGCATTCTGCGCTTTACCCCTACCGCCACCCGGATTTTGAACATGATCGGGAGCGATGTAGGGCGCCCCGTGGGTCACATTGTCACCAACCTGGCGAACTATGACCAACTGGTAGCAAACGTGAAAACTGTACTGAACACGCTGGTTCCTAAAGAGATCGAAGTGCAGACACAAGTGGGTGCATGGTACACGATGCGCATTCAGCCCTATCGCACTCTGGAAAATGTGATCGAAGGCGCAGTGATCACCTTTGTTGACATCACTGATGTGAAGAAGACAGAGGTGGAGATGCGGGAAAACGAGAGACTGTTCAAGAGCCTGTTCGAAAACACCTTGAATGCCGTCACTATCAATGAAATCGTCCTGGATTCACAAGGCAAGCCGGTGGACTATATCTTTCTCATGGTCAATGCGGCTTTTGAAAGGCATACCGGCCTGCATGTTGCGGATGTTCTGGGCAAACGGGTAACCCAGATTTATCCAGGTACTGAAAATACAGATCTCATCGAGATATACGGAAAGGTCGCACTCACAGGCGAACCGGCGTCTTTCAGACGATTTTTCGAACGCGAGCAGCGCTACTTCGACGTCAACGCCTATCAGGTAGGAGATGGC
The DNA here is from genome assembly GCA_049299735.1 of Methanothrix sp. Lineage (GTDB taxonomy): Archaea > Halobacteriota > Methanosarcinia > Methanotrichales > Methanotrichaceae > Methanothrix. The sequence continues at coordinate 10,588 of JBAQXX010000030.1, read as the reverse complement.
CGGTTTGCCGTTGTTTTTGAGGACATCCTGACTCAAGAGAGGGCAGAGCAAGAAGCAACGGAAACGATGCAGAAAAACGAGGTCGAATCACAATGACCAGCAAGGACGGCCGATCCGGAGACTATGCCGCATCGTTAAGATCGGCACTGCCTCTACGTAAGCGCGCCGAAGAGATCGTCATGGAAAATGCGGCCTTTTCGCCGAAAAACCTGGATAGACTGACGCCCGAAGAGACTCGAGAGACGCTCCACGAACTTTATGTGCATCAGATCGAGCTGGAGATGCAAAACGAAGAGCTGCGCCGGGCCCAGGTGGAACTTGATAGCGCACGGGCCCGCTACTTCGACCTGTACGACCTGGCGCCGGTCGGCTATTGCACCACCAGCGAAACAGGACTGATCCAGGAGGCCAATCTCACCGCTGCCACCTTGCTTGACGTGTCCCGAGATAAACTGGTCAAGCAGCCCTTTTCCAGATTCATCCACAAGGAAGATCAGGATATCTACTATCGGCACCACAAACAGATTTGCGAATCGGGCACGCCGCAGGTGTGCGAGCTGCGATTGGTAAAACGAGATGCAACGTCATTCTGGGCGCGGATGGTGACGACCAGGACGCAAGAAGCAGAAGGTGCACAGTTGTGCCGCGTCGTAGTGAGCGATATCACTGAGCTCAGGCAAACCATGCAAGAGCTGCAACAAACCAATCGCGATCTGAAAATTGCCATTGAACAGTCCAATGAATTAGCCGAGCAGGCCAGGAAGGCCAACGCCGCCAAGAGTGAATTCTTGGCCAATATGAGCCATGAGATTCGCACCCCGTTGAACGGTGTCATAGGCATGACCGGACTGCTCCTGGACATGGAATTGAATGCCGAACAGCATGAATATGCACAAATTGCCCGAATCAGCGGCGAGATGCTGCTATCTCTCATCAACGACATCCTGGACTTTTCTAAGGTTGAAGCCCGCAAATTGGAGCTGGAAATGCTGGACTTCGATCTGCGTTCCCTGCTTAAAGATACTGCCGACCTTCTGGACCTGGGTGTCCATGAGAAAGAACTGGAGCTGATCTGTCAGGTGGATCCCAATGTCCCTTCGTTCCTGCGCGGTGATCCGGGAAGGCTGCGACAGATTCTAGTCAACCTGGGTGGCAATGCTGTCAAGTTTACTGATAAGGGCAAGATAGCGATTAGCGCCTGCCTGGAGAGCGAAGACGAACAGACTGCCACAATTCGCTTCTCTGTCAACGATACAGGCATCGGCATACCGGCAAACCGGCGGGATATTCTCTTCTCACCTTTCTCTCAGGTGGACGGTTCGACAACACGTCGATACGGTGGTACAGGGCTTGGTCTGGCTATTTCCCGGCAGCTCGCAGAGCTGATGGGTGGCAAGATCGGCTTGGAAAGCGAGGAAGGCAAAGGCTCCACCTTCTGGTTCACAGCGGTGTTTGAGAAGCAGCAGGCTGGGTCAGGATCGGAATGTGAGAATTTTGCTAATAATAAGGACGGTGATTCAATAGAGGGTTCTGCAGCCAAGCCTACCGTTTATAAAAAAGACAAGCACAAGATACGCATCCTGGTGGCGGAGGATAATCGCGTAAACCAGAAGGTAGCACAGGCTATGCTGAAAAAGATGGGACTGAAGGCTGATGTTGTGGCTGACGGTCAAGAGGCCGTCAATGCGCTTCAAACCATTCCCTACGACCTGGTGCTGATGGACTGCCAAATGCCCGAGATGGACGGTTTCAAAGCGACTCGCGAAATCCGCTGGCAAGGATCGAAAGCGCTCAATCCATGCATCCCCATCATCGCTATGACTGCCTCTACCATGCAAGGTGACAGAGATAAGTGTATTCAGGCCGGGATGAGCGATTTCATCGCCAAACCATTTCAGAATAGAGAACTGGCAAAAATGCTTGCCAGGTGGCTGAAAATAGCGATTGTCTACAACCGGTCTCCAGAATAGGCATCAGGTCGCACTATTAAACTCGCAAAATTGATGGGATTAGCGAGCGCAGATCGATAAGATAATCTCCTAGTGGCTCAAATATCTTTAATGTCAAAAGGAAGATGGTCCACAATTGACCCAAAAGGATATGCGATCTGTTGATGATGCTCACTCTACCAACTCTGGGAAGATTCTACGTGATCGCGCCGAGGATATCGCTCTGGAAAAAGCAGCCATGTCACCGGAAGAACTGAAGCCTCTCTCGCTCGAAGAAACCCGGCAGACTCTCCACGAACTTCGCGTGCATCAGATCGAGTTGGAGATGCAAAACGAGGAGCTGCGCCGGGCGCAAGTGGAACTGGACGGCATGAGTGCCCGATATTTCGACCTGTACGACCTGGCGCCGGTCGGCTATTGTACCATAAGCGAAAATGGGCAGATCCAGGAGGCCAACTTCACCGCCGCCACCTTGCTTGGCGTGGCCAGGGGCGCGCTGATAAAGCAACCCTTGACTCGGTTCATCCTACCCGAGGACCAGGACATCTACTACATGCACAGCAAACCGCTTATTGAGACGGGCGCACCGCAGGTGTACGAGCTAAGGATGGTGAAAACGGGAGCCGCTCCATTTTGGGCGCGGTTGGAGGAGACCAGGGCGCAAGATGCGGACGGGGCAATGCTGTGTCGCGTTACATTGAGCGATATCACTGAGCGCAAGAATGCCGAGGAAGCGCTGGTCAAGAAGTCGGAAGATCTGGCAAGGTCCAACGCTGACCTGGCGCAGTTCGCCTATATTGCCTCCCATGATCTGCAAGAGCCCCTTCGCACAATAACCCGCTTTGTACAGCTTCTGGAGAAGCGCTATCATGGGAGGCTCGATCCGGATGCAGACGAGTTCATAGGCTTTATCGTCAGCGGAACGAAACGAATGCATCAGATCATTAACGACCTATTGGAATATTCAAGGGTAAACACGGGGAGTGGGCCGCAACACATAATACAAATCGATGGCGCTATACAAATAGCAAAGCAAAATCTCAAATATGTTCTGGAAGATTCCAACGGCACGGTTATATACGGCGAAATGCCATCAGTCTTCGCCGATGAACCACAAGTGATTCAACTATTCCAAAATCTCATAGGGAATGCCCTGAAATTTCATGGAGAAGAAGCTCCCCGGGTAGAGATATCTGCTGTTCGCAAGGAAAATGATTGGATTTTTTCCGTTCGGGACAACGGCATCGGAATTGACCCTAAATACGAAGATCGCATATTTGAGATATTTCAACGTCTCCATACTAATGAGGAATACTCAGGCACGGGCATTGGCCTGGCCATCGCCAAAAAGATAGTGGAACGACACGGGGGTCGCATCTGGGTGGAATCTGAGCTAGGAAAAGGCTCCTCATTCAATTTTACTCTGCCTATGCAAGCGGAAAGGTCTGACGGATCTTTGCAGATGACAAATGCTCGATAGTATTCATCTATTTAATCTTTTGGTGATTCACAATGGTCGAAGAAAGAATCCGAGAGGCTCTGTTCTGGGAAAAGCTCGACGGCGATGTGCAGTGCGATCTTTGCCATCAGCAATGCCGTATCCGGCCTGGAAAGAGAGGAATATGCGGGGTACGGGAAAACCGGAATGAAAAGCTGATGACACTGGTATACGGAAGCCTGGTGGCCGCCAATGCCGATCCCATTGAGAAGAAGCCTTTTTTTCATTTTCTGCCGGGCAGCATCGCCTATTCCATAGCCACGGTAGGCTGCAACTTCCGCTGCCTGCACTGCCAGAATGCCGACATATCTCAAATGCCTAGGGAAACCGGCCAGATTCCGGGAGAATTCACAGCACCACAAAATGTGATTGCACAAGCTGATGCTCTCGGCTGTCAGTCCATCGCCTACACTTATTCCGAGCCCACCATCTTCTTCGAGTACGCTCTTGATGTAGCTGCACTGGCACATGATGCAGGACTTAAAAATGTCTTTGTCAGCAACGGCTACATAGGCGAAGAGGCTGCGCAAAAGATCATTCCCTATTTGGATGGCATAAACATCGATCTGAAGGGTGATGATCAATTCTACCGCATGGTCTGTGGAGCAAAGCTGCAGCCTGTAGAGCACAACATCGAGCGGTTCTGGAAGAAAGGTGTCTGGGTAGAGGTAACAACCCTCATTATTCCCGGATACAACGATTCTCAGGCCGTGCTGGAGGAGTTGGCTGAATTTCTTGCCGGTGTAAGTCCGGATATGCCCTGGCATATCTCTGCCTTCTATCCCATGTATAAGATGAAAGATGTTCCCAGGACCGGAATAGAGTCGCTTCGCCGGGGCCTGGAAGCAGGCCGCAAGGCGGGCTTGAAATATGTCTATGCAGGCAACGTTCCTGGCGAGAGCGAGAATACCATCTGCCCCGTCTGCAAAGAGGTACAAATTGAGCGGATGGGATACAGGATCATAAGAAATTCCGTGATCGATGGGCATTGCAGCAAATGCAACACCGCGTTGGCCGGTGTTTGGTCCTGATTTCATTCTCCTTTTTTGCGGGCTTCATTTCTATTTCGCCGCTAGCACAAAACTCTTAAGTATTCAGCAGTACTGCCTGATGTCTTATATGCCATTTTGCTCTGTAGAAGATGCGATATTAGATATCCAGTCGGGCCGCTTCATCATTGTATTGGATGACGAGAATCGAGAAAACGAGGGCGACCTGATGATGGCCGCAGAAAAGGTGACGCCTGATGCCATCAATTTTATGGCTCGCTTTGCTCGCGGCTTGATCTGCATGCCCATGACGGCGGAACGTCTTAGGGAATTGGACCTTCCGCTCATGACTGCCCAGAACACGGAGTCCATGGGCACGGCATTTACCGTATCCGTGGATGCCAGGGCCAACACCACCACCGGTATCTCCGCTTTTGATCGAGCGGTGACGGTGCAGACCCTCATCGACCCAAAAATGAGACGAAGCGATATTGTCACACCCGGTCACCTCTTTCCCTTGAAGGCTAAAGAAGGTGGAGTCTTGCGGCGCACCGGCCACACCGAGGCCTGCGTGGACCTGGTCCGGATGGCAGGCCTTTATCCAGCGGGCGTCATCTGTGAGATCATGAATGATGACGGCAGCATGGCCCGGCTGCCCGAACTGGAGGTCTTCGCAGAGCAAAACGGCCTTAGAATGGTGACCATCGAGAGCCTCATCAGCTATCGCATGCAGCGCGAGAAGCTCATCCGCAAGGTCTCGGATGTGAGCCTGCCCACAGAGTACGGATACTTTAGGGCCATAGGCTATGAGTCCATTTTGGACGGACAGTGCCACGTCGCCTTCGTGTCCGGAGATCCCACAGCCTCAGACGCCCTGGTCCGGGTGCACTCGGAGTGCCTCACCGGCGATGTCTTCTTCTCCCAGCGTTGCGATTGCGGCGAGCAGCTTCGCAAGGCCCTCCGCCTCATCAGCGAGAACGGAAATGGAGTACTGCTTTACATGCGCCAGGAAGGCAGAGGCATTGGCCTCGCCAACAAGCTTCGAGCCTATGCCCTGCAGGACGCGGGCTCGGATACGGTTGAGGCCAATAACGAGCTGGGCTACCCGGCCGACCTTAGGGACTACGGCATTGGCGCCCAGATTTTGGTCGATCTGGGCATCAAGGAGATTCGTCTCCTGACCAATAATCCCCGCAAAGTGATTGGCCTGGAGGGCTACGGCCTGAAGATTGCCGAGCGCGTTCCCCTGGAAACAAAGCCCAATAATATCAATAGAAGATATCTGGAGACGAAGAGGGACAAAATGCACCACCTCCTTCTCCAAGATGACGCACCATAATATATTTAGTCTGATAAATATGCATCCTGAATTCTCACCACTTCCGCCGAGTTTTTGGCAGCAGCATACTCCTGCAAAGGCTCTCGGTTCAGTTCTAAAAAGACATGCCCCCAGTTGAATTTAGAGAGTATCAATTCTGCCTGCTCTCTCTCACCCAATATTATCAGCCCTGCAGCCAGTGCCTCTACCGTGGAGAGCTTGAAGGGCTTTCCATAGTTAACTGGATTGGCGGCTACCAGGAATGGCAATGCCCTTTCCATTAGCCTAAAGCGCGAGAAGGCCTCCTCGGCATGGGCCCAGCTGCAGTCCAGGGCGGCAAGCCCCCTTGCTCCTTTGTCCTCGGGGGAGAGTGCCTTTTGTGAAAAGGGACTCAAAACCAGGAAAGGCCGGAGCTGGTTTATATGAGGAGTCAGGCGAACCAGATCGAAGCGAGCCAGCTTTTTTCCTGTGCATTTCTTGGGGTTGCACTGATTTGCATGATAGATCAAAAGTTGCATATTGCTATTGGTCTACCGATAATCCTATTAACATTGTGTTCAACTGCTCTAGCAGCCAAAGTGCGGGAGCATTCTGATGAGCGAGGTCTCCAAGGAGTACAACTTTAGTCAAGTGGAAGAGAAATGGGTGCAGAGTTGGGACAGTTCTATCTATCACTTCGATTGGGATTCAAAAAAACCGCAATATATAATTGACACACCTCCCCCTTACCCCACAGGAGACTTTCATATCGGAAACGCACTTAACTGGTGCTACATCGACTACGTGGCGCGCTACAAGCGTATGCGGGGCTATAATGTTATGTTCCCGCAGGGATGGGACTGCCACGGGCTGCCCACCGAGGTAAAGGTAGAGCAGCTAAACCATATCACCAAGAACCAGGTTTCCAGAGAAGAGTTTCGGCGGCTGTGCGAGAAGCTGACCTTTGAGGCCATCGATCGTTTTCATCTGTCCATGGGACGCCTCGGCCTGTCCATAGACTGGTCCAATGAGTACGTAACCATGAAGCCCGAGTACTATGTTAAGACGCAAACCTCCTTCGTGCGCATGTACCAAAACGGCCAGATCTACCGGGCGAATCATCCCGTCAACTGGTGTCCCCGCTGCGGCACAGCCATTGCCTTTGCAGAAGTGGAATACGATTCCCGCACCACAACATTAAACTACATGCGCTTTTCCGCACAGGACGGCGAGATGCAGATCGCCACCTCTCGGCCCGAGCTTCTGCCTGCCTGCGTGGCCGTAGCTGTGAATCCCGATGATGGGCGCTACCGCAAATATATCGGCAAGAAGGTAAAGGTACCCATTTTTAATTACGAAGTTCCCGTGCTGGCTGATCCCGTGGTGGATACGAGCTTTGGCACGGGAATTGTCATGATTTGCACCTTCGGTGATCGGCAGGATGTGAGATGGTGGATGGAGCATCACCTCCCCTTGCGCCAGGCCATAGATCGCGGTGGACTGCTGACGGCCATCGCCGGGCCCTACGCAGGCCTCGATGTGACGCAGGCCAAGAATAAGATCACCCAGGATATGATAAATGAGGGGATAATCTTCAAGCAGGAGCCGCTGGAACAGAATGTGGGCCTCTGCTGGCGGTGCAAGACCCCCATTGAGATCTTATCGGAACTGCAGTGGTTTGTCAAAATCAATTCTCAGGAGATCAAGAAGACGGCAGAAGAGATAGATTGGGTACCACCCCACATGCAGGTCAGGCTCAAGAACTGGGCCGACTCTGTGGAATGGGACTGGTGCATCTCCCGGCAGAGGATCTTTGCCACGCCCATACCCGTCTGGTACTGCCGCCATTGCCAAGAAGCAAAAGTTGCCAGGGAAGAGTGGCTTCCCCTCGACCCCAACCAGACTCAGCCGCCCGAGAAGTGCAAGTGCGGCAGCACGGATTTCGTCCCTGAGCAGGATGTCCTGGATACCTGGATGGACAGCTCCATCTCCGCCCTGGCCGTGGCCGGCTGGCCAAATAGAAAGGATATACGCATGCCGACGCAACTGCGACCGCAGGGGCATGACATCATCCGCACCTGGGCCTTTTACACCATTTTGCGCACTAAATCCCTGGAGGGCGTCAAGCCCTGGGATACCATTCTTATCAACGGCATGGCTCTGGGCGAGGACGGACACAAGATGTCCAAGTCCTTAAACAACTTCATACGCCCCGAAGAGGTCTTCCTGACCAACGGCGCCGATGCGCTCCGCCAGTGGGGGGCCATGGGCGGCTCCCCTGGCAACGACATCATGTTCCAGTGGAAGGAGATCACGGCCGCAAGCCGCTTCCAGCAGAAGCTCTGGTCGATCTATCGCTTCTCTTTGCCCCTCATTGCCAAAGTTGATGCGGTTCCCGGTCAAGTGGATCGCTGGCTCTTGGGAGAGCTGGATTCGCTTATCATGAAGGCCACAGTTGCGATGGACGCGTTCCAGTTTGATGAGACCATGAAGGCCATTCGCGGCTTTGCCTGGGAGGTCTTGGCCGACAATTACATAGAACTGGTCAAGGCCCGTCTCTACGGCCCGGACGGACCGGAGAAGAGGGCAGCCCAAAATACCCTTTACACGGCTTTAGAGACGCTCTCCAAGCTCATGGCGCCATTCACCCCCTTTATCTCCGAGGAGATTCATCATACCCTCACAGGCAAGAGCGTGCATGTGCAGAGCTGGCCAATGCCATCAGGCACGCCGGTCGATCCGGCAGGACTTGCCATAAAAGAAATTGCCGCAGCGCTGCGCCGCTACAAGGCGGAGAAAGGCATGGCCCTCAATTCGCCTCTTCCCGGTATTGTTGTATACTCAGATCTGGCCCTGGAGACAATTGATCTCGTCGGCGTGGCCAACTCTCAGGTGGATAGCCGTACGGGAAGCCCTCAAATCGAGATGAAACCTGTGGCCGTCAAGCCTCAGATGAAGATAATAGGCCCCAGGTTCAAGGACAAGAGCGGCAAGATCATAAAAGCCATGGGCGGCATGGACCCGGCAAAGGTTGCCAGCCAGAAGGCCAATGGAACAATTGCCGTCCCGGTGGACGGTGAGATCATCGAAGTTCCGGCTGAGGCTGCCGAGATCGTAGTGGAGAGTCTTTCCGCAGGCGAGGCCGTAGATGTACTGCGCCTGGAGAAGTCCACAGTGCTGGTTCGAAGATGATCGAGGTCGAGGTCAAGGCCCGTGCCCCAGAGGACATGGCGGAAAGGATCGCCGCCCTGGGGGCCACTCTTTTGGCTGTGGAAAACCACCACGACCTCTATTTCAATTCCCCCCTCCGCGACTTCAAAGAGAGCGATGAGGCTCTTCGTATCCGCATCAAGGAAGAGGGAGCGCGTCTGACTTACAAGGGGCCCAAGCTTGATCAGACCACCAAGTCGCGCCTGGAAAGGACTGTGAAAATCGATGATCCAAAGCAGATGGAGCAGATCCTCGTTGCCTTGGGATTTGTGCTATCTGCCCAGGTGAGAAAGCGAAGAGCCAAGTATTCCTATGAGGGTGTCGTCCTGGCTCTGGACGATGTGGAGGGGCTGGGCCGCTTTGTGGAAGTGGAGGCAGAAGGCATTGGCGACTACGAGCAGCAGAAGCAGAAGGTTTTGTCCATATTAAGCAGGCTGGGTCTGCATGAGTCGATTAGAAGCTCCTACCTACAGCTTCTGGAAGAGAAAAAAAAGAATGATGATAATGAAGTGAAAAGGCAGGAGCCTTGAGCGGCGGGAGAGAGATGTCAGAGAGTTCAAGGATTCCGGTTCTGATCATGTTGCTCTTCGTGATGATTGTTCAGCTTCTGGCTTTAGCCATTACCCCTGCCATCTCCGCCAGCGACTACAGGGTCTTTGAAGATCCCACATCGTCTACGAATCCCGTTATCTATATGATTCTCATCCTGGCCTTCACGGCTCTTCTTCTCCTGGCCATAAAAAAGAAGAAGAGCTGGATTGTCAGCGGATTTATCCAAATATCTATTGCCACCAGCATCTATTATCTGATGGCGGCATTCATGCCGCCTCTGCTGGCGCTCCTGCCCACCGCCGCCGTGCTTCTTCTGCTTCGCTACTATCCGGAGTGGTATGTCATCGATGCCTTCGGCATTGTCGTATGCGCCGGCATCAGCTCGCTATTCGGGGTGAGCATGACCATTCTTCCAACTCTCTTGCTGTTAATCATCCTGGCAGTCTACGATGCCCTCTCCGTCTACAAGACCCGCCACATGGTATCTTTGGCTGAGGGCGTGATAAAGATAAAGGCCCCTCTGCTCTTTGTGGTGCCGAGGAGCCGCGGCTACAGCTTCAGGAAGGACACCCCCCCAGTTTCAACTCCGAACAGCAGCGATCAGGCGAACCCGGCGGGCGGCAAGAGGGGCGCATTTTTCCTGGGGCTTGGAGATGCAATCATTCCCACCATTCTGGTCATATCGGCTTACACCTCGCTTCCTGTCGGAGGCATTTTTGGCGTAAATTTTCCGGCAATAGGAGCCATGCTGGGCACCTATCTTGGCTTCCTGGCTCTTATGACCACCTCGCGGGACCGGCCCCAGGCGGGACTGCCATTCCTCAATTCCGGAGTGATTTTTGGCTTTTTGGCAGGCTGCGCTCTGGCGGGAATACGGCCGTTCTAAAATCACCGACAGCTTTTTTGCCCTGCCCCGCTTCTTGAACTAATGAGGAATGGAAAATGGCTGACGAGGACCTGGGAGCTTTAGAACACTACGTCCCCTTTTGTCCCAAATGCGGCAACGAGTGCGAGCAAAAGGATCTCCGGCGGGCACTGGATGCAAATAGCTGGAAGAAGATCGTAATCGAGACCATCTTCTACTGCAAGAGAT
>JBAQXX010000029.1:0-15721 GCA_049299735.1 Methanothrix sp. | reverse complement strand
CCTGGTAGCGAGAGGCCCGCCTTAACTCAGCCTGGTAGAGTGCGCGGCTGTAGTATGTCTCGCACCGTAGAGGTGCTACGCGCAGTCACCGCGATGTCCCCGGTTCGAATCTGGGAGGCGGGATCTGAAAACTGTCCGGATGGTGTAGTGGCCCATCATGAAAGCCTGTCGAGCTTTCGACCCGGGTTCGAATCCCGGTCCGGGCGTTGATTTGCGGAAAAAATAGGGCCCCACAAGGGCTCTTGTTTTCCTATTTATTTTATCAACTTTTCTTTATGTTTCTCAGGGCTTTGTTACCATGCTCGAAGACATGCTCCTGCCCGGCAGCAGCCCTATCATCTGAAGATGTCGTGCAAACGTGCGCGCAAGTACTTCCCTTGGCCGAAGAGGAGCCTTCGCCGCGAGACCGCCGTTGCAGAAGGCAAGAAAAATGTTGCATCCCGTCTGGCATAAACAAGGGACTTACTGGCTGGCCGGGAGGGCAAGCCGCCTTCCGGAAGGGATGCGAGAAAGATAGAGAAGCAATGCCTGGCGCTAAGCCACTTCTATTCAATCCATTGTTATATTATTGCTCGAAATATTTAAATCCAACCAGTCGAATCTCTTGATAGGAGGAGGTAATATCTCATGAATATCAACCTTAATGTATGGTCTGTTCTCCTGCTTATGTGTCTTGTTCTCTCATTTAGCATAGTCTATGCAGAGAGTACAGCAACCGAGGGTGTTAATGCAACGCTGTCCAATAACACTACTAACGAATCTGTCAGCGTCCACGAGAACACCACTAATGTAACCCTGTCCGAGAATGCAACAAATCCATTTGCCAAAACAAAAGGTTGGAAAGACTCTTCTACGCCGTCCGGCGGAGGGATAAAGAACTAACTATATTTTTTGGATTATTTGGCGGGATGCCCATGTCATCATGTTATTTACTCACGATTACTAAAAAAATTTCTGTGGAATTTGTCTAATTTCTTTAAAAATGACATAGGCTTTTCCGGCGCAAAAAAAAGGGCTCACCGGCCCGCTATGATCGGGGTCGCATCTTTCTTCTTTTTTTGCCTTTCTTTTTTAGTCATCGCTTTTTTGCTTTTGCCTTGGGCTCGGTTTTTTTCAGCCATCTCATCAACTGTGGCTGCCTTCCTTAAAAAGGGTTGGCCTTTGCCATCAAATCAAATGCCTTTTTCCGGCAGTCGCTCCTCTGCTCCTTGATGTACTCGCGCCCCGTCCCTGTCCGGAAGTTCAGTCACAACCAACCCATGGCCCACGATCTTGGCGGATGCTACTTATTTTTAAAAAGTCTATGAATAATTTGGTTCGCATCATCATCGGATTATTCTACAGTATCGTCCTTAAGACGTTCACCACCGAGGTGGGGATCGACTATGTTTGGACTGGTGGAGAGGCAGTCTATATATGAGCCAATAGATTATGTTTTCATTTTTTAAATTTTGACATAGAACACTTTAGATATTCCGGGATTATAAATTGCTAGCCAATCAGAACCTTGCCATGTTTGTCGATCTTTCCCTCGGAGATCCTGGTAGAGCTTATGCGAACAAGATCCTGGGCCATCTGATACTCAATCACTGATATCTGGAGCGGCTTTAGGTTTTTCTTTGCTCTCAGCCTGTTGATCTTCTCGGCCATGGGCATGGTCTCCGGAGAGACGACAATAAAATCAAAGTCGTCATAAATCGATGAGCCGCATTGATCATCGATCTTTGTGATGTTGGCATTCTTGATGCCAAAGCACCTTTGCACGACCGCGCGCAGATTCTTCTCCCTTACCTCAAAACTGCGCACGGTTCGGGTTCTGCTCTCCCGGGCCATCTCGTCGGAGGTCAGGCCAATTACCACCTCGCCCTCTCCCCCCAACTCATAGGCGCGCCTCAGCAAGGAGATATGCCCATCATGAATTGGATCGAAGGTTCCTCCTACTGCAACTCTGGCCATCAGGCCCGCAAACGAGAGGGCCATATAAGTACTTGACGGCATTACTGCGGGCTTAGATTCGCCTCCCCCGGAAGCGCTCCAGGATCTTGGTCACAATGTGGCTTGATTTGCAGAGAGGGCAGGGTTCATGCTCTTCGATGCGCACAATCCTGGGATGAAGGCCGCGGCGAAATAGCTCCGCCTGCAAAGCCGCCTCATCAAAATGCTGATCATAGCCCAATGTGATTATGTCCGGTTTGAGTTGCTCAACCGTCCGGAAGATATCCTTCTCTTCGCCCAGCACAGCTCTGTCCACGACCTTGAGGGACTCTACCATCCTCTGTCTTTGCTCCTCTGGCAGGATGGGCTTGGACTTGTGGCGCACATTCACATCCCTGGCAACAATTACCACCAGCTCGTCACCCAGCGCTCGCGAGTGTTCCAGGTAGAGGACATGGCCGGGATGGAGAATGTCAAAGGTGCCCGTGGCGACTACCAGCGTCAAGGCCATTCCTCTTTGAAATCATCATCAAAGCTGTCGTCTTTAAACTCTACATCTAAAATGGCCAGATCGCGCCGCCTTCCTGCGCCGTCATAGCAGACGAAGCTTTGCTCGTCGAAAGGCGGGCCGACAATGATGTTGTAGTCCCCGGTGCGTGAGAAAAAGATGATATCGGGCTCGGACGGCCTGAGATCGCCGGATGGATGGCTATGCGCTGAGCCCGCTACCTGCATATTAGGTAGCATGTAGAGCCGAACCAGAGCGCTCATCCGGGAGCTTTCCGTGCCTGGCAGGATGAGGACCTCGGTGATGATCTCCTTTTCGACCTGAAGCAGCCCTGCAAACTCCACCGGAAGAGAGGAACGGGATGCCTCTAGGATGAATCGCAGCGTATCCCGGGCAATGCCGCGCACCTTTCTCGCTCTCATCTTGTCCTCATCCTTTTCGCTCTCGGTTCATAGCTGGCTTTTTGTCCATCGCGCCTCTCACAACTCGCTTCCAGGGGGCGCAGATGGATGCAGTCTCCTGCCAATATCCGTTTCAGATCATCCCCGGTCCGAAGGATAAGGGCACCATCCTCTGCCAGATCCATGGCTTCGCCTACCATATCGCCTGCTACTGAGGTGATTCGCACCTGCCTATTCAGGGTGAGCGAGCGGCTGCGCCATTCTTCATAGATCTCTTTACTCCCCATATTTTCGTATGCCACTTCTATCTCCTCAAGAATCCTGGCGATCAGTTCGCACCTGTCGATGTTGTGGCCCAGCTCTGCCGCCAGAGATGTCGATCTCCACTCGGCGGGAAGGCCGGACGGGTCATTATTGACATTGAGGCCCAGTCCCACCACTGCATAATCCAGCCGGTCCACCTGCGCGCCCACTTCCATGAGTATACCGCAGATCTTTAGCTCCCTGATCAAGATGTCATTGGGCCACTTGATTTCCGCTTCCAGGCCGAGCATGGAGGAGAACGCACGGCAGAGGGCTACTGCGATGGCCATGTTAATCTGGTAGACATGAGTGAGCGGCATTTTTGGCTTCAAGATAATGCTCATCCAGATTCCACCGGGCGGCGAGACCCATGGCCGGGAGAGTCTGCCTTTGCCTTGTGTCTGGGTCTCGGCCAGGATGACGGTGCCGCTTTGGCAGTCGCGGGCCAGGGAAAGGGCAACGGCATTAGTGGAGCTGACCTCGGCCAAGACGCGCATATCTCTTCCCAGCCACTTTGTTTTGAGGCATCCAAAGATGCGATCTGCATCCAGAAGGTCGGGCTTTTTGACCAATAGGTAGCCCTTTCCGGTAGAGGCGGAAATCTCATATCCTCTCTGGCGAAGCACCTGAATCTGCTTCCAGACGGCGGCGCGGGAGATGGCGAACTTTTTGGCCATCTCCTCGCCAGATACCCACTCTTCCGAGATCAAGAATGAGAGAATGTCATGTGCTGTCAACTTTAACTCTTCTCCTCGGGTCGGTTCTGGCTTAGGTAGGACCCCACGGCTGCGGATATGGCGGCAATCTGGCGGTTGTCTGCACCTAAAGCAGAAGCTAGAGACATGCCTTTCTCATAATCCTCTGCTGCCACGATCTTGACGGCATCGACGATATTCTCATCCTTGATAAAGTGGGTGTTTATATCTCCGCTGCGGAACCGTTTATTTCTGAGCACTGCTTTGTGGAATATCAGATTGGTTTTTACTCCCACAATGATGTACTCAAAAAGGGCGCGCTCCATTCTGGCAATGGCCTCATTACGGTCTTTGCCGTGGGCTACCAGCTTGGAGATCAAAGAGTCGTAGTAGGGCGGGATTACGTAGCCGGTGTAAACTCCGCTGTCCACTCTTATGCCAGGTCCTCCCGGGCTTCGGTAACGCTTAATCTTTCCCGGACATGGGGCAAAATCGTTGAGGGGATCCTCAGCATTTATGCGGCATTCGATAGCCCAGCCGTTAATCTTCATGTCGCTCTGATCATATCTCAGGGGGTAGCCAGCCGCCACCATGATCTGCTCTTTGGCCAGGTCTACGCCGGTTACCATCTCTGTGATGGGGTGCTCTACCTGCAGGCGGGTATTCATCTCCAGGAAGTAAAAGTCGCCGCGAGAGTACATGAACTCCACAGTGCCGGCGCTGGAATATCCTATAGCTTTCGCGGCTTTGACTGCGATGGAGCCCATCTTCTGGCGCAGCTCCTCGGTCATGACGGGCGAAGGTGACTCTTCGATCAGCTTCTGATGGCGGCGCTGTATGGAGCACTCCCGGTCTGAGACATAGATGGTCTTTCCATGATTGTCTGCCAGGATCTGAAACTCGATGTGCCGGGGCTCAGTCAGGTATTTTTCGATGTAGATGGTGTCGTCGCCAAAGGCGCTTCTTGCCACGGACTGAGAAGAGGTTAAGGCGGGCAGGAGCTCCTCGCGACTCTGCACGATCTTCATGCCGATCCCCCCGCCTCCTGCCGCCGGCTTGAGGATAATGGGGTAGCCTATGTTCTCTGCGATCTCGGCTGCTGTATTCGGATCGCTGATGCCCTCCTCGATGCCGGGCACAATTGGGACGCCAGCCTCTTTCATGGTCTGGCGAGCGGTGATCTTGGAGCCCATGGCATCGATGGCTGAAGATGGCGGGCCTATGAAGACGATGCCGTTCTCCACGCAGGCAGAGGCGAAGTGCGTGTTCTCGGAGAGAAAGCCGTAGCCAGGATGGATAGCCTGGGCTCCGGTCTCAAGAGCGGCTTTGATGATTTTGTCTATCCTCAAGTAGCTTTCGCGGGAGGGTGCCGGTCCGATGAAGACTGCCTCGTCTGCGTATTTGGCGAAAAGGGCGTTTTTGTCCGCTTCAGAGTAGACAGCTACTGTCGAGATGCCCAGCTCCCGGCAGGCGCGCATCACCCGAATGGCGATCTCTCCCCGGTTGGCGATCAGGATCTTATTGAACATTCCACGGCCAAAGGTGCTGCCAAGGTAAAACCTTTTTGGCGGGTCCGGGGTGATCTTGCTTCAGGTGATCTAATGTGATGATAATAATAGGCAAAGCATTATATCTATTGCCCCAAATATTTTACAGCAAAGGGGATCTCAATGGTTCAAGTGAATTTGGCTACAGCAATGGGGGTGCTTGTAATTCTTACCGGAATCGCTCTGGTGGGGGTGCAGGTGATGGAGAGCCAAGGCGGAGAGCTGCAAAGCGATAGCTTCAAGCTCATCGGCGCGGAGGCAGGAGCTACCAAATTTCAGGTAGAGACGGCCTTTCCGGGCGTGCCCATGATCGCGTTAGGAATGATCTTGCTAATTGCGGGGGCATTTTTTTCGGGCCGGTCATGAAGGCCGTTTCAGAAAGCAAAAACTAAAAATGCATGAGTGCCTAATTTTGCCGCTATGAAGCCCAGGGATCTATCTTCGGATGAGTGCACGAGTCTTCTTTCTGCAGCCAGATACGGCCGGCTGGGGCTGTCTAAAGACGATCAGCCTTATGTTGTTCCCATGTCCTATGTCTATGAAGACGGCAAGATCTACCTTCACTCCCGCGGAATGGGAAAGAAGGTCGAGTATGCCATGAAAAATCCCAGGGTGTGCTTTCAGATAGATGTTTTAGAAAAAGAGCGCTGGTCGAGCGTCGTTGCCCTCGGCATCAGCCGGCTGTCGGAAAGTGTAGAGGCCAAGCAGAAGATGTTTGATGCCTTCACCAAAAAAGGCCAGGGCGGGCACGCCGGCAAGAAGTTCTCCCGCGAGGTGCTGGAGAAGATGCCCATGACCATCTGGGAGATCGAGATTGAGGAAATGACCGGCAAAGAGGGCGTCTGGTGAGGCGTCGGTCTGCCTGAGGTAGAATGCCCCCTGCTGTGAAGTGGACTGAGAAGTACCGGCCCGATACACTCAAACAGGTTTTAGGCAACGGCAAGGCCATAGAGGAGCTGCGTGCTTGGGCGGCGTCCTGGGAGAATGGCACGCCCATCACGGGTGCGGTCATCCTCTACGGACCGGCGGGAACGGGCAAGACTTCTGCCGCTCTGGCGCTGGCGCGCGAATTTGACTGGGACTACATCGAGATGAATGCCAGCGATGCGCGCACGGCAAGCATGATCCAGAAGATTGCCGGGCCCGCCTCGCGGTCCATGACCTTCTCAGGCAAGCCGCGGCTGGTGATTTTGGACGAGGCGGACAATTTGCACGGCACTGCCGACCGGGGCGGAGCTGCGGCCATGCTGCGTCTGGTTAAAGAGACCAGTCAGCCCGTTCTTCTCATTGCAAACGAGTATTACGATATAGAAAAGCCATTGCGGGATGCGGCCAAGGGCATACAGTTTCGGTCGGTGCGCTCCACCACCATCGCTCAGGCTCTGCGGGAGATTTGCCGAATGGAAGAGGTGGACTGTGATCCAGATGCCCTGATGATGATTGCCGAGCGCGCGGGCGGGGACATGCGCTCGGGCGTGAACGATCTGCAGGCAGCAGCGCAGGGCCAGACGACACTGAAGATGGAGGACGTGGCCACGGCTGAGCGCGACGTAAAATCGTCCATCTTCAAGGTTTTAGAGGTAATCTTCAAAGGCAATAGTGCCCAGGAAGCCCTGCAAGCCTCTTACGATCTGGATGAGAGCCCGGAGGACCTCATCAACTGGGTGGACGAGAACCTGCCGCTCGCGTACGGGGGCGCGGACCTCTGGCAGGGTTATGAGCATCTGGCGCGGGCGGATGTCTTTTTAGGGCGCGTTCGCATCAGGCAGAACTACGGCCTGTGGCGCTACGCCAGCTTTCTCATGACGGGCGGGGTGCAGGCCGCCAAAGCCGCAGCCCGTCACGGCTACGTGGCCTTCCGGCCCCCCAGCCGGTGGCGGCGCATGGGCCAGACCAAAAAGGCCCGTAACATCCGGGACTCGGCTGCCAAGAAGATCGGCCAGCATTGCCACGTCTCTGCGGCTTTTGTGCGGGCGGAGCTGATGGAATTTGTGGGAATGCTATTGGCCGACAAGAAGAAGGCAGTTCCCCTGGCGGCGGAGCTGGAGCTGGATGCAGATGAGATTGCGCTTCTTTTGGGCAGCACGACCTCTACCAAAAAGGTGCAGAGCATCTTTGAGGGGGCGATGAAGATGCGGGCGGCAGAGGAGTTCGAGGAGATCGAACTGGGCTGGCACGGCACAGGCACGGCGCAGCAGCCGATCGGAGGCACGCCGCTGACGAGGGCGGCGAAGGCAGGCGCGGCCGGGCCCCTGGCGGTTATCGTGAACGCTGGCGCTGAGACAACAAGCATCGTGGAGACTGTGCAACCCCCAGCGGAGAATGTTGCTCCGACGATCGAGCCCAAGCAGGAGGAGCCTGCGGTTGCTGCCGGAGAGTTGAAGGGGTCCGCTGCCAAGCCCGAGGGCCGCAAGAGGGGCAGGCCGAAGAAGACGGAGAGCGAGGGGAAGACAGAGGCGAAGCCCGGGAAAAGGCAGAAGTCGCTGTTCGACTTTTGATTTGCTTTTTCCTAAGTCTGGGCCGAAAAGCTACTCGAATATTTCTGTATTTTTGCCCTTGTATTCGAAAGCATCCAAATCGAAATCTTGACAATATTTAAATCCGCTCTTCGCATTGAATTTTAAATCTTTTCTAAATATGTCTATAGCTCTTCTTTTATCGATTGCACCATTGCTTAAGGCCAATGCTATGTCCAACATCATTAGAGGACCTTGAGACCCTTCTTCTTTATAATATTTTTTTAATCGCGTCCTTCCTTTATCATGGATACATCCCTGGAGCAAAATGTTATTAAATTCTGGGAATTGAGAGTAATTTATCGTAAAATAGATATTTGCAGGTATTGGCTTTTCTTTATCTTTATTTTCCGTTTCGGTTTTTTTGTTCCGTGTTGACATTCTTTTTGTAATTTCTGCAACAATCTTGAAATCATTTGTATTCAAATTTTTTTGCGTAAGAATCTGATTCGAGGCAACTATTTGGACAGCATTTTCAATGTCTCTTTGAGATATTTTCGTAGAAACATCGGTTAATTCATCGCGTTGATGTAAATTCTCATAGCCTTGTTTCAATATCTCTAAATAGCGTCTGGGAATCCCATTTGCACAATATGAAGCTAATATAAATGCACCTTCATTTTCGAATATTTCTGTTATCGGGTTCGATATTGGTCTTTCTAAGACGTATTCTAAACGCTTTCTTGTTAACTCTAAGAAAAAATCCTCATAATCATCGGATAATTCATTTAGCTGCAAGTATTCTACGCCGGCATCTTGTCCTGGATCAAAGTTAACTGAATGTCCAAGAATCTTTGAGGGGTATTTCGTTGCATAAGGTGGATACACAGATGCACAAAAATAGACATAATTTGCTTCCATATCGGATGTTATACCACCCCGAATAATTTTCAATAGGCGAAAAACTTCAATCTGAGCCTCCTCAGACGGGTCAGAACATTCATCTAGCAAGAGGAATACATATTGGCATCCTAATATCTCTTTGAGCTGAGTAAAAAATTCTATAATAAATTTTGATGCGTTTTCAAACGCCAGAGTTTTTCCAACTTTTTGTATGTCCCTTTCCTCAATATATCTAATTAATTCTTCGAATTTTAATTGGACTGGCGGAGAGCTTGAAAGTCCGCCACGAATTTCTGTTTCATCCTTATATTTTTCACAAATCCTCTCTGGATTATAGGTAAGTTGCCTCAGCAAATTCTCATTAATATTTTTTATATTATTTAAAATTGTATTTATATCTTCATTACTCTTTATTCCAAACATATTTTTAATTATGTCAATTGCTTTTTCTGTTCCACTTTTCATGCAGCCAATATTTATCTTATTATTCTCGATAGTTTCGATAGTTTTTGATACAATATTTGCATATAGTTGGATCCGGAAGAGCCTTATATCGCTCCCTTGCCACTCTGAAACCATATTCAAAGATATATACACCGGCAAAATGTTGTATTCGTCATAATTTTCGAGGCATTTTGAAGCTATCATTTTCAAAATATGAGTCTTTCCAGTTCCTCTAATGCCCTCTATCAAAATATTCTTTCCATTAGATCTTATAAAAGAATCTATATCAAAACCAGGATTGATATGGGTTTTTGGGAAAAAACCACCTGCTTGAGCATCATGATTGAAAAAGTTTTGATCCAACACTATGGCGACCATGTGATTACTAATACTCACAGATAGCTTAAAGATTGCGGTTTATATTATGTTTTCTGGAACTAGGCAATCCCGCAAGAGCCACTTTTCCGCCCTGCCCGCACCCGGCGGCAGGCCCTCTCTGTGCC
Source organism: Methanothrix sp. (assembly GCA_049299735.1). GTDB lineage: Archaea > Halobacteriota > Methanosarcinia > Methanotrichales > Methanotrichaceae > Methanothrix. Next base: position 6,026 of record JBAQXX010000029.1, on the reverse strand, counting down.
TGCCCTGCTACATTCACATCATGCCCGCAGGCTCATTTCCGGCCGGCGGCGTCTACCAGTCTGCAGATCTGCGAGGCCATTAGCCGGGCCCGATTTCCGCCATCCTAACGTCTCTTCGGCCTCAAACCAATGGGCAATTGGCTTTCCATCTCATCAATTAGTTTCACATTTCCCACCTCTATTCATTCGAAAAGCTCCTTGTCATCGAACAGGGTACAATATTCATCTTTTTCGCTTATGCATCTGTTTGGGCATACTTCACACAAACTGAGCTCCTCATCCCAAGCTTTGGAGAGCACATCCAGCATTTTATTGACCAGCCTGTCGTCGAGATCCGGAAAATATGATTCAATCAGTTCATATGAAATGCATACTTGCTTATCTTTGCCGGATAATTGTCGTAAGATTACATCTTTCAGTTTCTTCGAGGTACAAATTGAAAAATCCGCAAGAACCTCTTCGCTGATTTTATGTCTCTTTAGTCGATATCCAAGGTCATCTCTCATATTATCATATATTCCCATTGATAATTCATAGCAAAACCAGTTTAGTTTTATTTTCTCGCTCTCATTGGAATAGAATGAGGTAGGTTTTATCATGCTAAGTGCAGCTTTCCCCTTTCCCTTCTTATCCATCATGTCACCATAATTCTACGCCTGATTTTAAAAAGAATGCGGCTAAAATGGAGGTATTTGACAACCTGGGCGGCTCAGGCAGGAGGTTTCAGTTGGTTGATTGGGTCCAAATCACGCGGGGATCGAGCAGCACTTGCCAAACACGCCTCAAAAGCGATAATCGCCAAGCATGCTGAAATTTGAATTTGCCTCATATCATCTACCCCGGTGGCTGCATCCCTGCAACCATGTTTTGGCATCAACGGCCGTTTTCGGACAGAATCCTTTTCTAAATCGTCTATATATCCCTCCTGGTGTTAAGTGATCAGCCATGAGATGGTTGAAGGTAATGATGGCAGTTTGCATAATCGCAGTCTTTTTGGATCCGGCAATGGCATTTGGCGAGATTGAGAATATCACCAGCTTAAAGAGTCTTGTCTCCTCCTTTGATGATCAGGGCATTAACTCTCGGGATCTTGCATTCTTCCTTGTTACCCATAATTACGATGCTGCTCCTGTGGGCGGCCATGTTGAGGTCAGGCTTAACGGAGAGGTATATTTGCTTACTCCAAATGGCGATCGTCCCGGTCTGTGCGACATCAGTCTCTAAAGGCATCCCGTCAATTTTCCTCAAAACCATCTCTCTAGAAATTTGCTATGGCCGGCCCGATCGAATAGTAGACCTCCGCAGGATATCCATTGATCATGCCGTAAGCGTCAGGCTCGGGCAGCAACGACTTGCTTTGATTCCAGCTGGCATCAATGCTGTGGATGGGTGTGAAGGTCTTGCTGATGGAATATGTCTTTGGATTTGCCGATGCCGCAAAGGGCTGCAGCATTAGCGATTCGTTAGTGCCGAAGATCGCCCGAATCCAGGCGTTATATTCTGAAACTGCCTGGTTATATGGATCAATGTCACCAGCTTTTGCCTGATCATATCTCTGGGACATGTTCCATCCCCGGTTTAGGCCATCCAGGACGCCCCTCTGGTAGTCGTTCAAGGCCGGCGATGAATCTATCAGGTTGAATATGAATAGCAGGATTACCAGAATGAATAATGTGCGTTTCATCTTTGCATTCTCCTTACATAACGCCCGCATCATCTTCCTTGAGGAGCGCCTCGATCACCTCTGCCCGGGCCTGGCCGCTGATGGGCGCAAAAGCGCTCTTTTTGCGTCCGCCGGCATCGGACCTCTTCAGCTCGCCACGAATCCATTCCTCATGGGTTATCTGGTCGAGGGATAGCGCCTCTTGCGCGCTGCGGCAGATCTTCCCGGCAAACATAGCAGCCGATTTTTCCGGGACGCAAGCGGAAACATAGACGGGGCTCACGAAAAAGACCGACCCGGCTTTCAAAGGCTGCTCCAGTACGATGCGCAGGATCTCCTTGCCTGCATATCTATCCAGGCCGCCTGCGCCCAGGCCATAGAGGTCCATCTCCACCACCGCGTAGCGGCTGCGCGGAGAAACGATGGCAATGGCTGCGAACGCTCGGCTGTGTACAGAGCACCATTCCCAGTATTGTTTCAAGACCTTGCGCTTCTCCATCCAGACGACATGACGGGCCAGTACGGCCTCTTCCAGGGTGTTATGCGGCTTTAGCACAAGCATGGCTTTATGCGGTCAAAGTAAGTGTAGCTTTTGGGCCGAGGGCGACCAGGAAATCTTCTCCTTCGAAGATCTAGGGGGTCTTCCTCGCGATTTCTAAAGATGTGCGAAAAACCATCTGTTTAGTTAATTATATATACTGTTATTGAGATATTCATTATAGGATATAGAGGTTAACGTATGAAGATAAAATTCATCTGCAAAAATTGTGGATCCGTGAACGAAAAAGACAAAGAGGTGCTTCTTGATCCCGAATATAGTACAGACGACTGGCTTTGTGATCTTCCTTTGAATTTTGAATGGATTTTGCCGGTCGGAAAGATCTCGCCGATTGTCGGCAACCCGGTGTACGTTTCAAGCCTGGGCGGCAACTACTCTCGAAGTGAGTACCTGGAGAAATATAATGTGGATCCGGAGATCGCCTACCAATTGATGCGAAAGGATAAGGGAAAGTCTCTGGCTAATGCGATGAACCCTGCCAAAGTACAATCTCTGATCATGTCATCTCGCTTGCCGGATGCTGGTGATTAGCCTGCTTTGGCGAATGCGCTGAAAAATCCGAAAGAACGCTCTCATCATTTTTCTCTGGGCTTCATTTTTCCGTTAAAAAAGTACGGGGAATATGGTTGGCACTGCCATCCATTGCATGGGGCATAATATTGTATATAATAGTCTCCTGATGAGTCATATCCTGCCCATCTCCAGGCTGGGTAGTTGCGAAGATAGCTGCACTCAATTGGATTTAGCCTGCAATTGGATACCTCCTGAATGTTAATCCCGTTCAGATAAGCTTCACATACGGGTCGTCCCAAAATATCGCGTCCCTGTATCTCGAATTGCAGCTCTTTTCCTTTGAAGTAGGTAAGACCTGCCAGAGGTTTATCGAGGAGAACTTCGACCTTTGCCTGTAATCCATAAGTGCCGGCTTGGGTAACATTCACCGTCATGCTGTTGGTCTCTGAAACTTTCTCAACAGTCCCCGCGAAATCATATGCATGGACTGGGAATAGCAAAAAAGGCAGAGATAAAAGCAAAAAAAGTGCCATGTGAGCCGCGATCCGTGGCCTTGCTGTTTTGGAGTTCATAGGTAAGTCATATATCCTCTTTAATCTTAAGTTTATCCTATGTTCGCAGTCCAGGTAGTACTCTCTTCATGACCTCGGCAACCATGACCACCAGCAGACCGACGCCCAGAACCATAACCCAGCTCTCAGATGTCAGAGGCTTGGTCTGGAAGATGGACTGCATGAATGGAATGTACACCACCGCAAGAATCGAGAATACCGATCCGGCAATTCCCAAGAGAAGCGTCTTATTGCCCAGGGGATTCATTCTGAATACAGATTCCTCCAGAGAGCGGCAGCTATAGGCGTTATATACCGTGAAAAAGCCCAGCCCCACAAAGGCCATAGTTCTGGCATAGTCCAGGTTATGTCCCATCACCAGCGATGCCATATACAGGGCCAACGTGCCAGTCACGATTGCGGCTGCAATTCCCAGGGTATAAATTAGCAGGCTTTTTGACGGCATGCTCTCTTTGGGATCGCGCGGTTTCTTTGTCATGATCTGCGCATGCGCCGGCTCCAGGGCCAGGCCGATAGCAGGGAACTCCTCCGCCACTACGTTTATCCAGAGAATCTGCGCTGCCAGGAGAGGAATGGGATACCCGAGGGCTACTGCAATGAAGATCGTGGCCAGCTCGGCAAAACTGACGGCTAGAAGATAGGTGGTTCCCTTTCTTATGTTGTCGTAGATCCTTCTGCCTTCCAGAACTGCTCCGACGATGGTGGCAAAGTTGTCATCGGCTATGACCATATCCGATGCTTCCTTGGTAACCTCGGTCCCCGTTTTTCCCATGGCGATACCGATGTCAGCTGCCTTCAATGCGGGTGCATCGTTCACACCGTCTCCAGTCATGGCTACGATATTGCCTCGTTTTTTCAGAGCCTCGACTATGCGTACCTTGTGCTCGGCCGTGACCCTGGCAAATATCGAAGCCTCATCGATCCGCTTCTGCAGGTCTTCTTCGCTCATCTTCTCCAGATCGGATCCCTCGATGACCTCACCATTTCCGATATCCAGCTCCTTGCCAATGGCTTTGGCTGTAAGTCGGTGATCTCCGGTGATCATGACAGTCCTGATGCCAGCCCTCTTGCTGACAGAAATGGCATCCACTACCTCTTTTCTGGGGGGGTCCATCATGCCGGCAAGACCGGCAAAGGTCAGATCGGATTCCACAAGATCCATTTCCAGAGGATCGCTACTGCCCAGGGATTTACCGGCAAATGCCAAAACCCTCAAGGCACAGTCTGCCATGCCGTCCGCTCTGATTAAAATGGCCTGTTTGTCCTCTTCAGTAAGTGGCCGCACTCCCTGTGCATGGGCAATGCGGGTACATTTGCCCAGTACTACCTCTGGTGCGCCCTTCATTGATACGATCCGGCCCTCGCCCTGCATCTCGTCGACGGTTGTCATCCTTCTGCGATCGGAATCAAAGGGATATTCCGCAATTCTGGTGCTGCTCTTCCTGATCGTCTCCAGAATGCCTGCTTTTTTGGCGGCAACGATTATTGCTCCTTCCGTTGGGTCTCCCACTATGCGCCAGCTGCCGTTGACCTTCTCGATATCAGCGTTGTTTGTAAGCGTCCCTATCTTGAGAAGCCTGGCCAGATCCTCTTCCTGGGGGTCGATTAGCCTGCCTTGCTCTGAAAAGGAACCCACCGGTGTGTAGCCCGGCCCCTCAACATAGATGGTTCTAAAGGTTTGAATCTCTCGCAGCGTCATCTCGCCGGTGGTGAGTGTGCCGGTCTTATCTGTACAGATCACCGTAGTCGATCCCAGGGTCTCGACCGCGGGAAGCCTTCTGATTATAGCGTTCTTCTTGGCCATGGCCTGGGTTCCGAAAGCTAAAGCCAGGGTGACAATAAATGGAAGTGCTTCAGGTACACCAGCCACGGCAAGAGCGATGGCGGCTATCAGGGAATCCATGACGGGCGTGCCTCTGCTGGCGTCCAGGACGAAGACAATTGCAGCTATGGCAAAAACCAGGAGGGCCTGTCTCTTGGCCAAATGTTCCAGCTTTATCTTGAGGGGCGGATCTGCCGACCTTGGTTTGATCATTCCCGAGATTTTGCCAAGTTCGGTAGCCAGGCCCGTAGCGGTCACCACCGCTCTGCAATTGCCGTAGGAGACAATGGTTCCCATGAAGACCATATTCGTCCTATCGGCAAGAGCGGACTCTTCTGGCAGATGCTCTGTGCTCTTTTTAACTGGCAGCGATTCGCCGGTTAAAGATGCCTCAATGACCTGCAGGGCTGTCACCTCGACAATTCGACAGTCCGCCGGCACCTTATCTCCTGCTTCCAGATAGACCATGTCGCCGGGAACAAGGTCTGAGGCGGGGATGGTGCTCATCTTGCCGTCTCGCATGACGTCCGCCTCGGGGGCCACCATCTCCCGGAGCGCCTCCATGGCCCTTTCTGCTTTGTACTCCTGGAAAAATCCAATGATCGCCACGAGAATGACTATTCCCAAAATAACAAAGGCATTGGTGCTCTCGCCTGCGATATAAGAGACCACGGCGGCAAAAATGAGCACAATAACCATATAATCTTTAAATTTGGAAAGGAAAATTTTCAAAGGCGAGGGTTTAGAGGGGCTTTCCAGTTGATTAGGACCGTATTCGGAGAGTCTCTTGGCCGCATCATCAGAGCTAAGTCCATTTTGTCCGGATTTCAGGCCGGCCAGGACCTCATCGGTTGGAATTGAGTACCATTTCACGCATCTAGCCTCACTTGTGGAATA
>JBAQXX010000028.1:0-37549 GCA_049299735.1 Methanothrix sp. | reverse complement strand
GTTGAGGATGGCTTCGATTTCCGAACGTATTTCCGGGGCGAATTCCTTGGCGGTCTTCCACACAATTTCATTGTCAATCCCAAAATATCCATGTATAAGCCGATCTCTCATCCCCGCCATATCCTTCCAGGGCACCTGAGGATTCCGCAGCCTGACTGCAGTGGGCACTTTCTTTACCGCTTCTCCTACGATCTCAAGCGCGCAGATCACGGAATAGCGCGTCTTTTCATCAGCCAGAAAATCCTCGAAGTCCATTCCTTTCACGAAGCACTCTGCCTTCTCCAGGTTATTTACGATATCCTGCAGAAAATCGATGTGCCTTCGCTCGGGCTTCACAATGCTACCTTCTCCCGAAGAATGCGCTCTCCAATCTCGCCTTTTAAGGCGCGAATTGATACGAGATCAACTTTGATGCCGGTTATCTCACGTAGCTTACGCTCAAGGGAGATGAACTTGGGAAGAGTGGGCACTTCCTCGAACTCTACTAGAATATCAAGATCGCTACGCTTGTGCTGCTCGCCCCGAACGTAGGATCCGAAGAGCCAAAGGGAACCTACCCGATATTCCCGACGCAAGTCCGCCAAGTTATCGCGAAGCAACTGCTTTATATCCGCCAGAGCGGGTTTTGGCACAGATTTCAATGGTTTTGAGACGACTTGGGATTTCTTATACTGCATCAAATACCTTATCGTTTTTAAGGGATAAATATTATGCGGATTCTTTTTACGAAGGGTGGATATTTTAGATTTAATCGTTGACTTTTGGCCCCAAAATACACACAAGGGAGTATCTGTGTTGGTATCTCCAGAAGATCTTGCAGCAGTCATCGATGTGCAGTGAAGAGGTGTTTTCAGTGGCTTGGACAAGGTGAAGGTCCCTCCATTTAGACGTAAAGCACTAATTCGCTAGGGTGGAACTCAATTGGATTCTTGATCCTTTTTGGGATATTCCTCCCGAGGTTGCAGTCGTTATTATGGGCTCTGCAAAATAACCTAATTCGTTTTTTAGATAGTTAAAATCATCTTGATCTTTTTTTGTCCAATTATCTTGGAAATAATAAATTGCATCCATTGAATAGCCTTTTCCCTTTTCATATATTTCTGTTGCAATTCCAACTACTGTTTGATTTTCAGGATATAAACCTCTAATAACAAAGCAACGAGCGCCCAACTCAGATATTCTGTATTTGCGATCTTCGTCTGGTGAACAAGTTAAAAAGACATAACTTACACCAGAAGTAGAAAGAATGCATCTCGATCTTATTTCGCTTTTTTGCGTCAAGAATTCAAAAAATGCCTTGCCCAAGATCCTTCTATTAAACCTATTTTCCATTGCCATAGTTCGCATGGATCTTTCAATATCCGTTAATGATGATCCGAATTCTAAATTATTCTCATAAAAATCCTTACAAAATGATTCAATAATGTTATCCCATACGTAACTGATCCGATCTTCTTCCTTCTTGGCAATAAATTCTGGTTTTTTCGTAACCTCTGACCATAATCCCTCGCTAATAAGTAAGCTATTTGAATTTATGGGAAAAACTCGATTGTTATGGATATATAATGCAAGCAAATCTTCTTCATATCCTAGAAGTGTAGTTTGTATACCGCCAATCGATAAAAATTCTTTCTCATTCAAATATTCAATGAAATCGGTTATTGTGTCAAGCATTTTTATTATTATGTTTAGAGAATATTCATCAAATACATGGACGAACCCCTTTCCAAATTCTCCAAAATAAATTGGAACTTGCCTTTTTCCTCCAAGAGCTACTGCAATACGATGTATCTTGCGACGATCGCTCTGCGGAAAAGGGAGACTCTTTCGTCCTTCCTTTGTGATTACATGTGTCGCTCTCTTGATCCATTTTTCAGCTCCGTAAATTTGGGCGTAAGATTCTTCGATTGCCTTTTTTTGCCATCGGTTCCAATCAACTGAAATATCGCCACTATCTGTTAATTCTATATCTTTAACCGATAAAATAATAATGTCCGGCTCGCATACTATTAGCACGTCACACAGCTCTTTATCGTTCTTGCCTTTTGGATTAGCATAGCTCCACATAGATAAAAATGAGTTTCTGCATAATTTATAAACTAATTCTTCAGACTTGTTCATTTTCTCAACACATTTGTTATTTCTCTTTCGCAGACCATTTTAATCCTTACTTCCTGAACAAATACCTATCTTTTATATGCACTTTCGCAGGCATTCCTCCAAATCTCGCGCCATGACATGCTCCACGATAACATCCTTTATCACTCTGGGAATACCGATGAGGAACGTGGTTGGCCTAGCATTCACATCCATTGCCTTGGGCCACCACCCTAGCTCGTAATCGATTCCCTTGTATCCGCACCGGCACAGCGGAAAAGGCCTTCTTCGCCACTGCCCAAATTCCATTGGCGCGAGGTATGTTGTATAGTACTTGGCCTTCCTTGGTAGCTCATTCCATTGCCTCAAAGGTCGATTAGCGATTTGCATTGGAAAAACCGCGACGTAAGCTTTATTAACGACACGACCGTTCTGGCGTCGGTGGGTCGCTTGAAAACTATAGCCTTTTGCATCTTGTCGGCAGCCTTGCTGATCTCTTCCTTCGCGAACGGTGCCATGATACCGGTAAGCTCGAATCTGCAAGCTGCGATTGATGCCGCCTCTCCCGGAGATACCCTGCAGGTAGCTGGGGGAGTCTACGACAAAATAACCATACAAAAGAGCCTGAATTTGGTTGGCAATGGTGCGGTTATCCGGGCCGGAAATAGAGACGCCTGCGTGAACATAGATGCGGACAATGTGGGCATCAGCGGCTTTACGGTCAGAGACGGCTTTTATGGAATAAAGCTCAACAGTGTGTCGGGCTGCAGTGTTTCCAACAACACCGTAATCTACTGTACTCAGCCCGGCATTGCCCTAATCTTTTCCGACGGGAATACAATCACAGGAAACAATGCCAGCTTTAACGGCATAGTGGGAGAGGGCTGGTATGGAATATACCTCTCCAACTCCAACGACAACCTCATCACGAACAATGCGGCCTACGGCAACGGTGCTTACGGCATCAATCTCTTTCCCTCCTGCTGCAATAACACCATAAGAGGAAACGTGCTGCATGGAAATATGTACGGCCTTTACATGTTCACCGATTGCGCCGGAAACTTGATTGAAAAGAACGACCTGTCCAGGAACACCAACTCCGGATTGGATCTGCGCATCAACTGCACAGGCAATACCATCATCAATAACACCATGGAGGATAACGTGGTGGCCGGACTGACCCTTATGGAAGATTCGGGTCAAAACACCATTAGCGGAAACATTATACGAAGCAACGGACGCTACGGACTGCAGATACAGAGCCGTTCGGATGGCAATACCATCATTTATAACAACATCTCAGACAGCCAGACGGGAATATTCCTGGAGTCGAGCAAAAATGAAATCTACGGCAACCGCATAGCTGATAATGTCATTCAAGCAGACGATCGAGGAATAAACGGCTGGAACGCACAATATCCCAAGGGCGGAAACTTCTGGAGCGACTACAGCGGCCTGGATGAGATGCAAGGGTCCGGGCAAGCAGCCCCCGGCAAGGATGGCTTTGGGGATATACCTTACAGTATAAGCGAGAACGGAAAAGACCAGTATCCCATTATGGGCGAACAGGTCAAGCAGATTGCCGTCCTCGCCAAAGAGATGACCCCTATGAAAGCAAGAGTGGGTGACGCTGTTGCCATTAAGGCAAAGCTGAAGTCCAAGTACGATCTCTTGCAGGTAACAGCTCGCGCTTATCAGGATGGGTTGGAAGCGCAAGGCTACTGCCGACTGGTTTTGTCCGGGGATTTCTATCAGGGGGACTTCTCCACGGCTCTGCTGGATCCGGGAAAGTACGACATTGTCCTCGACGCAAAAGATGCGCGCGGATATGTGCTGCAAGAGACAATGGGCGTCGTTGATGTAACTGCTAGAAGCGGCTTTGCTTCTGCCTGAGTTGCTTTTCATGATTTATATTAAATATATTAAAACGGGGAGACAATGACAGCATTCAGATCATGTTTGGGATCCTGTTTAGCGGGTGTGGGCATCTTGGCGCTATTGGCGTTGTTGATGCTGGTAAATTCAGCACACGGTGGCGAAGCCTATTGTGATGCCTGCAAGGGCGATTCGGGCTGGTCTGGCGAAAAGGCGCTAGATCAGATCGGCAACATCTCTGCGCAAAATACGGAAGTCATGCCTGGCCTGAGCACTGCTCAGAAGAACCGGGTGGGAATCTGGAAACAGCCCCTCGCCGGATTCAGCAAAACCAATGATGAAGTGAGCAATTCGTCGCAGGAAGTTGTCCCTGTGAACAGCACCACAGAAAGCCTGGCAAAGAAGGCCGAGCCGCGCAAAATTGCGGAGGAGAACACTACCATTGTGCGCAGCGCAAAGGCCAAAAGCATGCTCGCCCCCATTGACGAGGTCAATGGCACTGCGGTCATGCTGGACATCAGCGAGAATGCCACGCAGCACATCACTGGATCGATTGCCATCCCTTATACAAAATTCCTTCTTAACGGAACATATGTGCGGTCGGAGGCTGAGCTGGCAAAGATGCTGGGTGATGCCGGAATTTCCCGAGACGATCCGGTTGTTATCTACGGCGAATGCATGCCATGTGGTGGAGGACCTGCGCCTGCGACCTTGGTCTACTGGATTATGAGGTCACTGGGTCAGGAGAATGTCAGGGTGCTGGATGGGACTGTTAAGGATTGGTCTCTTGCCGGAAAGCCGACGGCCAAAGAGACTGAATTATTGCCTGCCAAGACCTACACTCCACAAATCAATACGAATTTTTCAGCCGATTACAGCTATGTGAAAAGCGGATCTGCCCAGATCGTGGATGCAAGAACCATGCAAGAGTTCGGCGCAGGCTCTATTCCTGGTTCAATCAACATTCCCTACGATAATGTTATCATCAATAGCAAAATCAGGGACGAAACCAAGCTCGACCGAGTCTTCGCCTTCCTTGACAAAAACCAACCGGTGGTAGTCTACACCAATACCGGCTTGAAGGGGTCTGTGGTCTGGTTTGCCTTGACTCTTCAGGGATTCGATGCCAGGTTGTACTCCTATGAGAATTATCTGTATAACCAGGCGGCTCTAGGCAAGGCAGATGCGACTAATGCGACGGCTTGAATAGTATCGAGGCAAAGGCCATGATGATATCAAGAATTGCCATGTGCATCCTGCTATTGATGGCTATATTTGCAGGTGCTGTATCCGGTGTTAATGGAGAATGCTCCCTCTGCAAAGGCGGATCTTCCTCCGATCAACAGAACGTGCTGAATAACGAGTGGGCGGTGTTCTTGGGCAACGAGAATGCAACAACAACAGGGGTGATGATCAGCACTGGTGGTCTGGTCAATCCACGGTATAACCGGGAGAACAATCCGTCCTTGCAAGCAAAGAATAGCCAGTCATCATCCGATAAAGATGACTCGAATCAGGAATCTGTAGCAGGGGCAGAAAGCACAACAGACAAGAGAATCGATAGCTCTATACTGGTGCCCCTGGCGAGCGCCAATAATTCAGGGATAGTTCTAGATATCAGCCCGAGTTCTACAGAGTATATTCCCGGAGCTATAAGCATTCCTTATACCAAATTTCTTGATCCAGGAGGCGTTCTCAAGCCAGTGTCCGAGATGGCGGCGGTTTTAGGAGAGGCAGGCATATCGCAGGATGATGCTGTCCTTATTTACGGTGAATGCCAGCCATGCGGCGGTGGGCCTTCGGCTGCAACTTATGTTTACTGGATAATGTTGTATCTGGGCCATGAAAATGTCAAACTGTTGGACGGAGGAATTGACGACTGGGTGGCAGCCCAGAGGCGGACGGTCGCGCAGCCTGCGTCTTTACCTTCCCAAAGCTATACTCCTGCCACCAAGGCGGATCTTCTGGCCACCTATGAGTTCGTGCATAGCGGCACGCCTCAGGTCATAGATGCCAGAACGGCCACGGAATATGAAGCTGGATCGATACCAGGAAGCATAAATATTCCTTATGATCGAGTCCTGGACAACAAACGGATCAAGGATAAAGAAGATCTGGATGATCTATTCTCATCTCTGGATAAGAATAGGTCCGTTGTAGTCTACACCAATACCGGGGTCAAGGCTTCCATGATCTGGCTTGCCCTGACTCTGCTGGACTATGATGCCCGAATTTACTCCTGGCAGGATTGGCAGGCCAATTTGCCTCAATTGAACATCTCCTTGCAGAAGGCTTATGCAGAGCCGAATCCCGCCAAGGTCGGAGATGTTGTCCAGATAACGGCGCTCTTCGAAGAGAAGAACATAAGCTCAGCTGGCCTGCCAAAAATTGATAACAGAAGCGAGAACGAGACTATCCTGACCGTCAAAGGGTGCGCTACCTGTGGATTTGGCTCGCCGCAGGGATATGCCGACCTGAATAGCACTGATGGCGTGGTGAAGATCGGCTCCACATCTCAGGCACAAAAAGGCACGTCTGAAAAAGTTTTCACTGTATCTGCCCAGGTATTGAGCTCTTCCGGAGATGCCATCGATCGGATTATAATGAAACGCATCAAATCTGACGGAGACGAGTTTGCCGGTATTTGGAATGCCAATGTGGCAGCTGGCGTATACAGGATCGATATTGCAGCGACTTTTGGAGAGGTCACGAAGACCTTCCCGAATGCCATGCAAATTGAGGTTGCAGGCACCAGTAAATATAAGAATCTTGGAAATGAATAACTGGAGTTAAGCGTGAACTCCAGTTCATTTGCCTGTTTTATTTTATTGGCCAGTCTGCTTAGCTGTGCGACTGCATTTCCCGTACAAAATGCGCTCGATAACAACAAGGCCAGCATCTGGTTTGAAAAGGAATACGACAGCTACTTCAAGCCAAATGCTGATGATGGTATGCCTCCTGTTATTTATGGTGTGAGCGTAAGCCCATCTGCGCTGAAGATAGGTGCTCCCAGAAGCGAGATCAACGCTTTTGTCCATGATGCGGGCAGCATAGAGATGGTCTATGCCGATATAGGTAGTCGCATGAACCTCATGCTGGATTTGGATCAGGACGGTAGATACACAGGATTCTGCGGCTCCAACCTGCCGTCCGGAGTCTACAAGGTTACAATTGTGGCCATAGACAAATCCGGCAATGCGGCAAAGGACGAATCAGCAACCTTTACCATTCGCGACCCCAATGATCTCAACAGCAATGGTATCGAGGACAGCCTGGAAAAGCAAGGCGGGAAGGATCTGAAGGTGATAGTCCTTCATGACGGCAATCTGAGCAATGTTGCTTCTTCAGAGGATCGCTTCCATATCCTGCCGGGGAGCGCCTTGACGGTATCCGGCGACAAGCTGGAGAAGATTGCCAGGACCAATGGCGTAAAGGGCATCTACAAGGATCAAAAGCTGACTGTTTTAGCGCAGCCCGGCCAGAGCGACGGTCCGTCATCGCATTCAGCTTCTAGCGATGATTCATGGAATTTCGATGACCCCCGGATGGATGAAGGATACACGGGAGAGGGCGTGACCGTGGCCCTAATTGATACTGGTGCGGATAGTGATCACACGGCCCTGGCAGGCAAAATTGTGGCCTTCAAGGATTTTGTGGACAATCAGACTGCTCCCTACGATGACAACGGACACGGCACACATTGCGCTAGCCTTGTTGCCGGAGAGAAAGGCATGGGCGTGGCACCGGGAGCAAAGCTGGTGGTGATAAAGGTCATGGACCGGGAAGGGGCATGCTACTTATCTGATGCCCTCAATGCACTGGACTGGTGCCTGGAGAATAAAGAGCGTTACGGAATTAGGGTTGTCTCCTTTTCCGTGGGCGGTGAGAGCCCTTCGGACGGTACGTCTCTCCTGGATGACGCCTGCAACAAAATGGTGGAAAATGGGCTGGTTATGTGTGTGGCAGCAGGGAACTCCGGTCCAGCTGCCTCATCCATCGTCATTCCCGGCGATGCCGAGAATGTGATAACCGTGGGCGCCGTGGACCGATCCGGCACTATCTTCGAACTATCCTCGCGCGGGCCGACGGCCAAAGGCGACACCAAGCCCGATCTGGTCACGATGGGTGTGGATGTTGTCTCTGCTCTAGCCGGATCGAAGAGCGGCAAGAGCTCATTGAGCGGCACATCTATGGCAGTCCCTCAAGTCTCCGGCGCTGTGGCGCTGTTGCTGGAAGCAAAGCCAGATCTTGCCCCTGCTGATGTGAAGAGGGTGCTGCTCAAGACGGCCGACGACCTGGGAGCATCCGGACAGGATAATGTTTACGGCTATGGGGCCCTCAATCTTACCGGCGCCCTGAGCAGCATCAGTGCGACCCGGTCTGAGCTATCGCCACCCGTTCTGGAGGAGATTAAGCTTAGCCGGAACGATTGCCCCGCAGGCGAGCCGGTCATGATCGAGGCGCAGGCTTTAGGCGATATCAAGGCCATAAATGCCAACATCGTAGGGCCGGACAGAAATCTGGAGATACCCATGGACGACTTCGACGGCAACGGCATCTTCTCCGCCCGCTGGGAGACGAGCTTTTGGACTCCGGGCGACTACCAGGTAAAGGTTGACTTGCTGGGAAAATTCGGGGAGGTGGACGATAAGGTCGTCCCTTTCCGTCTATTGGAGAAGGAGTGAAGCTGGTATGTCTTTAGCCTGGCAGGAGATCGCCCGGTTCGGCAAGAAATTGGTCCTTTCCGGGCTTACCAGCTCCCGGTTCGGAAATATCAGCCTGCATGAGGGAGCTAAGATCTTTATAACCTGTACAGGCAGCATGCTCGACGAGCTGGAGGAATGCGGGGTGGTGAAGGTCGATTTAAGCAGTCCCTGCGATCAGGACAGGGTTGCCAGCAGCGAGACTCGTGTTCACCGGGCTATCTACCAGAGCACTGCAAACATGGCCATCATTCACACACATTCTCCTTACGCCGTGGCTCTATCTCTGCTGGAGCAAAAGGAAGTAGTGCCGCTGGATAGCGAGGGTCTTGTATTTTTAGGAACAATGCCAATTGTTGAGGGCCAAATCGGCACAAATGAGCTGGCCATGGCGGCATCTTCCGCCCTGAAAACTCATAAGGCATGTATTGCTCGCGGCCATGGTGTGTTTGCCGCCGGCAATAGTCTCTGCGATGCTTATACGGCAGCCTGTATGGCAGAGCATAGCGCTCAGGTGAGGTATCTCGTAAGAGCTTATCCAGGGGAAAAATTTATATCTTCTCCGTCTCTTTAATAACTTGAGCGGGTAATCCTAGTTTTTGAAATCCACACTGAACCCCCCACTCTCCTACCCGCTCTCTTTAAATTTAACAAGGCTGTGTTTTGCAGAGGCTCATCTTTTCTCCAGTTAGTTGTCAAAAGATCTATTAATGCCGATGGTTAAATGTCTCCTATGAACTCTTCTCTAGAGCTTGGAAAGATCATGGGCATACCGGTGCGGCTACACTGGACTTTTATGTTGGTCATCCTATATGTTGCCTGGGCTTTTGCCTCTTTCAGCCAGACAGTCTATGGAAAGACTTATGGTTTCGGCGGCATTGAGTCGCCACAGCTGCGATGGCTCTATTCTCTGCTCTTTGCCGTAGTGCTCTTTGCCTGCGTGGCCCTGCACGAGCTGGGTCATTCCTATATCGCCCACAAGAACGGCATCGCCATAAAGAGCATAACTCTCTACTTCTTCGGCGGGGTGGCTTCCATGGAGGAGATCCCTAGAAATCCCCGCATGGAGCTGCAGATGGCTTTTGCCGGGCCGGCTGTAAGCGGCGTGCTGGGATTGATATCGGTTTACCTGGCCGGACCGGCTGCCGCTTTTGGTGGTGCAGGCAACGCTCTGGCCATCATGCTCTGGACTTTAGGCATTATGAATCTCATCCTCATGGCTTTCAATCTCCTCCCTGCTTTTCCCATGGATGGGGGGCGTCTCTTGCGGGCCTGGTTTGCCACACGTATGCCATATGTAAAAGCTACCCGGCGTGCTGCAGATATCGGAAAGATCTTCGCGACTCTTATGTTTCTGCTGGGCCTGTCCTCCTTAAATTTCATGCTCCTCTTTGTGGCATTCTTCGTTTATGTGGGTGCATCTGAAGAGGAGAAGGCCACAGAAATAAGCGTCAGCCTGGAGGGAATATTGGTGCGAAACATAATGTCCGCTCCGGTGCGCAGCATCGCTTTAGAAATGACGCTCGATGAGCTAAAAGAACTGATGTTCCGGGAAAAGCATAGAGGCTATCCGGTATTGTCTGGCGATGCCCTGGTGGGAATTATCACCTTGACCGATCTGCAGAAGGTTTCCGAAGCGGAGAGGGCCGTAACGCTTGTCGATCAGGTGATGACAAGAAAGTTATATTTGATAGGCCCTGAGGAAGAGGCATCGACTGCCATGAAGATGATGAATGATATGCAGATTCGCCGACTGCCTGTGATCGATGGGGGTCGATTGGTTGGCATCGTCTCCAGGGAGGACCTGGTCAGGGCCATTGAGCTTTGCAGAGAGCGGGAACATTAAGAGGTAATCAATTTGGAGAATACGACGGAAACGATGAAAGAAGCCGACGCTTCTTCTTGTCGACTGGTGGAGCCGGGGGAATTGGCCGCTGGCAGCGAATCCCATGAGATCATAATAGTAGGAACTGCCCATGTCTCAGAAAAAAGCGTCCAGGAAGTAGTCAGCAAAATAGAGGAGACGCGGCCCGATATCGTGGCTGTTGAGCTCTGCCCTGCTCGCTATCGGGCTCTTATCGGCCAGGAGGTAGAGAAGGAGATCAAGATCAGTGAGCTTTTAAGTGGCGGAAAACTTTTTTTCTTCCTGGTGCAGTTGTTTTTGGCCTACATCCAGAGAAAGATCGGCGAGGAGATGGGAGTCAAACCCGGCTCGGAGATGCTGGCGGCCATAGAAGCGGCCAAGAAAGCGGGCGCGCGGGTGGCACTGGTCGATAGGGACATAGGCATTACCATTCAGCGCTTTTGGTCGGCCATGGGATTTTTTGATAAGATCAGGCTGGTCGGATCCCTGATACCTGCGGCTCTCGGCTGGGGCGATGACGAAGAGATTGATATCGACAGCATCACCCAGGCAGATATCGTCTCCCAGATGATCTTGGAGTTTAGGAAGATCTCCCCAGGGGCCGCGAACGTGCTGGTGGATGAGCGAGACGCCTTTTTGGCTCATAATCTGCATTTGCTCTCCAAGCAGGGCCGCGTTCTGGCCGTGGTAGGAGCGGGCCACAGAGAGGGCATTCTCAAACATCTGGAGCATCCAGAGAATATTCCCGCACTGGAGGGCCTGAATGAGAAGCCCGGCAAAAAGATCACCTTTGTCAAGATATTTGGGGTAGTGGTGAGCCTGCTCATCCTGGCCACCATTGGCATGGTGCTGATCACGGCCCGGTCCAGCGAGATCATTTTCCAGGCCTGTGTCATCTGGTTCGTGGTAACTGGAGGGCTGTCGGCTCTAGGAGTGGTCCTGGCCAGAGGTCATCCGCTCTCCGCTCTGACGGCGCTGATGGTGGCCTGGATGACAACTCTTAATCCCTTTGTTGCGGCGGGCTGGTTTGCTGGAATGGTGGAGGCCTGGAAGCTCAAGCCTACCGTATCCGATCTGAAAACGCTGGCTGCTGCAGACAACTTTGGGCAGATGATGCAAAACCGCCTCTTCAAGGTCATCTTGGTGGCCGCACTGTCAAACATGGGTGCTATGATCGGGATGTTCATCGGCGTCTATCTCATCTGGCACTGGCTGGGGCTGAACCTTTCAGCAGAGATGATCTGGGAGATGATAAAAAATGGCTATTCTATAATTATTAGCTATTTTTAATTTGCATTTTTTTAGATAATCCGCTCGGAAACGACGGCAATTCCCGCATCTTTGATCTTGTTCTTGCGAGCTACGTTTAGCAGAAAGGGCGTCAGGCTCTCCAACATGGGTGAGACTGCCAAAGGACCGGCGCTAAGTGGTCGAAGGCTTTTTATCTCGCCGGCAAGATTCACCGCGACATCTATCGCCTGCGCATCATCCCCACAGATAAAAGCATCCGCCTTCATTATCCTCCCAATATTTTGCAAAGCTGCGGCGCAGATGGTATGAAATGCAGAGACAACTCTAACACTTTTCGGGAGCAGCGATCTCGCCATCAGGGCTGCGCTTCCCTCGGCGGGGGGATTGTACTGGAAAAACTTGCCATTATAGGTCATGGGCACCACGGGCGAGATGACGAGCTGGCTCTTGTAGGAGTCGAACAGACCTGTTGTAACTGAAGCCAAATGTTCATAAGGCACGCATAGCACGACCACATCAGCCGCAGCAATGGCACTGGCATTATCCGTGCCCTGCACATTACCTACTGCTCCTAATAGCTGCATTACCACGGCAGCGCCCTCTCTGGCTTTATCAACATTTCGTGAGCCGATAATGATTTCATGCGTTTGCCCCCAGCGTACGGCAAATCCCGTGCCGATATCGCCGGTTCCGCCAACGAGAGCAATTTTCATGGCCTTGCCTTAACCTAACTATTATTTTATAGTTTTGTGCCGGGCAGCATTTTTTCAAGGAGGACGGATAGGACCACGAAGAGAAAGACGCCCAAGCTCAGGCTCTTGACTATTCCCATTCGATTGACTCCCAGAAGAACGATGGCGACATAGCAGAGCCAGGGGGGTGTAAAGATCAGGAGGCTTTTGGCATACTCTTCCACCGTCTTGCTGCCGCCCTCCGCATAGATTAGCAAAAAACTTAAAATCGTGAGTAAGGGCAGGGTAGTGATGAAGGCGGAGAGCATGCCCCTACCCTGGCTGGCGAAGTAGGCTGTGAGGGCCGTCACCGTCCCGCCCATGAGGAAGTATAGCACCAATCGCAGGTCGGAGCCAGCTAAATAAGACAAGTAGGATGAGATCTGCATTTTTAGAGCCTGCTGAAATATAACAAGGGATGGCACGAGATGCGAAAGGGAGTAGCAATGAAGGGGGTAATAAACGTCACCTCGTGCCTCGAATTACTGCATTATCCTATCATAATGCAGCTATCACTATTAGGTCTCTTCTCCTTTATTAAGTTTTAGGTTGAAAAACAGGTAGAACCTTTTATAAATTATTATGAAATCAAGCCGGTCTTATGGCCGCTTCTACCTGTGTCATGCCGGCATCGGTCTTGATGCCAAGTCCATAAAAATGAGTACGTGAAGCCCTGTATCCACTTGTTCGCAGTCGCTCTATCGCATCATCTATCTTGCCGGGGGTGATATGCAGCCTCTCGCAGATGCTATGATGATCATAGTACATGGGCACCTCCACTTCGCTTGCACATGTGGCGAGAAGTTTTTTGGCCCGGCGGCTCTGTCCCTGCCAGTCCAAGGCCTTCTCGATTACCTGTGCCTCCTGTATTCCGCCCAGCCACAGAGGGCCGGCCAGAGTCGTCTTGCCAAGGCAGTGGCGGCACTCTCCACCGGGCTTGGGCTTTTCCAGGAGAACAAAGCTGCCGCAGCTACGGCAGTGCTCGACATAGCCCAGTTTTTCCAGGCATCTATCAGCTGCCTTTGCCCCCTTGATCACGCGCAGGTAAGTTCTCACATAGTGATCTGTAACGTGTGTGAGCATGGGCTGCATGGCTTTATCCAGGCGGGCCAGCTCCCGCGCAGCCAGGCCGAGCAGAATTCGAGCCCCCATCTCCCGGTGATAGTCTGTACGCAGTGGAACTGCCATGTACTTGCGGATACCGCTCATGAGATGGGCACCGCAGAGGGGCGCCGTGTCGGTCGCGGTGATGAATAGAAAAGAGAGCGCGGACCGGCTGGCTGCTGAAAGATAGGAAGAAGGTGAGCCGAAGGGGTCCAGGTCCACAGCCTGGAAGTGCTGCTCATGCAGGAGAACGTTGGCATTGCAGCAGGTTACCGTACCGTTCAGACCATTTCTGGCCATGTTTTTTTCCATGAGCCGGCAAGCCAGCGGGCTGACGTCGTTTAGGGTCACTTTTTCTACGCAGGCTTCCTTAGCCACTCTCAGCCCGCGAATGCCGCTGGCGGATAGGGCGTCCAGGTAGTCGGAGAGGCCCAGGCTACTGGCCATGGCTACGCCGATATCCCGGTTGAGAAGCATCTTGGGATTGTAGAAGGCGCCCTCGGTCTCAAAGGTGATGCTGCCCTCCGTTATGAGATTCATCAGAAATCATTCTCTTTCTGAAACGGCGGTGCACTGGCATCAAAGGCCCTGGAGTCCGTCCATTTGGGCGGCGAACTGGACGCTTTGCGAGATATCACCATGACGCCTTTTTGCTTGCTGATGGTAGGATACTCATCATCAGCCGGCCCGTACACGGCATATTTCGTAACCTCGTCTCTTATCTGCGTGCTGTTTAATGCCGTCCGGAATGGCCGGATGAGGGGCCGCGAGTCAAAGGAACGCGACTGTGGCCCTGGAAGAGAATAGGGCTGATCGCCTATGCCGTCATTATTCTCGTCTTTGCCCGTATAATCGTTGTAGTAGTTGCCGATGGTGGTATTCCAAATATTGAGGCTGGTATTCTCATAGGCATTGATATCGTTTCTAAAGAAGTTGTTGCCGAATATGAGGTTATTGCGGTTCTCATTAAGCCTGATGCCGTGTTTATTGTCTGAGGCGTTGTTGTCGTAGACGGCATTGAACTTGCAGCCCTTTGAGATCTCCAGGCCATTGAAGTTGCCTTTAGCAGTGTTTCTGATCAGCATGTTGTAGCTGCTGTTCTCTTGCAGGCTTATGCCGATGCCAAACCCAGTCACGATCTCGCTTCTGCTGTTATCCTCTGCCAAATTATCGGTTATATTGTTGTAGTTAGATGATGCTGTCACCAGTATTCCATAATAATTGTGATCGGCACGGTTTCTTCTTATCTGGTTATATGATGCATTCCAAAGAGACAGCCCAAAGGTGTTCGTGGAGAGGATATTATCCTGAATGATGCCATCGTTCGTCTCTTTGAGCAGTATGCCGCCGTTAGTGTTGTTTACGATGCTGTTATTGTCCAGGATAACATCCCGAGATTTTTCAATATCCAGCCCGTATTTTTTGCAGTTCGTAATGCGGCAGGCTGCGACTTTTACCCGGGCGCTTTGCAGGATAGAGGCACCTGTATCGCAGCCATCCATGGTCGTATTCTGCAAGACCATGTCTTGCACATTCTCCGCAGAAATTGCCACCTGCGCTCCAAAGATGCTGCAATTTTTCAGAGAAAATCCGTAGCCCTTCACAACGATGGCCGAATTTGGCTCATCGAAGCGTCCTCCGGCTGCGGCTGCGGGATTTTGCATGTAGTAGTTGAACTTGGCATCGCTATCCTTGCCTATGCCTTTTATGCGAAATCCGGTGATGGTGACGTCATCGCTGGACACTCTTATGGCAGGTTTCTGCAAAGCTGCAGAGAGGATGGGGCTG
This sequence comes from Methanothrix sp., assembly GCA_049299735.1. Lineage (GTDB taxonomy): Archaea > Halobacteriota > Methanosarcinia > Methanotrichales > Methanotrichaceae > Methanothrix. The sequence goes on along the minus strand of JBAQXX010000028.1, from coordinate 22,136 downwards.
CCTTGCCCCTCAATGGTTAGGGGTCGGTCCACTTCGAAGCGGCTTACCTCTCCCGGACCTACTACTATCGTGTCTCCTGCTTTGGCCGAGTTTATGGCCGTCTGAATATCCGTTCCTGCATGGATAACGTTTGCCGATGCCGGATCAAATGCTAAGTAGATGAAAAGCACAAGAGCCAGAAGCGCGAAAATAATTTTAGTGTCGGAAATGGCGCATCCCCGTGAATACCATGGCCATGCCGTGCTCATTGGCGGCATCAATCACCTCTGCATCCCGTATGGACCCGCCGGGATGAATTACTGCAACAGCTCCTGCCTGGAAGGTTTGATCCAGTCCGTCCCGGAAGGGGAAGAATGAATCCGTGGCAGCTACCGTTCCTCGCGTGCAAAGGCCGTGCTCCTCTGCCTTTTCCGCACCAAAGCGTGCTGAATCCACCCGGCTCACCTGGCCCGATCCTATGCCTATGGTCTGGCACTCAGATGCATAAACCAGAGCATTGGACTTGACATATTTGGAGACCTTCCAGGCGAATCTAAGGGCTCGGCTCTCCTTGTCTGTGGGCGCCCTCTTGGTTACTACCTTCCATTCCTTGATGTCGCATGTATCATAGTCCTGGAGCATCATGCCCCCGAAGATGCTTCTTTGGTAGAATCCCCTATAAAGTTCGTCCTTTCGGGCCAGCAGATCTCCAATATCTAATATTCTGCGATTGGGCTTCTTTTCCATCAGCAGCTTTAGGGCCTCAGGCTCATAGCCTGGAGCGAGCAGCACCTCTACGAAGCTGTCGCCGATGGCGCGAGCCGTGTCCGTGTCTACCGGCCGATTGAATCCGATGACTCCACCAAAGGCTGACTTGGGATCTGTGGCAAAAGAGAGACGATAGGCATCGGCAAGGCTCTCGCCATAGGCCACGCCGCAGGGATTGGCATGCTTCACAATGACGGAGAGGGGCCTTTCTACCGGGACGCCATCGTACTCAGATAGGTCGATTAGCATCTCAAGCACCGTTTCCGCGTCGACCATGTTGTTATAGGACATCTCCCGTCCATTCAGCTTCTTGGCTATTTGCAGGCCCAGGCCATTCTCTTTGCAGTAGAGTGCCGCCTTCTGGTGCCAGTTCTCTCCATAACGAAGATCCTGCACTTTCTCATAGGCAGCCGCAGCATAGCGGGGCATGGCGTTCGTGCCGGCCTGAAGGGCGGAGAGTCTTCGCGAGTCGCTTTGCAGACACCTGTAGAGGGCATATGCCTCCAGGTTATTTCTGGTCTCTAAAGAAAGGCCGCCCGTCTGCGTGATCTCTTCCAAAACAGATGGGCCGCTTGCATTGTCTAGTAAAACAGGACTTCCATCAACGAGCGCCTGGCGAATGAGAAGCGCTCCCGCGGGTGTGGTAACATATCCATTGTCACATATCAAAAGGCAATCCTTTCCCTGGCCAGGGAGCTGGTCGCAGATTTGCAGGCCAAGCTGCTTCAAGCCGGGAAGAATGGATCCTGCCAGCAGAGAATGACCTGCCAGGACGACGACTTTCTTGATCTTCATCGAACCTCTCTCATTTCATCGCTGGCGCTATTTTAACTTTTTGCCAAAACGCTATTCCTCGTATGCCCGAGATAAGCTTTAAGCTCCCAGGAAGCCTCTTTTGAAATAATGGACATTTGCGAGGCGGTTAAATCTCATCCTCTGGGCTGCACCATAAGCTTTGAGGTGGTGCCAGGCTCTTCCCGGCTGGCTGTTCCCTCCGGTTTCAATCCCTGGCGAAGGTCGATAGAGGCTCATCTGACGGAGGAGCCGTCGCGAGGACGGGCTAATAGGCAACTGATGGCGGAGCTGGCCAGAGTGCTATGCATTTCCGAGCAAAAGATAGAGGTCCTGAGCGGTCACAAGAGCGCCAGAAAGCTTCTGTTGGTAAAAGGCATGGCAAAGGATGAGGCCGTTTTTGCATTATGTACGATTATGAAATAATTGGGATGGAAAAATATGATTTGGGGTAGTGTTGAGCATGAGTGCCGTCCCAAGGGGACTTATGATCTGGAGGCCCTGGAGGAGCTGATCGCTTCCCTTCTTGATGCTTCCTGTCAGGGTGCGGCCATCATTGTAGAAGGAAGGCGTGACCTGCAGGCCTTGCGTGCTTTGGGCCTGCCGGGACCCGTGATCATGGCCTCATGTCGCAGTGCTCTGGATCTGGCAGAGGAAGCAGCTCGTAGCTTCCCCCAGATCATACTTCTAACCGACTGGGATGACAAAGGCGATGAGATGTGCAAGACGATCGAGCGCCATCTGCGCTCCGTTGGCTCGCGACCGGACAGCGAGATCAGAAGCCGCCTCAAAAAACTGGTTAAAAAGGAGATAAAAGACGTAGAGAGCCTGAGCCGCTACGCGGAAAGGATGAGGGAGCAATATGGTATTTAGGATAGCAGTTACCGGGTCACCCGGCGTAGGCAAATCCACTCTGGTGGCCAAGGTGGCTGCCAGCGCGGGCATGCGTGTAGGGGGCGTGCTGGCTCGAGATAAGCATTACAAAGATCGGCGCATCGGCTTTGAGCTGCTCGATCTTGCTTCTGGGGCCGTGGGCATGCTGGCCGATGAGACGGGCAGCGGGCCGCAATTGGGGAAGTATCGCGTCCATCCGGAAGACCTGGATGGCCTCGGTGCAAGGGCCATAGAAAACGCCCTGAAATGCGAGCTGATCGTGGTAGACGAGGTGGGTCCCATGGAGCTGACCAGCCACAGGTTTATCTCCGCCGTAGAAATGGCCATAGCTTCGCCCTTGCCCATGCTTGTGGTGCTGCATGAGTGGTCCAATCACCGTCTGGCTAAGAAAATTCGCAGCACATTTCAGGTGATGACAGTAACCCGGCAGAACCGCGAGTCTCTCGTCGATGAGATTGTCCTCGCTCTATCTGGCAAGAAATAGATCAATCAGAGTCCCAATTCCTTTGCTCTGGCGAAGGCCTCTTCCGCCTCATGATCGCGATGTAGTGACTGGTAGGCAAGCCCTAGGTTCTTCCAGGCTGTCGCATATTCCGGCTCGATCTCTATGGCCTTTAAAAAGCAGCTTACCGCCTCATCGTGCCTGTCTAAGACTCCCAAAGCCACGCCTTTGTTGTTCCAGGCATAGATATCGAAGGGATCGATCATGAGTGCCTCATCATAGCTCTCGATAGCCTCCTCGTGTCTATGCAGGTTATCCAAAGCTGCGCCACGGTTATTCCAGGCCCTTCGGCCGTCCGCCCCGAGTGGATTGCATTCAATGGCTCTGGCATAGCTTTCCACCGCCTTCTCGTATCGCCCCATCTGGTGCAGGGCAAAGCCTCTTACTATCCAGGTTCTGGCATTGTATGGATCGAGGGCCAGGGCCTTTTCGCAGGACACCGTCGCTTCGGCATTCCTGTCTATCTGGCTGCAGACCAGAGCATGAGCCCTCCAGGCGTCGGCATTCTTGGGTTCGAGCAACAGGGCCTTTTCCAGGGCTGCTGCCGCCTCATCGTACCTGCCAAGCTTTTGCAAAGCTATGCCTTTTTTGAAGAATTGGGTAAAGCTATGCGGCAAAACATCCTCTGCCTTCTCCCAGGCCAATACCGCCTCCTTGTAGTTGCCCTGGGCGTAGAGGATCTCAGCCATTTCGTTTTCATCTTCTGACATAATAATTCCGATCCGCCTGCTCTTTATCATCGGCACTATTTGGCGGACTGCTTAAACTCATAGCGGTACAATTGGGATTTCCGATGAAACCGTATTAAAGTATCGGCTCATATAGTAAAGTATATATTATACGTATTACTAAAGTATTGTTAAATGTATTTGGGGTAGTTTGGGGGGGTACGATGAAACCACAGCGGTCCGAGATATTAGGCCGAATGATTAGGTTCCTCAATCTGGACACCGATGGTCTGAGGCGAGTTGTTCTTGAGTCTATAGTCGAGGCTCGAGAGTTTACTGTTGCCTCTCTTCATGAAAGCGTATGCAAGAGAGTTGATGTTTCCAAGAAGGTGGTGGCCTCCATGATCGGCTACATTTGTTCACGTCTGGGAATATTGCATGTCAATAAGACGTCTTATCGTTCACCTAAAAGCTATGTTTTAAGAGATGAATATGCTGATATAGCCAGGGCAGTACTGGCTAATTTATGACCAATGTCAAGAAGGCCCCCCGGACCGCCACTACGCTCAAGGTCCGCTCTAAATCCGAATATGCAATAAGCCACTCTCGTGATCCGTATCATGAGCTAATGCTTCGCCTTTTTCAGGAGGAGACAACGGCACAGCGTGGGCGGAAATTCCTGGTAATGGTGGAGGAGCGGCAGAAGAGCGGCGATCCATTAAAGGTAGAAGAGTGGGTGCAGCTTCTGGTAGAGTTGAATGTCAGTCGGTCCGCTTTTTACGCCATGAGAAACAAGCTGCTTGGTGCGGGACTGATCATAAACAAAAGCGGCGAGTACCGGCTCTCCGGAATGTTCAGCCGCGATCTGATGGACATGGCTCGTTGGTGGTGGACGGCGGTTCTTGGCAACAACCTGGAGAACCTATAAGCAGGCTTTTAATTCCGTCATCTGCTTTTCTATGGTCTCCACCACTTTGGCATTCTCCATAAACTCCAGGCTGCCCTGACAGAAGGGACAGATGAAATTGGCCTCGCTCGCCTCGTCGAATATGAACCGAGCACATCCTTCTGTGCAGGCATAAAAGATATTCTCCTTCTCATAGGACAGCCTTTCGTCTAATTTGCGCAGCAGCCTTTTGGCTTCTGATTCCAGTGCCTTTTCAAAATTGTCGGGACACAATTGCCACAAATAAGTGAGCCAGCCTGAATCCGGATCGCGCTTGCGCCGATATATAGCCAGCCTGTGTTCGTAAAGCAGATAAAGTGTGCGCCTCACTGTATTCAGACTGATGCCGGTAAGCTCTGCCAGCTTCTCGTCCGTGATCTCTTCGCCCGGTATGCATTCCACAATGCGTAAACCGTCTTCCCCTACAAGCTTGTTGAGATATGCTCTATGAATAGACTCTTCGATGACCGTCAATGAATCACTACCTGGATATAAGCTTGCTAATACTTGATTTGCTTCACGCATTACTTCGGGCAATGATGCGCATTGGTCCCGGTTTGCTTTTGATTTATATTAGGTTTTCCTTCTATATATCCCCATCGTGAAGTTTTTTTTTCGGCAATCAATGTTATATTTTAAATATTTTTCAGTTGTTAGCCCCTAGTTATTATGGTTGAAACGCTGTCTGCCTCAGGCTCTAATAATGGCTGACGATACATCCGCCGCTGCAGGCACGAGACGCGCACGGGGGACTGCGGTGGTTGCATCATTCAATTATATTAATCTAATTAATGCTATTGCCACAACGTCCTTTCACGCTTTTGCAAAAATACTCTGAATTAAAAAAAGATATTGATTTTTTACATCGGTGGTGGGCCATTTCCCGGCCCTTAGCTCGAACCCGCTTCCCCCAAGAGCGCCTTGAGCTTTTGTATGGATTGCAGAGCCTGGTTGGCCTCGTTGAGCTTTTCCTGCTCGTAGTGGTGAAGGATATCCTCAATTGGCGCTTTGAGGCGGTAGACCTTCATGGGCCTGCCTGTGCCATCGCTCCTGCTCATCTTCTCTTCCACCCAGTTGTTCTTCCTGAGCGTGCGCAGAGCGATGCTCACTTCCGGCTGGCGCAGATCGGAGCCTCTCTCAATCTCGCGGGAGGTGGCCTCTATGCCGCTGGCCAGATAGGCGATCATATTGGATACCTTTCTCGGCACTCCCAGGCTTTTCAGCGTTTCAACAACTTCAATATCTTTTTCATCAAATCTCATTACGAACGATTCCTTCATTGTTATCTTCTCCCTTATTTTTACTCCCTTGCAATAAATGAAGTACGTTATGATATAAATAGTTTATTTATGTAAAAAAAATTTTTACTATTATTACTACATTCGGCAAACGCACCAAAAATAAATTACTTTGTAAAAATTTGAATTAATTTCTTTTTATTCGTTCGATAAATCGCCTCTTCTTCTCCACAGCATTCTTAGCAGCCCTGTCGACTTTCTCCGTCATCTCGGCCACATCTCTTCTCGCGTCCTGGCCCACTGCCTTTTTTATCGGTGTGTAGGCAGCTTCCCGAAAGCGCGGGGAAAAGTCAGAAACCTCGCCGTCCATGTGGAGCAATGCGCCCTCTCCTTCCTCAACAGTGCCTATCTCGTCCACCGCCACACCGGCTTTGCCAATGGTCCGGGCGATCTCTTCCGCCTCTTCCTCCGGAGCTATTATGAGCAGGGCATCGATGGAGACACCCAGATAGTCGATCAACAGGTCGTCGAGCATCTCCAAGACCCGCGGATTGACCAGGCGGCGCATCCTCTCCTCCTCGAATTGCAGCTTTACTTTTGCTGTGTAGGAGATCTCCTTGGCATCGCCGCGAATGCCTCCATTGGTCACGTCGGTCATGGCGTGAATGGTAAGGTCCTCCTTGAGCAGAGCCTCGCATGCCTCCAGGAATTTGATATTCAGCGTCTCTTCCACCACCTCATGCCGGCCATAGTAAAGGGCAGCCGAGCAGACCGTTCCGCCTCCGGCTCCTTCGCTCATCATGATCACGTCACCGGGACGGGCCCCTTTCCTGGGCGTGAGCTTATCGGAGACGCCTACTGCGCCTACGCAGCCGGTCAGCCGGTCGCCGATGACCATATCTCCGCCGATGCGCAGTGTACTGCCGGTGATGAGAGGAACACCGATAAGCTCGGAGACGGTGGCGATGCCGGCGATGTGGTCGAAGAGCTTGGAGACGTCCCCGTCATCGGCCAAATGAATGTCGGAGAGAAGAGCGACAGGCCGCGCGCCCATGACGTAGACATCGCGCAGGGCGGCGCGGGTGACATGAAAGCCCGCCAGGAAAGGATAATCGCTGAGGCGCGAGTGCATCCCGTCTACGGTGACGGTGATGTACTGTCCATTGGCTTTGACAACGCCTGAATCGTCAAGCTGGCGGGAGTCGACCACAGCATCAGTTCGACCGATGACCTCTGCGATCTTAGTATGCGTATAAAAATCGCCTGAGCCTCGCGAGCCTACGCCGTAGTCGCCCATGGTGACGCCCACCTCTTCCAGCCGGAAGACATCGCCACGGGGATGCAGCGTCGCTTTCGCTTCCTCCAGCACAGCCTGCGCCAGGATGAGGGCTTTATCCTCAGGTATTCTCTTTACCTCTCTGATCAGCGAGATTAGCTTGGACTTTATTTCAGGGTCCTCACGTAGCAGGCCCCTCTTGGCAAATCCTTCCAGATCCATGAGAGGGGCAATTGTCCTGCCCTCTAGAAAAGTTCATCTCCTGGAAAAGAGCCGCTCTAAATGGTTCTGATCTATTGTCACCATCACCGGCCTTCCGTGCGGGCAGGTGAGGGGATTATTGCAGAGGCAAAGATCCTCGACAAGCTTTTTCATTTCGGCAAATGTAAGCTCTTTTCCTGATTTTATGGAGCCCCTGCAGGCCAAAAGCTTGAGTATCTCATCTTTATTGGTCGAGCCGAGGCTGACTTTTCCCTGCGAAAAGAGGTCTCTTAGGATGTCGTGCACCGCCTCTGCGCTCTCCAGCCTTTTGCCCAGCGCCGGAACGGCCCTGACTGTGTAGGTGTTTCCCCCAAAGGGCGAGACCTCAAAGCCAATGTCTTGCAGCGTCTCCTGCCAGGAGGCCATCATGATGATCTCGCTGGGTGATAGCTCCAGGGAGATGGGCTCTGCCAGCTCCTGGCGGATATTTTTGTTCCTGTAGCGTTCCTGCAAGAGCTCGAAACGGATGCGTTCCGCTGCTGCGTGCTGGTCTATGAGCACCAGCCCCTCAGCGCCTTCTGCCACAATGTAAAGCTTTTTGATCTGGCCCAGGATCCGGAGACCTGGCCCCGGCTGCATCTGCTCCGCCTCCGGGTCGATGGGAAGAGTACTCTGCTCGCAGCCTTCCGCGATTGTGGATTGCCTTACCGGGGCCGTCAGTTCTCCCTCGCTCGACATTCTACTCGATATTCCACCCGACATATCCTCCTGTGTGGACTTTGCATGCTTCTCCAAAGCCCTGGCCGCGGCCCGGGTGAGAGCCGAGGCGATTTCGCCCTCATGTAAGAGGCGGATCTCTCTTTTGGCCGGGTGAACGTTCACATCTACAAGCTCTGGACTTATCTGCAGGGAGATGACTGCCACCGGGCTCTTTCCCAGGGGAATGATGTTTCGGTAAGCTTCTCGTACTGCCGACGAGATGGCCCGAGAGGAGACCGCCCTTCCGTTGACGAAGACAAATATCCTGTCCGGGCTGCTTCGCACAGCCAGGGGATCGCCAATGACGCCCGAGAGGAGCCAGCCCCGGCCGGGCTCCTCCAGTTTGGACAGGCCCTTCAAAGTCTTCAGGCCGAAGAGGCGAAAGAGCACATCGTCCCAGCTTGACGATTTCACCGACTTGAATATGGTGCGTTTGCCTGAGAAGAGCTCGAAAGAGATATCGTAGTGGATGATAGCCAGCTCTGTGACTATATCTGCAATATGCACGTTTTCCGCTTCCACCCCTTTGAGGTGCTTTCTTCTGGCAGGAACATTGTAGAACAGGTCCCACACTGTGATGGTTGTGCCCACAGGCGTGCCAACCTCTTTGGTTTCTGCAATCTTGCCGCCCTCCATGCGAAGATATGTGCCGGAGAGCGACCCTTTCGTCTTGGTTTTTACCTCCACGGATCTCGAGACGCTGGCAATGCTCGCCAGTGCCTCACCCCTAAAGCCTAAGGTAGCGATATTCTCCAGATCACCGGCTCCGCGGATCTTGGATGTGGCATGCTTTTGAAAGGCCATGGGCAGATCCTGGGCATCTATGCCGCAGCCGTCATCGGTTATTCTGATGAAGCTCTTTCCTCCATCGCCCAGCTCAATGAGCACCTTGCCGGCTCCGGCGTCTATGGAGTTTTCCACCAGCTCCTTGACCACGGAAGCGGGCCGCTCGATGACCTCCCCTGCAGCGATTTTGTTGATGGTATCAACATCTAGAAGCTTAATCCTGGCCATTGCCCTCACACCTTCTCTCCCAGACGCTTCTGGTATTCTGCCAGCTTGTTGTGCGCCTCGCGCGGCGTCATGCAGTCAAGATCCAATCGTTGGATCTCTTCCGCGACCGGGTCGCTAAGTACCTGCTTTTCTTGCAGGGCCGCCACCCCGTCCGGCTGGTCAAAAAAGATCAACTGGGTGTACTTCGATGACTTTCTGTCTCTCTTCGAGCCAGCCAGAGGCTCGACCACTGCTTCTTTCTCTATCACCTTCAATATTTGGTCCGCCCTCTTCGTCACGGCCTCGGGCACGCCGGCCAGGCGGGCCACATGCACGCCATAGCTTTTATCTGTGGCTCCCGGCACCACGGTCCGCAGGAAGGTGATGGTTCCCTTCTCCTCTTTTACGGCGATGCTGTAGTTTTTCACGCCCGGCAGGATGCCTTCCAGCTGCGTCAGTTGGTGGTAGTGGGTGGCAAAGACGCATTTGCATTTGATGTTGCTGTGCAGATACTCAGATATTGCCCAGGCTAAAGAGAGCCCGTCAAAGGTGCTGGTGCCGCGTCCCACCTCGTCCAGCAGCACCAGGCTGTCCTTGCTGGCCGCGCCAAGAATGGTCGCAATCTCCGTCATCTCCACCATGAAGGTGCTCTGGCCGGCAGATAGATCATCGTAAGCTCCTACACGGGTGAAGATTCGGTCCACCAGGCAGAGCGAGGCAAAGGCGGCGGGCACAAAGGAGCCTGCCTGGGCCAGGATAGCGCAGAGCGCGATCTGGCGCATGAAGGTAGATTTTCCGGCCATGTTGGGGCCGGTGAGAATGAGCAGCCGGTTATGATCATTGTCCAAGATGACATCGTTGGGCACAAAGCCGCCTCGCATGGCCTTATCCAGGACGGGGTGCTTTGCGGCGCGAAGGAACAGCTTGCCCTCGCTGTTGAACTGCGGCCTCACCAGTCCGCTTTCCGCAGCCACGTTGGCCAGGGAGACAAGTACATCAGTCTCGGCCAGCGCCATCGCTCTATCCTGGACGGTGCGGGCCTGTGCGGCTACTTTATCGAGGATGCCGGCAAAGATCTCCTGCTCGAGAGATATGGACCTCTCCTGGGCCGATAGTACTTTGGATTCCATCTCTTTTAGCTCAGGAGTGATGAAACGCTCCGCATTTGCAAGGGTCTGCTTGCGAATGTAATCCTGCGGCACAAGATGCAGGTTCGCCCGGGTGATCTCCAGATAATAGCCGAAAACATTGTTATAGGAAATCTTGAGGGATTTGATGCCGGTCTTCTCTCTCTCCGAAGCCTCCAGTCGGGCAATCCAGCCCCGGCCGTCCCGCAAAAGAGAGTGAATCTGGTCGATCTCTGCGTCAAAGCCGTCTTTGATCACGCCTCCGTCTCGCAGGTGTGTGGGCGGATCTTCAACTATCGATCTTTCCAGGAGAGAGGCGATATCTTCACAGGCGCAAAGACGGCCTTGAAGCTCGATCAGGTAGGGTGTGGCGGCATTTTTCAGGATCTCTTGCATTCTAGGCAGCCTTGCCAGCGTGCTTTTCAGTACCACCAATTCCTTGGGACTGGCAGAGCCGCAGGAGACCCGGCTCATCAGCCTCTCCAGATCACACATGCCCTTCAGCACCTCGGTCAGGCTTTCCCGCAGCACGGAGTTATTGTTCAGCTCTTCTACGGCCAGATGCCTTCTGGTAATCGCTTCCACAGAAAGCAATGGCATCTGGATCCAGCGGGCCAGGGTGCGTGCGCCCATGGGCGTCTTTGTCCGGGCCAGGAACTCCAGCAGCGTTCCTCGCCTTGAGCGGTCCCGGATGTTCCTCAGGATCTCTAAATTACGCAAGGTGACAATATCCAAAACCATGAACTCGGCTGCTGAGTAGAAACGAATGTCATGCAGGTGTCCCAGTGCATCGAAGTGAGCTGCGTGCAGATAGGTGAGAATGGCTCCACAGGCGCGGGCGGCGAGGGGCCTGCCAACCAGCTGCTCCCTCCAGCCAGGGCCAAAGCGTCTCTCCAGGGCTGCGGATGTGCTCTCCTCTGAGAAGGCAGCCTCATCCAGGATCTGCAGGCTGCTGCCCTCCCAATCAAGGGGAAAAGGCGCAATGCACTCCGCCGGCCGAAACTTGGCCAGCTCGGAAGTCAGCCGATTTGCGTCAATCTCCGTGGTCAGGAACTCTCCCGTGGAGACATCCACAAAAGCCAGGCCCATCCTGTCCCCACCTGCCGCCACAGAGGCGAGAAAATTGTTGCTGGCTTCGTCGAGCATGGCCGGCTCAATGATTGTGCCAGGCGTCACCACGCGAGTGATCTCCCTTTTTACCAGCCCCTTGGCCAGCTTGGGGTCCTCCACCTGATCGCAGATGGCCACCTTATGCCCGGCCCGGATGAGCCTGGCCAGGTAGACCTCTAGGGCATGGTAGGGCACACCCGCCAGAGGAATCTTGTTGCCCTCATCGTCCTTTTGGCGAGAGGTGAGAGTAATGTTCAGGTCGCGGGCGACGACTACGGCATCCTCGGCAAAGGTCTCGTAAAAGTCGCCCACCCGGAATAGCAGCAATGCGTCCGGGTACTGCAACTTTTCCCGGTAATACTGCTCCATGAGGGGAGAGAGCTTGGACATAATCCTCTTCTGCACGGGCTTCTCTTCTCATATCGCTTTCGGTGCGCCCTTGCCATCTCTTTCTCGTGCCTTACGATTTTCCAGCCACAAATAATAACAATAAAAAAATCTTTATACAAGTGCCGTTTTCCCTGCACTTGATTTACACTTGACTTAAGCAGTCTTCTGTCCCTCGGCGCTTCCCGTCCAGGTTTCGCCGCTGGCGGAAAATCCCTGGTACTCTCCTGTAGCAAAGTCCTCGCTCAGATTGAGATTGAGCTTGTATTGGGCAATGGGATTCGCACAGACCAGATTCAGTTCTAAGGTTGCATCTGCAACAGCTCCAGATGCCGTCACATCCTGGGTATTGTTGCCGTCTTTGATCTTGCCGGCTCCAAAGACCTCATTTCCTTTCTGGAAGAGGACCAGGGCCAGATCCCTATCTATGCTGTCGTTCAGGGTAAAATACCAGTTTCCGCCAGCATTTGTTACTTCCGGCTGAGCAGGCGGAAGCTCTGTATCTGTAGCCGCGGATGTGTTCGCGGAGGATACTGCCTGTTCTGTCGCAGTACTGGCTACGGCATTTTCGCTGGCCGCCTCGGCCTGCGTCCTGGAACTCTTGGCGCTGTTACCGCCGCCAGTTAGTGTGCTGGGCATGGTCCAGTCCAGTGAACTCTTATTTTTTTCTAGCTCTCTTTGTTCCTGGGGTGTTGCCGCAAAGCCTGACGGATTCTTATATGTGGTTACACTTGCTGCGCTTATCATTTCATCCGCGTTGTAACTGGGATTACTCCAATCGATGCAAAAAGCCGTCACAGACAGGAAGGCAATGAAAAGCAATGATGATAATATTAGAATTTTAAATCTCATGACATATCGACCTTCTTAGGAATGGTTTTTTCTAGTCCTCATGAATGGATGCTTTTCGGTCGGATTGACCTGGCATATGTTCAATTCTGCCGCCATTCGCATTGCCATGAAATTCATTAGTTGATAAGCTTAATGGTTATACGACAAACAACGTTTATTATTAATATAAAAATAATTTCTATCTCGATCTAATTAATCTTTCCCATGGCGATTCCCTTCCAGGGAACATAGCTGACGCTGTAGCCGTGATAGTCTCCTGACAGCGATTTTCCGTTCATGGTCAGAGAAATACGAAAGAGCGTTAGGTCGTCTGAGAGAATGTCCATATTCAGCTTGTTTCCGATGACGGTCCCTGTTGCACCTATATTTTGAAGGCTGCTTCCTACGGTAATAGTACCCTTGCCGAAAACGACATCATTAGACTGGTACATCTGCAAAGCAACAGCTCGCTCCTGGTTGTCCAGAAGCTTCAGACTCCATGTACTGGTGGGGCTGAGCAGTCTCGTCTTGGGCTGGGAAGATTGCGAGTCTGCAATAGAGCCGGGCAGATTCTTTCCCGTTATCACCGGCGTAGCATTGCCTAACTGGTCTTGCTGGCCGGGGCTGAAGATATCTTCCCCCATGGTATTTTTTATATCCTGTGTGGCCTCGTTGGAGTTACCCAGAGGATCCTCCTGAGCCACTGCTAAAGCTGCCGAGAAAATAATAATTAAAATGCCTGTCAGATATTTGGTATTGGTGTATTTCATTTAGGCCACTTCCATAGTTCGATAAATATCAAATAGAATATTCGCAGATCAAAGGCAAGCTCAATCAGAGCTTGCCCTTTGCACCTCGATCTTCTCTCCCGTCTTCATGCGCTTGATGATGCGTTTGGCCATCTCTGAGGACTTGGCCACCCGGATATCGCCTCTCCTGCCAACGGTGGCAGTGAAGACCGGCTCCTCGCCTACTAAGACCTCCACCGACTCTCCGGCCATGTCCTCCAACCAGATGATGAGATGCTTGGCCGTCTCCTCTACCTTGGGTGTTGCCGGGACAGGCGCATCTTGGGTGCGCACATCGATATGCAGTCCCAGGTTCTTTTCGATCAGGTCGATGTTCTTGCCGGCCTTGCCTATCACTCTCGCCGCCTCGTCCTGGGGAACGTGTATGACTGCAGATGAGTCGGTGAGCATCTCCACCTGGAAGGGACCTCGCACATGATGTGATAGCTCTTTCTCAATCTCGCGACTGGCCAGCTTCCAGGATGGTGAGGGCCTACGGCTCTCCTTGGATACGGGCATGACCACAATCTGCTCGCCATAGGTGTATAGCTCATATTCCGCCTGGCCCGTCTCAAAGTCCTTGACCACAATCACCGGTCGGGCTAAATCCGCTTCCACCATTCCGGAAGGAACCTTGACCACGAACTCTACGTCCAGGACATGGGTGACCTCGCCCTTCTCGATGAAGACCACTGTGTCCACCACCTGGGGAATCATGCCCATGTCCACGCGGCCGAGAAGACGCTGCAGGGCATCGATAGGCTTGTTGGCATGCACCACACCTATCATGCCCACGCCGGCCATGCGCATATCAGCGAAGACCTGGAAGTCGCGCGTCTTTCGGACCTCATCGTAGATGGTGTAGTCCGGTCTGACCAAGAGCAAAATATCGGCCGAGGCTTCCATACTGCCTTCCAGCGGCCCGTACTGGGTAATCTCTGGAGGAACCTGCAAATCGCGAGGCGACTCAAGGGTCTTGACCACATAGTTGCAGCTTAATAGATACTCAGCAACTCCTGCGGCAAAGGTCGATTTTCCCGATCCAGGCGGACCGGCGATGAGAATGCCTCTTTGGCCTAATTTAAGCCTCTCTTTTAGCATGTTGCTATGCCGGTAAGAGTCAAAGCTCACCTTAGCCACAGGCCGAACCGCGGTTATCTCCAGGCCGTCGGAGAACGGGGGCTTGGCTATGGCGATTCTCATAGGCCCTATCTGAATTATGGTAGCTCCTATCTTCTCCATCTCTATAAAGCCTTCCGGATCCGCCTTGGCCCTTTCGAAGATCTCCCGAGAGAGGTCTCTTAGCTCCCTTTCCGATAGCGTCCTTTCCCCTAAACGAACCAGAGAAAAGTCTCCTACCCGGCCGCGTTTGGCCATGGGGATGGCACCCTCTTTTAGATGCACGGAGAGGGTATCCTCTGTGAAGTATTTATCCAGGGATAAGGGCTTGATAGCCTCGCGCTGCGGGCGGACGTACTCCACGTCCAAGCCCATAGCTTCCGCCACTCGGAACTGAACCTGATCGCTTGTAAGGAAGGAGGCGCCAAGCTCCAGGGCTACATCCCTAATCATGGCGTCTATCTCTCCTCCACCTGCCAGCTTGATCTGGTCTAGATTGGGCCTGATTCCAACGTATTCCAGCTCAATCTTGCCCATCTTGGCTAGTTCTGAGAGCTTCCTTAACTCCTCCAATCCTCGAAGACCAATATCTCGCCCGTGGTTGGCCTGAGCTTCCAGCTCGGCTACCACTGCTTCAGGCACAACGATCCTGCGGCCCTGCAGCTCACCGGCTTTGATCTTGGCAGAGACTCTGCCATCAATTACCACGCTGGTATCTGGCACTAACGGTTGCGCCATTGTCTAAAACATCCTTTAATCATCAATTATCATCTAGAAATAACGCTAGAGATAGACTATATCCATCTTTCGCTTTTCAGCTATCCATTCCAGCACGTAGTCGAT
The DNA here is from genome assembly GCA_049299735.1 of Methanothrix sp. Taxonomy (GTDB): domain Archaea; phylum Halobacteriota; class Methanosarcinia; order Methanotrichales; family Methanotrichaceae; genus Methanothrix. The sequence continues at coordinate 6,915 of JBAQXX010000028.1, read as the reverse complement.
GTCCAGTTGTCTTCTGGTCTGCAGACTGGACTGTACTACCATGATAAAACCGCCCTTCATAGCCTCAGCTATTTTCAGGGAGGCCACTGCCCCAAACCCGGGATCTAGCCTTCTTAGGATATAGAGTCTTATGTCGCTGCATGCAAAGCCTTCATCGGTTCTGTGTCCCAGTTCGATGCAGACTTTTCCCGGCGAGGATTGCAGCCTAAATGCCACGCTGTAGCTGGCAAATTTGCTTCGATCATAGAGCTTTCTCTCCTGAAAAGTAGGTCGCAGATCCTCTTCCATTATGGTCGTGCCAAGGTTTATCAGATCCTGGGAAGCCTGGCAGGAGTATTGGGGGCAGCTGGCCAGCTTGGACGTGGTGAGGTTTTTTAAGGACGCATCCTTGGCATGGCAGTATTCGCTCTCGTCTACTGCCCAGAAATCCCGGCACAACGGGAATGTTGCCGATGCATAATTGTCACAGCTTTTGCACTTCATCCCGATGACAACTTCCTTATTCAGGAACGGCGCGATGCCCTCTAAGATAGCCAGAGCATCTGCGACGCGAAAGTCTGCTGTCCCACCAAGGTTCCTCCTGGCTTCTCGGACCGCAAAGAGTATTTCATTCCTGTTATCCATAGGCTATCCTTCAACTGCCGGAGCTAGTGTCCGGGCGGCATGAACTGGTGTATAAGAAGAGCATCTTACATAAGAACTTGCCGCGGCTCCGAAAGAGATATATTTACTCATCACTTTTCCGCGAAGAAGAGTAGATCAGCCTGCGAATAATTGGAGGTCAGCCCTTGAAAGAAATACGCTTACATGGTCGTGGCGGTCAGGGATCTGTCACAGCAGCCGAAATGATAGCCGTTGCGGCTTTTGAGGACAAAAGGTTCTCTCAGGCATTTCCTGCCTTTGGAGTAGAACGGAGAGGTGCGCCGGTAATGGCCTTTGCCAGAATTGCCGACAAGCCCATCAGGATCAGAAGTCAGATCTATGAGCCGGATTACGTCATTGTGCAGGATGTAACCTTGCTCGATGTGGTGGATGTGGCGGGTGGACTTAAACCGACCGGAAAGATAATAATAAACACCGATCGGCCCCGCGAGGCTCTCAAGCTCAAAACAGATGCCGAGGTCATCACTATCGACGCTACCAAGATCGCCATGGAGATCCTGGGAAGGCCCATAGTCAACACCACTATGCTGGGAGCATTTTGCGGAGCGAGCAAAGAGGTGGGTCTGGAGAGCCTGAACAAAGCAATTTCGGAACGTTTCAAAGGGGAACTGGGCAAGAAGAACCTGCTCGCCATTAAAGCCGCTTTCGAGAGGGTATCTTAATGGCAATTAAAGCAGGGAGTTTAGTAGAAGCGTGCAGCACCCGCATAACAAAGACCGGTGCCTGGCGTACTTTTGTGCCCATATTCGATCATGAAAAATGCATAAAATGCAGCCTCTGTGAGATTTACTGCCCCGAGGGCTGCATCCACCAGGAAGAAGGGCTATTTGTCCCCGACCTGGCCTACTGCAAAGGCTGCAGCGTGTGCGCTAACGAGTGTCCGCGCATGGCGGTTACAATGGTCTTGGAGGAGAAGTGATGAGCGAGAAGACTGCTAATAGGAAAGTGGTGGAGGGCTCTTATGCGGTGGCCCATGCAGTCATGTGCTGCCGGCCGGACGTGATTTCGGCCTATCCCATAACGCCTCAGACCCACATCGTGGAGAACCTCTCCCAAATGGTGGCTGATGGTGAGCTTGACAGCGAATTTTTGACGGTGGATTCCGAGTTCTCAGCCCTGTCGGTTTTGATCGGCTCCAGCGCGTGCGGTGCCAGAACCTACTCCTCGACCACTAGCCAGGGCCTGGCTCTGATGTATGAGGTCCTGTACAACGTTTCCGGCATGAGGATTCCTGTTGTTATGAATGTGGCCAACCGGGCTATAGGCGCGCCGCTCAACATCTGGAACGATCAGCAGGATGCTATAGGTGCTCGCGATGTAGGATGGCTGCAAATTTACGTGGAGGATGTTCAGGAGGCAGTCGACGCCACGCTGCAGGCCTACAAGATCGCCGAGGATGCACAGATCCGCACTCCCATCATGGTCTGCATGGATGGATTCATCTTAACCCATGTTTACGAGCCGGTGGAGCTTTTGGACAAAGAGATGGCCAAGGAGTTTCTGCCTGCTTACCAGCCGGCAGATATCCTGGACCCTGCTCATCCCAAGACCTTCGGAGCCTTCGCGGACCCCTCTACCTACACTGAGTTTCGCTACCAGCAGTTCGAGGCTCAGCTAAAGGCGCTGGACAAGATTGAAACGGTCGCTCGCGAATTTGAGGAGACATTTGGGAGGTACTACGGTGGGCTTTTGGACAGCTACTTTATCGAGGACGCCGAGGTAGTAATAGTCACATTGGGCTCAGTCATAGGCACCATCAAGGATGCCATTGATGCCATGCGATCCGAGGGCAAGAAGGTCGGCCTGCTAAAGGTGCGAAGCTATCGGCCCTTCCCGGTGCAAGCTCTGCGAAAAGCCCTGAAAGATGCAAGCGTAATTGCGGTTATTGAGAAAGACGTCGCTATCGGTGGCGAAGCTGGTCTCGTAACAGATCTGAAGGCTTCCTTATACAACAGCAATCTCAGAATGCCCATTATCGGCTTTACTGCGGGTCTGGGTGGTCGCGATATCACTATCAAGGATATCAGAAAGATCGTGGCCAAGGCAGAAGCTGCCCGAAAATCGATAGAGACCGAGTTTCAGTTCCTGGATCTGAGGACGGAGATCCTTTAGGAGGCAAAAGAAAATGGATAAATCTTTGCTGGCACCAGGGCACAGGGCCTGTGCAGGATGCGCCATGCCCACCACCATTAAGCTGGTCTTAGATGCGGCCGGGCCCAATACTATTGTGGTCTCGCCCACTGGCTGCCTGGAGGTTACAACCACTCCTTTCCCGGAGAGCGCCTGGTGTGTTCCCTGGATTCACTCCTTATTCGAGAATGCATCGGCCGTGGCCTCCGGAGTGGAGGTTATGCTCAAGCGCAAGGGGTTGGACACCAACTTGATCATCATCGGCGGAGATGGGAGCACCTTCGATATCGGCATGGGCTCAAACTCAGGCATGTTCGAGCGCGGCCATAAGATTCTCTATGTCTGCTACGACAACGAGGCCTACATGAACACCGGCGTGCAGCGAAGCGGCTCTACGCCCTTCTGTGCGAATACAACCACGACTCCTTCGGGCAGACAGAGCCAGGGCAATCCCCGGCCCAAGAAGGATATGCCGGCCATCGCCCTGGCCCATAATATTCCCTACGTGGCTACCGCCTCTGTGGCCTATCCTGTGGACCTGAGACGGAAGGTCAAGAAGGCCTTGCAGGTAGACGGGCCGTCCTATATTCAGGTCAATGCACCCTGCATCACCGGCTGGACATTTGACGCTGGAACCATGATCGAGCTGGCACGTCTGGCTGTCGAGACCGGTCTGTGGCCGCTCAAGGAATATGAGAACGGAGAGCTGACTGGCGTCAAGAAGGTGCGCCGGCCTAAATCGGTCCAGGAGTACCTCAAGCTGCAGGGCCGCTACAAGCACCTCTTCAAGAAAGCGGAGGGTGCGGATCTTCTGGGTAAGATCCAGGCCATGGCTGATGCGAATATCGCCAAGTACAAGCTGGTTGACTGAACATGTATGTGGGCCGAATAGTCGTAGTAGGCCGCAGCAACGGAAGGAGCTTTGCCGCCTACAGAGTCTCCTCCCGTTCTTTTCCCAATCGCAGGGCAGAGGTGCGAGGCCCAAGCATCATGGTCTCGCCCATTGACTCTGCCGACCTGGCCAAAAACCCTTATATCGCCTACAACTGCATTCGCGTCGCCGGCGAGGTAGCCGTTGTAACCAATGGCACTCATACCGACATGATTATCGAGAGAATCCAGGATGGTCAGCGTCCAATGGATGCCATAGCCCTGAGTCTGGCGGCTTACGGCTATGAGAGAGACGATCTGGACACCCCGCGAATAGCAGGCGCGGTGCGGGGAGATCGAGCGTGGATGGGCATTGCCAGGAGGGATGAGCTTCGGGTTAAGGAGTTCAAGCTGGAGGGGGCCCAGGCTTTTCTTGTCGCAACTTACGAGAAGACCGATTTTGGGGCCACAGTCCTGGCGGGCAGTAGTGCCGGCGAGATCGCACGCATGGCGTTTGATCTGTCCTTTGAGAAGCCGGTCTGCGCGGCAGCAGCTTTCGCCCTGCCTGATAAGGGTGGATTTGATCTGGCGGTTTACAATCCGAAATAGCGATAATTAGATGAGGGATGTTATGGAGATCAATGGTGTGCAGATAGAGGATACCTTTGCCGAAGGCTTTCCCATAAAGATGGCAAGGGTGGTAGTCACAGCAGTGACGGAGCGCTGGGCTCTGGAAGCGGCGCGAGAAGCCACGGGATTCGGCACGTCCGTGATAGGGTGCTCGGCAGAGGCGGGCATCGAATGCATTGTCGGTGGAGACGAGACGCCTGACGGCAGGCCGGGGGTTAATATCCTGATCTGCAATATGGGCTACAAGAACCTGGAGAACTCACTGCTTTTCCGAATAGGCCAGTGTGTGCTGACTGCACCTACAGCAGCGGCTTTTTCCGGCATGACGGATGCCGAGAAGCAGTTTGATACCGGCAAGAAGCTCAGCTTTTTTGGCGACGGCTACCAAAAGCAAGCAGAGATTTACGGAAGGAGCGTCTGGAAGATTCCCCTAATGTCCGGAGACTTCATCGTCGAGCAGAATTTTGGAGCAGTGGACGGAATTGCGGGCGGCAATTTCCTGATCCTCGCCCAAAACCAGGCGGCCGGCTTGCTGGCTGCCGAGGCGGCAGTAAATGCCATAGGCAAGATGAAGGGCACCGTAACACCATTCCCGGGAGGCGTTGTGGCCAGCGGCTCTAAGGTGGGTTCCAAGTACAAGTTCCTTAAAGCTTCCACCAACACAGCCTTCTGCACGTCGCTGCGCGATGACGGGGTCTGCACTCTGGCCGAGAATGTCTCAGCCGTCTTTGAGATAGTAATAAACGGCGTAAGCAAAGAGGCCATTTCCGCAGCCATGAAGGCGGGCATCAATGCCGCCTGCCATGTGCCCGGTGTATTGAAGATCACCGCTGCGAACTACGAGGGAAAGCTTGGCACCCATCAGTTCCCGCTGCATGTGGTGCTGGAGTAGATGAGATAAGCGATGACATCCCAAGAGGTAATCGATACCCAGGAAATGATAAGGACATGGCTGGTCCAGGAAGGGCTATTCAAAGAAGATGTCCCGCAGGAGAATCTTTACTTTCAGATAGCCGCAGAGTTTCCTGCCAAGTCCGGCCGGCATTTATCCATCATTCAGCCCAAGAACCATGAGGACATGATAGTAGTGTTCAGCCGGATCAGGCTGGCCGACTCGCACCAGTTGGCACTGTCCTCCATGCCCCCCAAGGACCGGGATCGTCTGCTCTGGCAGATGCGCTATGATCTTCTATTCCAGGATTCAAGCTTTGAGATGGAGCCGGGTGGAGGCGATCTGCAGAGCATTCGTTTTACGCGAGAGATCTATTATGACTGCCTGACCAAGAACAAGCTGATGGAGGCAGTCCGTGAGAACTTCAAATGCGAGCTATATGTGGTCTGGAAGTTCCAGGAGATCTTTGGGGAGATGCAGGCCAATCGCGTCTCCAGTCCGCCTGAGCCGATGTACGGCTAAAGATGCTGGGTTGATTCAACCCCAAATCGTCTCAAGCCACGATAACATAGACTTTTTTTGATCTATGGTTTGAGGGATCTCAGGAATTATCATAATAATAAGCCGGGGACAATGCTGATCGATCTATTCGTCCTCATTCTGCTAGTGAACTAGCGCCTATGTTGCGGCCTGGTCCGCATCAGTCGTATTATTAAAAGCTGCATCTGCAAAAGAGTGGAATAATGAAGGGTAGGGAGAGATAGATTTGTTGGATTCGGGACACGAGATTCGGGAATTTGTCATAATCATATTAGGTATATCTATTATTTGTGGATGTCTTGACTATGGAGATGCGCCCCCGCCATATCCTACCATGTCTTCCGAAGAGGGTGCAAGGCATGTGGTGAGCGATGAGGTACATCTTGGAACGCTGGTTGATGAAGATACCGATGGCCTGCCCAGCCTATTGGCAGATGGAGATGACCTCAACTATAGCGAGTCTCCAAGCGGCATTATTGTCGAAAGCAATGACGAGGACGGTGTAACCTTCCTCGACCCATTGATTCCAGGGAGGTCTGCCCATGCGACCGTCACAGTCAATGGAACTGGATATCTCAATGCCTGGATTGATTTCGATATCAATGGCGTCTGGGAGACCTCTGATCAGATTGCTGCGAATGACGTTCTCAACACCGGGCCAAACGCCATCACCATCAATGTGCCATCGTGGGCTCCTATTAACAACTACACCTATGCTCGCTTTCGCTTCAGCTCCGATCCCGATCTGCAACCTACTGGAGGTGCTACGGATGGAGAGGTTGAGGACTACAGGGTCTATCTAGGCCTCTATAATACCAACCTCACACTGACCAAGACGGCAGACAGGCCCACCGCCCACAGAGGTGAAGAGATCACCTATACCATTGACCTTTCCAATCACGGCGAGAGTGGCAGCTTCACCAATGTCACCCTCTGGGATATCCTCCCCAAGCGAGTCGAGCTGGTTTCGGTCTCCCCCTCGCCGTCATCATCTTCATCCACCAACCTGACCTGGGATGTTGGCACTCTTGGCCATGGCCAGTATTTCGGGGCGACAATAGTGGTGCGTGTCCCCATAGTCGATATCAACTACGACATGGCTCAGGACGTACAGGGAGTGGGCTTCGTTAACGTCCATAACGACTACGACACTCACCAGGGTCCGGAATCTGTGACCAATTGCGCCTACG
>JBAQXX010000027.1:0-7972 GCA_049299735.1 Methanothrix sp. | reverse complement strand
AGGTGGAGAGGCTGCTTGGGCCGGCGGACATGGCGGGCAAGAGGATCGTCATAACCAGCGGCTCCAACGCCGAGGCCGTCGATCCCATCCGCATCCTCACCAACCGCGCCTCGGGAAAGACGGGCGTTGCGCTGGCCCTGGAGGCGCGCCGGCGCGGAGCGGAGGTGACACTGGTGCACCGATTCTTGCAGGATCTACCCATACGCCAGGTCTACGCCGAGAGCGCCAGGGAGATGCTGGATGCTGTGCTGGCCGAGGTTGCGAAGGGCTGCGACGCCCTGATCAGTGCCGCCGCGGTGGCCGACTACACCCTCGACCCGCAGGCGGAGAAGATCAAGTCTTCCGGCCAGGAGCTGATACTGCGACTTAAATCGACCCGGAAGATCATCAAGACGGTGCGTGAGGCCTACCCCCATCTGAAGATAGTGGGCTTCAAGGCCGAGACCGGTGTGACAGACGAGGAGCTTATCCACCGGGCTGAGAAGTCCATGCAGAACGCAGGGCTGGACCTGATGGTAGCCAACGACGTCGCCCAGGGCGGCATGGGCACGGACGACAATCGAGTATTGATAATCGGTAAACAGAGATCCATAAAAATCATTCAGGGAACGAAGAGCGAAATTGCCGGAAGGATTATCGATGCACTGGTGGGTGTATTATGAACCACTCAATTAAATCCGCTCGGGCCTTTGTGCCCTCTCACATCACCGGCTTTTTTGCCGCTCACCGCAAAGAGAAGCCGCGCCTCGCAGGCTCCGTAGGCTGCGGTCTGTGTCTTTCCCTGGGGGCTACTACGACCATTGAACCGGCTTTGCAGATTCACGATACGGAAATTTATCTCAACGGCGTACTCTCCGAGGCTCCCGTTTCCAGATTTGTGGTGGAAAAGCTGGCCAAAGCCCCCGTCCGGGTGAAGACGGAGCTTTCCATGCCCTTTGGGGCGGGCTTTGGGGCCAGCGGGGCTGGGGCCCTTGGCTGCGCCTACGCCCTCAACTCATACTTTGATTTGGGCCTGACGGCGAACGAGGCAGCGGCCATCGCCCACGAGGCCGAGGTTACAAACCGGACGGGCCTGGGGGACGTCATCGCCCAGAATGCAGGCGGCCTGGTGGTGCGCCTGCAGCCGGGCGCGCCGGGCATAGGAAGGATCGATCGCATACCCGTCCCGCCCCTGCCCATCAGCTACGTGGTGCGAGGCCCCATCTCCACAAAACAGGTTCTCTCCGATGAGAAGTTGATGACTGCGGTCAACCTGGCAGGCGAGGCGGCCTTGAAGGATCTTTTGAAGATGCCCACATTCACCAATTTCCTGCAGCTTTCCCGCCGCTTCACAGTGCAGTCGGGCCTGGCCAGCGACTGGGCCTTGCAGGCCATCGAGGCGGTGGAGGCAGCGGGAGGCATGGCCGGTATGATCATGCTGGGCGATGCGGTCTTCGCCTTTGGTGGGGCAGGGGCCCTGCAAAGCTTTGGCGAGGTTCACACTACTACGATCTCACAACGAGGTGCTAATCTTGACTGATATTCCAAAGTCTCATCCCAGATATGCTTCTTTGGTGGCACGCGAACGCGTGACTGAAGGAGTGAAGAAAGGCTTCACAAGCAGCCAGGGCCTCATTGCCCAGGGCAGAGGCGAGTGCTTCGACTACCTTCTGGGCGAGAGGACGACGCCCTCCGCGCAGGCGGCCACGATCGCGGCTGCGGCCCTGTTGCTCCTGGCAGAGCGTCCTGCTTTAAGCGTCAACGGTAATGTGGCCGCCCTGGCGGCAGAGGAGATGGTGGCCCTGGCCGATTCCCTCAGGATTCCGCTGGAAGTCAACCTCTTCCACCGCTCTGAGGAGAGGGTGAAAAAGATTGCCGACCTCCTCCGGGAGAAGGGCGCAGAAGAAGTGCTCGGAGAGAAACCCGATGCCACCGTTCCCGGCCTGGAGCACGCCCGGGCGCTGGCGACTAGGGGCGGGATCTACGACGCAGACGTGGTTTTGATTCCACTGGAGGACGGCGACCGTTGCGAGGCACTGACTGCTATGGGAAAGAAGGTCATTGCCATCGACCTCAATCCACTCTCCCGAACGGCCCGAAAGGCCACTGTGAGTATCGTGGACAACATCCTGAGGGCAGTGCCCCATTTGACAGATCAGGTCCGGCAGCTCTCTGTCTATCCTCGCAGCGATCTGGAAAGAATGGTGCAGGAATATGACAACGAAAAAGTGTTGCGTCAGGCAGTGCAGGAGATACAGGATCATCTGAATCGGCAGTTTCGAGAGGATGCCAGCTAGCCCATCCTCCACCGTGCCGACTTCGGAATGTTCTGATCCGGGTCCACGGCCAGCTGTTTCAATGTCCCGACAAAAATGATGAGATACCAGCTGAAATGTTTTCGTCATGATATGTCATGAGAGATCTGCCTCGAATGGCTCACCCATTGATTGTTTATTCTTCCCGTGAATTATGAGGGGGTTAGATTAGATCACTCCTTCATTCCCATCAGTCGGCCAGGGTATAGCCGAAGATATCTATTTCATGGTGGCAATCGGTACCTGCAATATGTTGTTAGCGCTTTTAAGCGGCTCATATGCACGGCCAAAAAAGAGGTGGTTAACCTAATAGGTTAGCAGGACTGTAGCCTCATACTCAGCGATTTTTCCGTTTTCAATCTTGACGTCAAGGTTCAAGACTTGCATGAACTTCACTTTCTGGCCCATGGAATCAATCGCATTTGCAACGTTCGAAACAGCATCTTCCCAGCTAGTAGGAGATGTTCCTGTCAATATATTTAAGGAGGCCGTGCTATTCACAGCAGTGACATTTGAAGCGTTCAACGACGTCGCTATATTTTCACTGGCATTCACGGTTGTCGTATTTGTTATAGCCGTCTGATTTTCACTGACATTCACTTGTGTCATATTTGTTATGGAAGTGACATTTGAAGCGTTCAATGAAGAGGCTATATTTTCGCTGGTATTCGCGTTTGTCGTATTTGTTACCGAAGTCTGATTTTCACTGACATTCACTTGTGTCATATTTGTTAAGGAAGTCTGGTTATCCATGGCTTTCGTTTTATCCTCAGAAAGCGCCATTGTACTCGACAATACACAGAGCAGGAAAAGGATTCCAAGCCCCTTGAATATTTTCACGCATTCTTTCATTTTATCAACCTCAGTAGGAATACAACTTTAACATTACATGTATTTATATTTTGTCATAAAATGTTCTATGATTCGTCGAGTTCAAAGGATTTCGGTACGATAATTGGGCCAGGCAGTACGGAAGATTCGGGATCTTCCGGAAAGGCAGTATAAAAATGAATGCTAATTGATCTCAACTAACTCATTCTGGTTCGAGCCACTTTCTGCACGCTCTGGTCCTTATCCTCAGCCAGCTGTTTCAGTGTCTGTGCCGGAGTATTGGGATTCTCTGCCACAGCCACCCTCACCATCCAGGACCAGTGGCCGGACAGCTCATCCAGAATATTGCCCTCCAGTTTTTCGTTGCGGGCCAGTGCCTCTCTGACCTCCCAGCTCCTATCAGCAGCAAGAGCCGTCAGAGCAAGCGCAGGCGTGCGGGGATTTTGCGCAGTCGTGGCCCGCACATCCATGATCCTGTCGGCAGAGAGATAGATGAGCAGATCCTCCGGTGCAGAAGGGTTCTTGGCGATGTTGTTTCGTACCTCCCAGAACACATCCTTTACCATCTTCCTCATCGATTCCTCGGACAAGAGAGGATTGGAAGCCGCAGCGGCTCGAACATGCTCCTCAGAGTCACGGGCGAGAAATGCCAAGGTAGATGGAGCGATGTTGGGGCTCTTTGCCGTTGCCTCCTTTACAAGATAGCGGTTCTTCTGCAGAGTGCTGTCGTAGTCCACCATCTCATCTACTGCCAGCATCTCTAAAATATCGCTTGTAGCGCGACGATTCAATGCCACTGCCGCCCGCACGTATCCGGAGCTGTCCTCGGCCAGCCGGGACAGTGCCGACGCTGATGCGCTTGCATTGCCGGCTACTGCCTCCCTCACCCATTGCACCCCGTCCCGGGCCAGTGCGTCAAGGATCTTCTCAGGCGTATCTGCATTCCAGGCCACTTTTCTTCGTACGTGCCAGTCCCAGGATAAGGAGAGCTCTTCAGGATCCACCCCCCCTTTTTTTTCCTCGCAAAGCCCGCTCATTTCACGCCCTTCTGAATAGGAGTCTATATCTCAATTCTGTAGCAGGTGAAGCCATAAACCTCTTCCAAGAGCTCCTCTGTCTTTCGCTCGTCATGTCGCGGTAGCGTTCTCTCTACCACGGGTAGATCAATACCGGGTGCGATCTCGCGAATGAGGCTCTCTTCGCCCGAAAGCACGGCATACTTGAGGAGGGTTTTATACTTGCCCATCAGCTCAGCCAGTTTTTGCGACGCAAGATCGACGTGGCTTTTGATCTCTTCCTCACGCAGCCTCTCAAACCTCTTCTGGCTCCAGCCGCCTTTGGAGTGCTTGCCCATTACCGAGCTTTCCACAAGCTCCTCTGCCAGAAAGCCCTCTTTGCTTAAGGCCACCCCCAAAAAGGTCTCTCCGGCATGAGCAGATACGACCAGCACGGGCGTGTCCATCATCTCACCAAAAATATCAAGCGCAAATGTGCTTGCTTCCCGAGAATAACACTCCTCTATGGGAAAAGGCGGAATGAGTTGCATAGTGAATAGCTGAGGATTGTGAAGCAGTATCCCTCCCCGCTTGGACTTGATGGCAGAAGCGGCCTTTTTGATTTGCGGAGGGAGAGCATCGTCCTCTGGAACAGTTCCTGGGTAATAGGCAACCAGGAGATCATCTCGGGGAGAGCGGCAGGCCTTGAGCCTCTCCATTAGCATATCCATCTCCCGCAAGCTCAGCTTTTTTGCCTTCGGCTTTTGCTCCTCATCTTTCGCGACCGATGACTGCACCGGAGCGAAGGTAACAGAGAGGGCGGCCATCTTTTGCTCGGCTGCTTTGAGTGCCAAATTTACCTCCTGGTTGGCGCTGGTAAGCCTGCGCATCTTCTCCTCCCGCTTCTCTAAAGTGCGCAGGAGTTCCTCTTTTTCGCCCTCCTGCTTCGCCAATGCGGCCTGCAGCTCCAAAATGCGATCTTCCAGCTTTTTTTTTCCGAAGAGGTCTACCAAAAGCATTACCTCCGAATTTTACCTTCATTGCGAAGGTCAAGAGAACAAACTGAATTCAAACTGTGATTTCAACATAGTTATCGCACAAACTTCTCAATCAGGTCTAATGATGTCGTCTCCAGGCCGCACTCCTGCAAATGGTGAGCCAGCAGGCTTGCTCTCTCTCCTTGGGGGTGGTAGGCCAGCACCTGCCCAGGCGAGACATGTTCGATCATCTTCATCAGGCCGCGAAAGTCCAGGTGATCGGAGAGTTGAATGGTTGGGTAAGAAGTATCCCTTCTTCCCGTGAGGAAATACTTATTGCGGCCACGTACCTGGTGCAAATTCCAGGGCGTGACCACATTGGATACGCCCCCATTTACCTCTGTGAGCGGCCCGGCAGCTTCTTTCATCAGCTCTCTCGTTAAAACCAGGCTCTTCTCGTCCATGCCGATCTCATCCTTGTAGCCCATGGCCCTCATGAGAGCTACTGCTCTCTGGGCTTTGCCGAAGGCATAGGCACCAAAGCTTGCTCCGTCTTCCAGAGCCTCGGAAAAGCCGGCCAGATCATCCTCAAAGATGCAGGTAGGATCATAGGGATCGCCGTAGTTGGCTTCCGAGACAAGAAAATCGCATTTGGGCAGATGGTGGTAGTCTTTTACATCTCCGGTTACCAGCACCCTCTCTCCCGTCTCCGTCCTCCAGGAGAATGCGGTTGAGCCAATGGTGTGGCCGGTGGCATGCGTGTCCACTCTCACATCATCGACAATAATGCTCTGTCCAACCTCAAAGGTGCGGCCTTTGTATTCCCGATCATAGCGAATCTCCAAAGCGCGTGCCGTCTGCACGGAGGCGATGGCCTGAGGCGAGAGCATGGCCGATTTGCCGTAGTGATCGCTGTGGGCATGAGTGATGAGATAGGCATCAGGCTGCACGCTGGCTTTGGGGGCGCGGCTGGTATCTATGGAAAAGAGATGCGAGTCGAAGCGAATGGCTAGATGGGGCGCAAAGCCTCCTCGGCTATTGATCCTTCGCACCGCCTCCAGGCAATGGTCTCCTCCTGCTATCTCTCCCATCCTCCTTTTCATGCCTCGTTTCCTTTTTATCTCATTTCAGGGCGATGCGGATGGCTCTTATCAGCTCTTCTTTGGAGGTGACGCCCATCCACTTCTGTACTTGCACGCCGTCCTTCTCTAAGATGATGGTGGGCACAACCATGATGCCTTTCTCCACGGCCAGGTCGCTTTCCTTGTCCACATCGATCTTCCTGAACACCACTTTATCGCTAAGGTCTTTCGCCAGATCCTCGAAGATGGGGGCCTGCATCCTGCACGGTCCGCACCAGTCCGCATAAAAGTCCATAAGAATGAGTTTAGCCATGATGTAACCGATCCTCGTTCTGGTATATCAAAATAATCAAACTATGTCGAACTTAACGCCGATCTTGAATATGCGCAGAGTAGGCAACACCAGCATCTTTCGGCCCGTCTTAATCCTGATCTCCTGCAATATTTCCTGGATTCTCTCCTCTGTGGCCGACACTGTGAACCAGAGATTGTAGCCGCTCTCATCTGGCCGCAGGTAGTTGTGCGAGACCTCAGTGTACTCATTAATGACCCGAGCCGCCCCATCCGCCTCTTCTCGTGACACCTCGAGAGCCGCCAAAATTCCGCTGCGGCCTAATTTACGCAAATCAAGAATAGGCCCGATCCTCCGCACCAGCCCCTCTTTCTGCAATCTGGCCAGCCGCTGTATTACCTCATCTTCCTGCAGCCCCAGGGCCTGGCCCAAATCCCGAAAAGGTCGAGACGTTATGGGAAAGCCGTCTTGCACGGCAGAAAGCAGATCCAGGTCGATCTCATCCATGGCTACACCTCCTGGCGGCAGGCGGGGTCCGGCCCCAGGAAATCACCCGTTTCGGCGTAGGCCCGCGCCCGGCAGCCTCCACAGATCCCGGAAAAATTGCACCGTCCGCACTTTCCTTTAAGAGTTCTCGCTCTTAGTGCCTGAAGCTCTGCTGCATTCTCCCATATCTCTATAAAATTCTTTTCCCGTATGTTTCCGACCCGCAAAGGAAAATAGCCGCAGGGATAGACATCCCCCTTTCGGGAGACGAAGACGAAACTTTTGCCAGCGAGGCATCCGCCGGCGCGACCTTTTCCGGGCCTGGCTATTCGAGCATACTGGGGCGCGCAGGTGACCTGCACGTCGATGGGCCGCCGCGCCCGCTCCCTGTCGATCTCGATGAGAAGCTGTTCCTGTCGCTCTGGCGATATGAGATCATCCTCCCGGCCCCGGCCTGTGGCCACCAGGAAAAAGAAGTGCAGGGCACGAGCTCCCACTCTTTGGGCCAGATCGAAGATGAGAGCGACATCTGCTTCATTTCTACTGGTGATGGTGTTGTTAACCTGAAAATCAACCTTGCCGCGCAGACTATCTATTCCACGCATGGCTGCCTGAAAGCTTCCCTTGCCCCGGATCAGATCATGCTTCTCTGGCGCTGCGCCGTCCAGGCTGATGCTGACTCGCGAGATGCCGGATGCGGCAATCTCATCTGCCACTTGCGGCGTGATGGTGGTTCCATTGCTGGCCAAAGAGACACGCATGCCCAAGGCCACGCTGCGACGCGCTATTTGAAATATATCGGGCCGCAGCAAGGGCTCGCCGCCGCTTAAGATAAGCATGGGCTTTAAATTGGCAATGCTGCCCAGAAAGGAAAGAGCCTCCTCTGTGGAAAGCTCCTCTGCATCGGGCAGAGGGGAGGCAGAGGCGCGGCAGTAGCCGCAGGACAGATTGCAGGCTGCCGTCACCTCCCAAGCAACAATCAGCATTACAGCAGGCCTTTTTTCACCAGTAATTC
>JBAQXX010000026.1:0-15090 GCA_049299735.1 Methanothrix sp. | reverse complement strand
CACCGGACGCATCAAGTCTTGCCGAGGTTCTGGATAGGATTCTTGACAAGGGTATCGTAGTCGATGTTTGGGCAAGGATCAGCCTGGTTGGAATTGAGATTCTGACCGTCGAGGCACGTGTTGTCGTGGCATCGGTGGACACCTACCTGCACTACTCTGAAGAGATGGCCAAGATCGAGCAGGCTGCCATCGGCGCTACCCCTGCGGTTCCTGCTTAAGACTGATTTCTTCTAATTATTTTCGGAGGAAGAGCCATGGAAGAATACGCAAACACCAAAACGGAGACCTTCGACGAGCTTGTAACCAAGCACACTCGGCGAGATCTGGAAGAACTGGCTCTGAAGTATGGTTTGGAGAACTTGGGTGGAACAAAGTCCCAGTTGGCCGAATACATCCTGGAGGCTATTAAGAAGCAAAAAGAGCCTCCCAAGTCCATACCACATGTGAGTCCCAAAGAGGCTTCAATGATCGAAAAACCGAAAAGTGCAGTCAAACCGGCAGGCTTTGGCAAAAAGGGCGTTTTGGCTAAGGCCAATGCAATCGACAACAAAGCCGTAGATCTCAAGAAAGCAGGCATGGAGATCCGTGATGAAGGCATCCGAGAGATGACTAAATCGGTAAAAGAGTTCCAGGCTGCCGGCAATACATTGTCCAGAAATATGCACTCAGAAGCCCAAAAAATGATCGAAGACGGCCAGAAGAGATTCGATCATGGCCAGGTGCAATTCAAGCGGTCAATTGATGCCCAAATCAAGGAGAATTTTGACGCTGCCGCAAAACTGCATTCCGGAGCCAGGGAGATTGTGTCCTCTCAAGAAAAGATGTCTCGCGAGTTTCAGAAGGCTGGAAAGAGCATCAGAGATGAGGGCTACAGAAATTTGCAGAATGGAGTAGCAAAGTTCCAAAGCAATCTCAACTCACAGATCAAAGAGAACCGCGAAGCTGTCTCCAGGATATATTCTGGTGCAAAAGAGCTTCAGGGAAGAGCCGCGTCTTTCCAAAACGAGATCCACAAATATCAAGAGCAGGATCTCAAGAACTATGTCCGCGATTTCTACTATGGGTAAATCCTTAGTAGAACTTTTTATTATTATTCATACTTCATGAAGGTGCCAAGCGATGCCGTACATTGAGTCACATCCCAGAAGGGTGAGAGGGGAAGCAGTTCATATGACCGCTTCTGAGAAAAAAGCTATCGATAGGGCTCACAATTCCGAAGCAGGATCAGACAATCCCAGCATTCAGGTGAGAATCAGGTCTCCTGCTAATATGGACTGCAGCTACGAGTTGATATCAGAAGAAGCCAGGCATAAGGCCATCGAGGAAGCTTTCCTCACGCCGGAGTCAAATCACTTCATCAGCACCCCGGAGGTAATAGAGATGGAAAGCCGGCTGTCTCTCTGGCTTCAAGCAGGCTATCCTGTGCATCTGATTGGGCCTACGGGATGCGGCAAGACCAGTCTGGCCGTCCATGTGGCCAAAGTTCTTGGTCGACCTGTGGTCTGGATAAACGGAGATGAATCCATAACCACATCAGATTTGATTGGCGGCTATTCCCAAATGCAGAGTGAAAGCGTGCGGGATAACTACGTCCACAATGTCTTCAAGACCAAGGATACTATGAAGATTGAGTGGGTGGACAATCCCCTCTCCCTGGCCTGTAAATTTGGCTACACACTCATCTACAACGAGTTCTCCAGAACCAAGCCGGCATCAAATAACGTTCTCCTGTCCGTCTTTGAGGAAGGCATCCTAGAACTGCCAACTAAATTCGGAGAAGACAGGTATATAAAAGTCCATCCCGATTTCAAGGCCATCCTCACCAGCAACTCCATTGAATATGCAGGAATTCACAGGCCGCAAGATGCACTTCTCGATCGCATGGTAGGCATATATGCCGACTACTACGGCTACGAGACCGAAGTCAGAATCGTGATGGAGCATACGGGAATCTCTCAGGATAAGGCCGAGAAGATAGTGCAGATAATAAGATCGATAAGAGAGAAGCTGCCCGATGCCCAGAAGCCCGGCACCAGAGCTTGCATCATGATCGCCAAAGGACTGCAGACCCTAAAGGGCCGCGATGATTTAGCCATAGATTTCAAGCAACTGTGCATCGATGTCATAGCCAGCAAGACCTGCTCTCCTAAGGACATGGAAGAGAAGAAAAGATTGGTTATGGAGTCGGCGGCTTGAGTCAGGCCTAAGGACTGATATGCAACCAATAACTGCTGTAGTCGAAGAGGCTGAAGTCTATAAAATAAGCCAGCTATTCCACAAGAAGCCTCCGGGACTAGCATTTAATGAGACCGATGCTCTGGTCGTTAAAGCCAGGATGCAGGACGGAAGGCAGGTAGGAGCCACATTTTATTTCACACTCAAACCGGATGGAACTTTTGAGGAAGAAGCCTTAGGCAGAGATGCAGTCAAAGCCAGGAGGCATAAGCTTGCCTCATTTCTTCGCTACTATCGATTGGCTGACGAAGTAGATAAATATAAATTGAAAGAGAGAATTCATGAATTCAAGGGAGGGAGCGTGGAAATAATCCCCATCCACGGAGAGTTCTCTATCTACACCCCTTAGGTGACCATGCATGACCAGTAAGCCAAAGATCCAGGAAATTCTTGGGAGAGTAAACCAAGCAGCGGAAACCATGTTGGAGAAGAAGCTCGACAGCATCATCAGCCTGAACAAGGAGGCAGAAGGCTGGGTGGCAGAATTAGAGGTGCTGGAAAGAAAATCCGTGCCCGACACACAGGATATTTTAGGAAGGTACGAGATGAAGTTCGATCCTGATGGGGAGCTTCTTGGCTACAAGAGAATAATGCTGCGCAGAAGAGCGGACATGGAGATGGTCGAGGAAGAGGTGTAGCTTCTTGGTAAGGAGGATTCATAAAGCTGAGAAGACGGACCCCGATTCTCTGGGAAGGTATGTTTATTGCGTCATTCCTTTTCCCACAAAGGATAGGAAGAGTTTCGGGAATATCGGCTTTGATGCTAGTGAGGTCTATACTGCAGACTACAGGGACTTGAGTCCCGTCGTCAGCGATGTGACCTACAGGGATTACGCTGTGGATGAGCAGGAAGTAGAGGTCCACAGGAATGTAGTGGAACAGGTAATGCGAGAGCACAGCGTAATTCCCGTGGCATATGGCATGGCATTCAAGAGCAAAAAGCTGCTGCAAATTGCCATGAGCGCTGGCTATCAGGCCATGCAGAAGGCACTGCCGATTGTAGACAGCAAGGTGGAACTTGGCATCAAGGTCTTTCTTCCCAAAGATCTCGAACCCATGGGCAGCGCCCAGCGAGAAGAATGCAGCGCAGATTTCCTAAATAGCCTATTAGCAGTCTCCTCTGATAATAAAAAGCTCAAGCTCTTTTCCGACCGTTTGATTTTAAACAGCACCTTTTTAGTGGAAAAGTCCGGCATGGATGAGTTCTCTTTGCAGGTAGGCAAGCTAAAAGAGAAATATCCTGAGATGAAGGTGCAGTACTCCGGTCCTTGGCCGGCCTATAACTTTGTAGATATTCATATCCTGGGAGGCAAGAGAAGGGGGTTTCGATAGAATGTTCATCATAGACGATATTCTGCTGCGATCCATTGGAATCTCCCTTCCCGGGCTGGATATGATTTGGACGCTTGAGCAAATCCAGAAGTTTGCCTTGAAGGGATACTACAATCCGGAAAAGATCAAGGACCAGATAAAAGAGACACGTCTGCTCTATGAATTCGGAGAGCTTGACCGCCAGGAATACGAACGTAAGAACTTGGAGCTCTTGCATAAGCTGGATGTAGCTCAGAAGGTTTTAGAGATGGACCTCGGTTCGAAGATGGACATTCTAGGATAATACATGGCCAAAGAAGCTGGAAATCCGGAAAATTGCCCGACAAAAAATTCGGGGAACTTCTGGCAGATACTCCAGGAGATGGAAGAAAACGATGAACATAAACGGCCGTTTTCAGGATCTTTGGGGTATCCAGGCTTCATTCGAGCAATTTACCATGGCAGAGTGCAGATAGGATTTGAGGATGAAAATAAATAATATTATGGAGATACGAGACAATGGCCCTATTAAGCCAAAAGGTCCTGGAAAACAGGAGACGTCAGCATGCCCTGGTAACTGCTCATAAGAGGAGGATAAGAGACGAGATCCGTCCCTCACTTATGCAGACGAAGAGCACCTGGTATGCCAACTCCAAACGAAGCAACCAAATGATCAAAGAGAGATGGCATACTGAAAAGGCGAGAGTCAGAGATATGCAGCGGACGCAAAAGCTCGTTCATAAAGCCAAGATGCTGGCTCATAAGAGGAGAATTCGGGATGAGATGGCCAACCGAAAGTAAGTGGAGGTACAGATGAATTCTTTGGCGCCGACAAGAAGTCAGAATCTTGCCGATATTGTAGAAAGAATCCTTGATAAGGGCCTGGTTATCAACGCGGATATAGCCGTATCTTTGGCAGGCACTGAGCTTTTGGGAATCAAGATTCGGGCGGTTTTAGCCTCCTTTGAGACCGCGGCCAAGTACGGCCTGGAGATGCCAGCGGGCACTAATCTGAATGCAAAAGGGTGGAAAGATGCTCTCAAACCCATGGCCTGCTGCCCGGAATGCGGAAACAAAAGAGATGAAGATCAGCTGATCCGGGAGGGCTGTCACATTTGCGGTTGGTCCAGCCCAGCACCCCTGCCCATCATACGGCCCGGCCTTGGAAATTACGATTGATCTATGGAGGGATACCGATGGTTGAGGATTCAAAGGATAAGGATGCAAGTAAGGATGCAGAGAAGATAGCACGCCTGGAAAAGAGGATCGAAGAACTGGAAAAGGGGTCCCATAAGCAGAGTAGCGATATTCAAATGGGTGGCATAGTTCAAAACGTGGTGAGCCAGTTCATACCCGGTCTGGGGGGCATAATCAAGTCCCTGGAAGAGTCCTCACCTGAATTTCGGCAGAGGATTGCCGACACCGACGCGGAGATTAAACACAGGATCGATGTAGGCTGGTCCAGCAAGCCGGTCGTCGATTATCACGTTTCTACCAGGCCGCTTGGCCATGGGCCGGGCCATGGAGCGAGGAGGGCTGCTCCCAGGACGGAAAGCGTTAAGATGCCAGAATCCGCGCCTCACAGGCAACCGATAGTGGATGTGATGGAAGGAACGGACGGAATCACTATCATTGCCGAACTGCCCGGAGTCTCAGAAGAGGATTTGTTGATGAATCTGGAGGGAGAAACTCTGGAGATTACTGCCGGCCAGTTCAGCAAAAAAATAGCATTGCCTAGATCAGCAAAATCCATCGTTGAGAAGAGTTTCAAGAACGGCATACTTCATCTCAGGCTGGATTAGGATCTGAAAATGGCAGTCAACCTGGATGAAGGAAACCTGAAAGATGGCCTTTTGGGCCTGGTGGTGGCCCTGGTGGAGATCATCCAGGAGCTTTTGGAACGACAGGCTTTGAGGAGAATGGAGAGCGGAAGTCTCAGCGATAGCGAGATAGAGCGGCTGGGCGAGGCCCTCTCTGAATTAACCGAGGCACTTGATAAGATTAAGTCGGATAACAACATAGAAGATGCAGTGCAATCGGTTCGCAGTGATCTGGACCATGCCGCGGAAGACCTGATAGATAAGTTCCTGAACCCTGCAAGCTGGAATGAAGAAAGCCAAAAAGAAGAGTCGTGAGATATGGTCTGCAGAGACAAATACCATCACGCAGGAACCTGGCGGCATACCCATCACGTTTATCCCAGACACCTGCAGCAGGGGCTTTTAAGAGCCGCCAGGAGAAGGGTGGGAGAAAGTATGCCCGAGTATGGATTTCATGGGCAGCGAATGGTGGATGTGATGGAAGGAAAAGACGGAATCACGATCGTTGCCGAGCTTTTCGGAGTTCACTTAGATGATTTGGTGATGAATCTGGTGGGAGATTCACTGGAGATTACTGCCGGCCAGCTTCGCAAAAATGTGGCTCTGCCGCGACCGGCAAAATCCATCATTATGAAGAGTTTCAAGAACGGCATACTTGAGCTCAAGCTGGACTAGGATCAGAATGGCGATCAAGGCGATCTATTTGGAGGAGTCCTGAGATATGGTCAAAGAGGCCAGGTACCTTTACTCGGTCGCCAGGACCGGACACGAAGCCATGTTGGGCAGCATCGGCATAGAGAAGAATAACGTCTACATAATAACCTACAAAGATATTGCTGCGATAGTTCATGCATGTGACGCAAAGCCGTACAAAACTGAGGACAAAAAGCTGGCAGAGGGATGGGTCTTGGAGCATAGCTATGTGATAGACCAGGCCACGAAGATGTTCGGAACCGTGCTTCCTTTCTCTTTCGATGTTATCATCAAGGGTAATGATGATGCGGTCAAAGACTGGCTCTGCCGGGACTACGAAAATCTCGCAGGCGAGCTAATCCGGGTGCAGGGAACGGCAGAGTATTCAATCCAGATCTACTGCGATCACGCTTATTTGGAGACTCTGGTTTTGGCCAAAAATCAGGAGCTAGTGGACCTCAAGAACAGCATCGAAAAAGGGTCCAAAGGAAAGGCCTACTTGCTCAAGCGCGATCTGGACATGAAGTTGAAGAACTTGACTTACTCGGAGACCGGACGGCTGGCAGATCAGTTTTGCACAGAAATCAAGCCGTTGGTAAAAGAGCTGAAGGTCAGCGGCAGAACATCCTGGACTCCCGAGAAATATAAGGAGAAGAAGCTTCTGGCCACCTACTCCTGCCTGGTCTCAGATGAGGCCGTGAAAAAACTGGGGGAGGTTCTTGAGGATATCAACTGCAAGGAGGGGTTCTTTGTAAGGTTCACGGGCCCCTGGGCTCCTTTCAGCTTTGTGCGCCTTCAGGAGACGGGATGAATCCGGAAAGAGAGAGTTGTCTGGTCGAGGTTTTGGACCGGCTCCTCAACAAAGGAGCGGTTCTCAATGCCGATCTGATCATCTCTGTGGCCGGCATTCCACTGATCGGCGTGACCCTGAAGGCTATGATTGCCGGCATGGAGACCATGCTGGAGTACGGCATAATGGAAGATTGGGATAAGAGCAGCCGAGAATTGTACGCGAGAGAGGAGACTCATCTGCCTCTTTTTCCGGGCGAGCAGGTCCTTTACAAGGCCTTCGGATATCTGCGAGAGGATGAGGGCCTTATCAAATGCTGGGTGCCAGGCATCTGGAATATCACCAGCCAAAGAATCATTCTCTGGATCAAAACTCCAGGCAAGGTCCTCTTTGAGACGCCGCTGGATAACTTGCGCATATTGAGAGTGCCTGCATCTCATGAGGTAAGAAAGGAACTGGAACTGATTTATCCCGAGGGCAGAACGCGCATATCTCTTTCGGAAAGGGATGAGTTCGAGGAGGCCCTGGCCGGGGCCGCGGAAGCAAGGATGACAATGGATGCACAAATCCAATAGTTGCTTTTTGACTTATCTCAATCCAGACACTTCACCTCAATATCTCCGGCAATTTTGGGCAGCACGTTGTGCGAAGCTCCAATGAAGAGCAGGCCCGTCTCGCCCTCCGCTAAAGTGGCATCAATGGCCTTAGCGATGAATAGGTCTCTATCCTCCAGCAGCTTATCTTTGACCTGGTTGTATCTTTCTTCTGCCCCGCGCCTCTCCTCATCCGTTTTGGCTTCCAGGAGAGCTTTGATGTAGCTGTACTCTTGGCGGAGCAGATCGGCGCTTTCCGTAGCCTCAATCTTAGCGCCCCTGTCCATGAGTTTTTGCACAATCTGGTAGTTTTTGCTGCCTTTGGCCGCCGTCTCCCGCACAATTCGCTCACCAAGAGCACCCGCGCAGGGCAGGCCGTCCTGGTAGATGACAAGCTTCTCCATGTCCAGGCCCAGACCGTCCACCTCGGCTTCCAGCTCCCTCCAGAAGCTCTCAATCTTCTTTTGGTTTTCCTGCCAGCGTTGCCGTCCCAGAGTTGATATGCCGGCTTTTTCCAGGCCAGCACTTGCCGAGCCCATGTCAGTAGGCGCATGCACGATTCTGATTACTATGAGATTCCTCATATTATATCCCCCTCCACTCTATTCCTAAACCACATGCGCATCACGTAAACCCCCTCTTCGCTTCTCTTCTCGGTGTCAAATCCCATCTTCTCAAAGAGCCGCACCATGGACATATTCTCCACCAGCACTTCTCCCGTAAACCCGAGCAAGCCCTGCCTTTTCGCGAGGTATATTAGATAAGAGAGAATCTCTGTACCTACCCCGCGTCCCTGGAATTTGTCGCTTACCACCAGGGCGACCTCTGCCGAGTGCATGTCCGAGTTGAGCTCGTACTGGCCCAGACCTATAATGAACTCCTTTTCCTTCTCCACAATCACGGCCAATATCTCCATTTTCGTGCTGTAGTCCACAGCCACGAAATCCTGCAGCCGCTTGTGCGGCATGTCCTTTCGAGCCGAGAAGAAGCGCTTGTACATGCTGTCCGTAGAGAGGTCATAGAAGAAGTCCTTTAGCATTGATTCATCTGTGATCTTGGCAGGCCGCAGGAACACATTGAGCCCTTTTGCTGTTGTCCTGTAGATCTCCAGCTTCTCTGGATACATGCCCTTCTCTCCCGGAACGAAGACCTGATCTTTGTAGATGAGAGCCCTCTTCCTGGCCGTTTCCATCAGCCAGGGCCGGAATTTGGGATGAGCGATGGCGATGAGATCCATGGCCCTCTCTCGAATGTTCTTTCCATGCAAATAGGCAATTCCATACTCAGTTACCACATAGCGAACATCGCCCCTGTTCATGGTGACTCCTGCCCCCTCCTGAAGTGTGGGAACAATTCGAGAGACACTCTCATTCAGGGCCGTGGAGGGCAGAGCCAGGATGGTCTTTCCTCCCGGCGCCAGCACTGCCCCGCGCATGAAATCCGCCTGTCCGCCGATGCCGCTGTAGAAGGTCCCGCCGAGCGACTCCGCCGTAGCCTGGCCGGTCAGATCCACTTCCATGGCGCTGTTGATGGCGGTCATGAGCCGGTTTCTGGCGATTATGAGGGGATGGTTGGTGTAATCGATCCTTTTGAATTCCACGGAAGGATTCTCGTCCAGGAAATCATAGGTCTCACGGCTTCCCATGCAAAAGGAGGCGATTGTCTTTCCGGGATTGTGGATCTTCTTGCGATTGTTTACCACCCCTTTCTTTATGAGATTGACGATGCCGTCGCTTAGCAGTTCCGTATGAACACCCAGATCCTTTTTATCCAGTAAATTGGGCACTACCGCATCCGGGATCAGCCCGTAGCCTACCTGGATGGTCGAGCCGTCTTCGATGATGCGCGCCACATATCTTCCGATACTCTGCACAATATCGTCTGGAGCTTTGACGGAATATTCCAGCAACGGCTCATCATGGGGCAGAAGGAAATCTATGTCTTTTATATTTATGAATCCATCACCATGCGTGCGGGGCATGTTCATATTGACCTGAGCCACGACCAGATCTGCCATTTCCACGGCTGATTCGACCACATCTATGCTTATTCCCAGGCTCAAATAGCCGTGTTTATCGGGAAGAGAAGTCTGGATCAGGGCTACGTCCACAGGTATCAGCTTCGACCGGAAAAGATCGGGAACAGCGGATAGGAAGACGGGGGTGTAGTCGGCTCCGCCCCGGTTGACTGAATTTCTGGTGCTGTCGCCCACAAAGAAGGAGTCAAGCCGGAAGTTCTCCTGCAGCTTTTCATCGGTGTAAGGCGCGACACCCAGCGTCCAGACGTGAATCAGCTCGGCATCGAAGAACGCTTTAGGGTGTTTCCTAACATAATTGACCAGAGCGGATACCAGAAACTGGGGCTCGCCGCAGCCTGTTCCGATGAAGATTCTGTCTCCTGCATGGATATGAGAGAATATCTCATCTTCCGATGCGAACTTCTCGGGATAGGTCTTTCTAAACTCGTCCAGCAGTCTCTTGTCTTTCATCTCGATTTCCCTCTCCTCTCAACAGACCTCTTGGAGATAATGCATAATCAGCCTGACGCTCTGAAAAGATTTTCTTTGAGATCGAATTTGCCAGGAATTTTATAGAATATGTAGCATACGAGATGAGATGTCCACGAAGTCCCGGTCGTTCGTGTGCGGTCGCTCGCATGCAGGCGGGCACACATGCGCGGGCGCGAGGACGCATGCGCTGGAGCAAGCGTGTCACGCACAGCTTCACCAGGCCGGGATGTATTATTGGAAATAATTATGTACTAAGAATTTGAACCTAAGATATCGTTATGAGGAATTGACCTGAAATTAATTGCCATAATACTGTCCTTTGCACTGGCTCTGTGCCTATTTTTGCCGATTAGTGCTGCAGCAGAGCCTGCATCGAATCAAAGCGCCTACGTGGCGCCAGTCGCCAATGACAGCGCCAAGGCTGAGCTGGTCTCCTTTCTGGAAGAGGCCCGAAACTACACCCTGAATAATGGAAAAGATGAGGCACTCAAGGTTTTCAGTGACCCGGCTGGGGCGTTTGTCAAAGGTGATATGTACATATTCGCCTACGACTTCAATGGCACACTTCTGGCTCATCCTTATCTGCATAGCCTGATCGGCAGAAATAACAGTGATCTGGTTGACTCCAACGGCGTGCATATGATAAACAACTTGATGGAGGTTGCAAAGCGCGGCAATGGATTTGCCTACAATGTGTACCCGAATCCGAACCAAGAGGAGCAAACCGAACTCAAGCTACTCTATGTGCTCAAGGTTGATGATAATTTGTGGATAGGATCCGGCATATACCTTCCGGGCAAAGCTCCGCTCGTCAGCTTCGAGGATTCGCGCAGGCTGAAGATGTTTGTGGATGAAGCTAAAGACTATGCTCTGAAGAATGGCAAGGACAAGTCTCTCGAGGCTTTCAACGATCTTGGAAGTGAATTTGTAAGAGGAGAGCAGTATATATTTGCATATGACTTCTCAGGAAACCTTCTCAGTCTGCCTTTCCGGCCGGAGCTGCTGGGCACAAATAGGATGGATGTTAAGGACCCCAACGGAATTGCGATTACTAGAGATAATATCGAGCAGGCCAAGAACGGATCAGGACAGACCTACTACCTATACCCCAACCCAAGAGAGAATATGAGCGAGATGCTGAAACTGAGCTACTCGACCAAGGTGGACGATAGCTGGTTGCTGGGAGCAGGGATATACATTAACTCGTCTTCCTCCCAGAACCTATCTGCCATGAAGCCTGCCAGCAGGGAAGATCTGAAGACGTTTGTGGATGAGGCCCATAGCCATGCCCTGGTAACAAGCAAGAATGGTGTCCTAAAAGAGTTCATGGACATCAATGGCAGCTGGGTAAGGGGAGATGTTTACATCTTTGCCCAGGATTTCAACGGAACTTCTCTGTGCCTGCCTTACATGCCCAACGAAGTGGGAACAAACCGTCTGGACATTCAAAACGACCAGGGAATTTACATCAACCGGGAGATGCGCGCCATTGCCATGAACGGCAGCGGCTACTATGAGTACAGATGGAAGAATCCGATCAGCAATCATAGTGAGCCTAAGGTGAGCTATGTATCAAAGGTAGACGATACCTGGTGGCTGGGCGCAGGGATCTACGAGACCTGAGAACAGACTGCGTTTGTATCTCATATCTTTCATTATCGGTGGCCTGGATGCTCAGAGGAATCTCCGGGCCATGATGATCTATTTTTGATTTGCAAAGTTTAAAGTACTCGATTGCAGCTTTCGCATTCAGTGATATTATGGATCATCTCTCCAGCGGATTCTCGGATGTCGATCATTCCTCAGATCCATCACTTTTTGCTTGCTGCCTGGATACATTGAACTCGCTATCCTATTTTCAGGATTACAAAAGAAAAAGCTTCATTCTCATGGGCGTCCGGGAGGGTTCCGGGGTCCTGGAGGTGGGCTGTGGCCTGGGTTTTGATGCGATCTCCCTGTCCCGGATAGCAGGAAGATCCGGGCGAGTTGTGGCTCTGGACTCAAGCCTTGCTATGATGGAAGCGGCCAGGTCAAGGGCAAAAGATCTCGGCCTTGCCATAGATTTCGTGCTGGGAGACGCATGCCAAATGGGCTTTGAGGATGGGTGTTTCGATTGCGCCAGGGTGGACAGGACTCTTCAACATATACCGCAGCCAGAAAAGGTGCTGGCCGAGATGGCAAGGGTCACCAGGAACGGCGGCCGTATAGTAGCTTACGAGCCGGATTGGGGCACATTCGTCATCGGGTCAGGGGACCGACAGGTCACTCGCAAGCTGGAAGACTTCTGGTGCGACAACTTCAAGAGCGGATGGATTGGGCGTTATCTCTACAAACACTTTCAAAAACTGGGGCTGGTTGATATCCAGATATGCCCAAGCACCCTGCTGCTAACTGATCTTAGCCTTGCTGAAAAGGTTTTCGACCTGTCCAAGAATGTGGAGAGGGCCCGGAGTTTGGGTTTACTGTCAATGTCCGAAGCTATTGCCTGGCTGAAAGAACTCAGGGAGGATGACCTCGGAGGAGTATTCTTCTGCTCCTACACAGGCTTCATGGCCGTTGGCAGGAAGCGATAGAGGATTATTACCCGTTGCTGCGGATAGATCGGTTAGGAATTCGATAGAGTTGAAAGGGATTGGGGCTCTGCGGTGCATTGGATCGGGATCGAGATCCCGGGCATCGGCCACATTTGATTTTATCAAATTGAAGGAAAAAAGATGGTTTGTTTGAGGATCTAAACCAGATCATAGTCAGCTAATACATGAGCCCCTTTGCCGCCATCTACATAAATCACATAATCGCCTTGATTTAGGGATAGGGCGCTGAGCGGACCGTATGGCTCCTCTTTCTTCCCATTGCCATACTGATCTACATTGTAAGAGTATTCATAAACACGTTTGCCATCGGCGTCTCCAATAGCGATAAACCATCCCTTCTCATCAATGGCCGCGCCTGTATAACAGTTCACACCCGCGCTAAGTCCCTGAAGCACAAAATTGGCTGCAGTTTGTCCTGCTGGAACCGTGAGCGTGCCAGGATTAGGATAGCAATCATTATCAATAGCAGCTTCGATCGATTCAGCCTGTCCGGCACCAACAAGGAGAACTCCCAAAATGGCTACACAGGCAACAAGCATTATATTCTTCATAACCAGCATCCTCTCAATATTTCATTATTACTTTTTCTGTTGCGTTCACATAAACATATATATTTTATGCCAGACGTCTTTTTGAATTTTCATAAGCTGACACCATTTGCTCTTATACAATGAATAAGAACTGCTCAGTGGTGAAAGAAATGAATAAGACCCTGGCAATTCTGCTCGCGGCCATCTTTATGGTCATGGCATGCACAGTATCGGTTTATGCCGATGATGATGAAATCGATGAGGCCGCTGAAAGCGAGGCTGGCGAAGGAGATTCAGGCGATGATGAAAAAGAAAATAGCGTGCCCGGCTTCGAGCTGCCGTTTGCTGCAGGCGCGGCAATAGCTGCGACGCGACTCATCAAGAAGAATCGAAACGGTTAAGGTCTATTTGGTGCAAAACAGTGCGCATGACTTTTGCATTCTTTCCCGCAGTGGATCTTCGAGGCGGCAAGTGCGTGCAGCTCATAGGCGGCGTGCCCGGCACAGAGGTCGTGGCCCTGGACAATCCCCTGGCACAGGCGGAGCGCTGGGTGGCAGAAGGCGCGGACCATCTGCATATCATCGATCTGGACGGGGCTATTTTGGGAGAAAGAGTCAACGCCTCCATCTTAAGCCAAATCGTGAAAAAACTGGACCTGTTCATTCAGGTGGGAGGAGGCATCAGAACTGAGGAAGATGTGTCGACTATCCTGGATATGGGTGTGGACAGAGCCATTCTGGGAACGGCAGCCCTGAAAGATCCGGATATGGTCTCTCGCCTTGCCGATCGGCACGGCAGGGAAAGGATCATGGTGGCCCTGGATGTAAGAAGGGGCAACGTAACCACAGAGGGCTGGCAGAGGACGCTGGGAAAGAAGGCAGTGGAGCTGGGCAGGCTCTTTGAGGAGAAGGGGGCAGGATCCATTCTCTTTACCAATATCGATGTAGAGGGGCAGCAAAAAGGCATCAACCTGCAGCCGACGCGCGACCTCGTGCAGGCCCTGAAAATCCCGGTGGTGGCCGCAGGCGGCGTTACAACCATCGAGGATGTCCTGGCACTGAGGAAGGCCGGAACAGCCGGAGCAGTGGCTGGTACGGCAATTTACACCAACAAGCTTTCCGTGCGCCGGACACTGGAGGCCCTGAGCGGGTCGAGATGAGGTGAGAGGCATGAGAAAAGGCAAAGCAGAAGGAGTGTTTCGAGAGTGCAGGGCAAAAGCCTGCCTGGACTTGGACGGCTCAGGAAAGGCGTTAGTAAGCAGCGGATCGGGATTTTTGGATCACATGCTT
Source organism: Methanothrix sp. (assembly GCA_049299735.1). Classification (GTDB taxonomy): domain Archaea; phylum Halobacteriota; class Methanosarcinia; order Methanotrichales; family Methanotrichaceae; genus Methanothrix. The sequence goes on along the minus strand of JBAQXX010000026.1, from coordinate 726 downwards.
ACCGCTCTTGCCCGGACGGCCCTGCTGGACCTGAAGGCAGAGGCGGAAAAGGGCTTTTACAAAACTCAGGCTCTGGGCGAAGCCATCGGCCTGGCACTGGATGAGAGCCTTGGGGATCGCAGTGGAATTCGCCGCTACGGCTCGGCATCAGTTCCCATGGACGAGGCCCTGGCAGATGTGGCCCTGGACTTTTCCGGCAGGCCCTACCTGGTCATGGCAGGAGAGTTTCGGGGAGAGAGGATAGGAGACTTTGAGGTGCAGCTCCTGCAGCCATTCCTGGAAGCGCTCTGTACCGGCGCGAGGCTGACTTTGCACGTACGCTTTTACGGCGAGAACGACCACCATAAAGCGGAGAGCATCTTCAAGGCCCTGGGCTTCGCCCTTCGCCAGGCCTGGGCACGGGAGGGGACGGGCGTTCCCAGCACTAAGGGTGTGATTTAGAAAATAATATGAAAATATTTTTAGACTAAAAGAGGCATTCAATCTGCTTGAAGTCAATTCTCGCAGTCGAGTCCAGCGTGAGCGGCGTCAGAGAGATCTTCCTATCCTGATAGACGGCCTGCACATCGGTGCCTTCCTCATCGCTGGTGATCAACTCCCCGTCTATCCAGTAGTAGGGCCTGCCCCGCGGATCAAGGCGCTCCTGCACCGTGGTCTTGAAGATCTTGCGGGCCAGGCGGGTAACGACGATCTCCGTGTCCTCAGTAGCATCTGCCGGCACATTCA
>JBAQXX010000025.1:0-3078 GCA_049299735.1 Methanothrix sp. | reverse complement strand
TTCTTGGAGGAACACTTGTTGATACTGAAAAAAGCACTATCAACAGCAAAATTGTAGATGAAAAGTCCATTATGCCAAGGGTTGAACTTGAATTTCGCCATGCACCTCGTTTCATGGCTGGAGAGATACTATTAGCCGATCTAAATTTGCTTCATGAATTCAAAGGCAACAACCGGATGGCTATTATTTTTGATAGTGCTCATGAGGTTACTCTCATAAGTGATGAACTTCGCAAAGAGACTTGCTGGAACGTCTGCGAACGCAGTGGTCTCAGAAGAGACTCTATGACCGATTCCTTTGATGTTTTGGTTGGAAACAAAGCCGTAGAAGTTGGAATCGATTTTAAAGGCGATTCTGCTATTCAGCGTTTAGTTTTTTCTGGCCATAATGTTAGCGAGTTCTTGCAGCGATTTGGAAGGCTTAGAAATCCCATGCAAGGTGTGGAGTATAAGTCAATATGTTTTGCGCCGTCAGGCGTAGTGGACCATTTTAAGAATTTTGAACGACTATCCCGCCAGCAATTAGAGGAGAACCTTCGAAAGACCATGAATGACCCTAAAATCGAGGGCAATTTCCGTTGGAGATACGGATATCTTGAAGCATATGAATATATCTATAAAAATGCATATGGCATCGGTGTAGATGAGGCAAAAAGCATACGAAATGATCATAAGTTCCCACCATTAACAGGAGGTTTGCCCTCCGATAAAAGAGACAATTATTTCAGCAGTGGCTTAGAACTTATTCGAGTGCACTATTTTGCGGATGTTGAGATAGATAGCGAAAAAATTAGAGATAGTGTAGGATATCTAGAGAAATCCACGAAATCTGAATTGCTCGAACTGATGGATGAGCTTAGTAGTTTTAGAGGCAATGGGATCGACATCGCATATTATGATTCAGCAAATAATAAATTCGGAACATATAATGCGTTTTTCCTAATGCGTTGGGCGAATATGGATGTTTTCTCAAAAAAACAATTTATAAAAATGGTCCCTGAAGAGCACCATAAAAAGATTGAAGAGGTATCAAAAAGAGTTTTTGGCTATGCGAGAATCAACAATCTAATTGACAAACCCAGACATGCATCCTTCGCGGGTCGAAATCCAGAACAAATGGATCTACCTGAGGAAGAACGCCGACCTGTGAAGATCTATGGAATATTGCCCATAGTGAAGAATTACAATGATCCCAATGACCATTTGGATATATCCCGGATCGTAAATAATATTAAAGCGGCTGGATTATTTTGTAGATACCTTCCAAACACGGGCAAAGTATCTAAGAAATTATATGATATAGATGATTATATATTTTTAACTAATTTTAAAGATGGAAGTCTGGCAATCGGTCTGGATGCAATCTACGTTGATTGTGTAATTCATGAGAGACTATCTGCAAAGTGAGGATGATTATGGAACGCGACCTCCCCCTTGTCAACACCTCCGACCTCAACCAGTACCTTTACTGCCCCCGCCGCCTCTACTACCTGATGTTCTACCACACCCAGGGCCTGAACTTTGTACTGGCTGATGGCCGCTCTAAGCACGCTCACCAGAGCCGCCGGGGCCAGTGGTACCGGGAGATGTACCTGCGATCGGAGAAGCTCCATCTGCACGGCAAGATCGATCTTCTGGAAGGAAAGACCAAGCTTACGCCAGTGGAGCGCAAGCACGGCACCTCATTTTTCGACAACGACGAGGTCCAGCTCGCCGCCTACTGCATGCTCCTGGAGGACTACCTGGGCGAGCCCGTGCGCATGGGCTACCTCTACCTCTTCGGCACCAATGAGCGCTATGCTATTACTATTACCGACTGGCACAGAAATAAAGTTCTGCAGGTGGTGGAGGCCATCCGCAACATGAGCCTGGGCAAGATCCCAGACTTTGCCGATAACCCCAAAAAGTGCGAGAAATGCAGCACCGTGCAGTACTGCCTGCCCGAGGAGACGAGAATGCTGGAAGGCGAAAACGCAAAGGAGAAGCGAGAAGCATGAGCAAAGAGAGCGAAGGCATCTTCGACGACAGCGTGGTTTATGTGACCAAGCAGGGCTCCCAGGTTGGTGTAGACGGCGGCAGGATAGTAGTAGCCATGAGGGGCGAAGGGGAGATCGCCTCTTTTCCCATGGGCCAGGTGGATACCATCAACATCTTCGGCAACATCAACTTCACCACGCCCTTTGTGGCGCGGGCCAATGAGCACGGCATAGTGCTCAACTACTTCACCCAGAACGGCCGCTACCGGGGCAGCTTCGTGCCTGAGAAGAACACCATCGCAGAGGTGCGCCGCCGCCAGTATGCCCTCACTGAGCGAGAGAGCCTGAAGATCGCCAGAGAGATCATCCGGGGCAAGATCAGAAACTCGCGCACCCTTCTTAATCGCAAGGATGTACCAGACAACGGCAGACTGGCAGAGCTGGAGGAGCAGACGGCCAAAGCCCGCGACCTGGACGCACTGCGAGGCCTGGAGGGCGAGGCGGCGGAGATCTACTTCGGCCTTCTCAGCGGCTGCCTTGCGAACGGCTGGACTTTCGAGCGGCGCACGCGCAGGCCGCCTGAGGACCACATCAACGCGCTGCTTTCCCTCACTTACAGCATGATGAAAAATGAGGTCTTGAGTGCGCTGCGCCAGTACAACCTGGACCCATTCCTGGGCATCCTGCACGCGGACAGGCACGGGCGGCCCGCGCTCGCGCTCGACCTGCAAGAGGAGTTTCGGCCCATTTTCTGCGATGCCTTTGCTCTGCGGCTGATCAACAAGAACATGCTCAAGCATGAGGACTTTGGAGTTGACAACCACCTCAAGGATTACGCCTTCAAGATCTACCTGGAGAAGTTCGACGACTACATGCAAGAGGAGTTCACACATCCAAGATTCGAATACACTGTAACGCGCCGCAAGGCGGTACGTTTGCAGGCCATACTGCTTCGAAAGGCGATAACCGGTGAGTTGAAGGAATATTATCCGCTGGTGTTTAAAAGATGAGACTTGCCATCACCTACGATATTAGTGATAATCGCACCCGTACCAGAGTCTTCAAGATCCTGGAGAGCTATGGAGCCTGGAAGCAATACAGCG
>JBAQXX010000024.1:0-6284 GCA_049299735.1 Methanothrix sp. | reverse complement strand
GCGACTGGGCAGATTCAATAAAGTACAGCAACAGCCTTTATGCATCCGGCAGCAAGGTTTCCGCCACTCAGAGCTTCTCAGGCACAGACTTTGAAGACCTTGATGCCTATACATGGGCAGAGAGGGGTAACCATGATGACGAGTTCACAGATGAGGCTGATATCGACCCTGCTGTAACAAACGATTGGTATCCACAACCAGGTTTTATTTATGCCGATGAGAGTTCCTCAGATTCCATCATTTCTGAACAATATATGTACCTGGATTCTGCCAGCATTCTTAATCCCGTTAAGCCCTACAAGGCGACTGCATCCCTTTACAGGAATGCCGCCACGTCATCCCAATCTGTTGCTCTTAACGGAGCAGACGACGGTGATGCGTACGTGTATTTATATAGCGTCTCTATGTTCGGAGACTTGGTTAATGATGACTGCGGATTTGGAGCCATGGCTGGGTTGTTTGCAAATGGAGTAACCGAAAAACTGAACAACGTGGTCTATTCCTCTTCATCGAAAGCTACGACTGCGCTGGCCACCGCAAGCCAGAGCGCAAGCGTCTATCAGGCCGACGGGATCTCAAAAATAGCTGAGGGTATTGACTTCGATGACGGACTTTTTTCATATGAGTACACATATGTTGATAGATATTCTTATCAATCAGTTTGGAATCCCACAAGCGAACAATGGGAATATAAGACAATCGATTCAGGCATCTTTTCCTCGTTGATCGGATCAGACAGTTCTATGGCCAAGGACGGGCTATGTTCTGTAACTCAGCAATTGACAAAAGCCTCTGGAGCATACATAGGTAAGTATACTGAGGCCAGCAACAGCGTTTTCGACTACTCTGTAACGGATTCTGCCGAAATCTTTGGCCAGATTAATGTGGGTTACACGAATGCTACTGGTGTAGAAAAGACCGATACTCTGGCACGTGTGCCTCAAAGAGCCAGCACGCTTTCCGGCAAGTCTACCGCTACAGCTACACTGAAGAGCGCTGCAATCAGCGGAAACTGGAAGGCCAGCATTGCCAAAGATCTGACCGAATATGATGATATCTTGACGGCGTATAATGCTGCATACGATAACGTTGATGTGGACGAGGACTTTGGCTTCTCTTTTGTGAGGACAAGTCGTGCGGATAATGGTGATGCAAGCGTTAATACTGCTATGAAGTCGACACAAAACGCGGCTGCACCGTCCTATCAATTCCGGGAAGCTGACCGGGCCACAGAATTTGGAACCTGGGTATAAAGAACTGAAAAAGACAGGAGGGAATCCGTGACCTGATTCCTTCTAACTTTTTTTTTATCCTCATTTGTTCTATCATATCTATCGGCTGGGATGGACATTATCACTGCTCATTCGCACCAGGGGCTTGCAGAGGTGGCGGCGGGCGATAGGAGGCACCTCGTAGTAGCCCGTCTCAAGATCGCGGGTGAGATGCTGGCGCACTCTGTCTTCGGCATGGGTCTTGCAGCGGCGGCAGCGGTAGCCTTGGCCTTTGCCTGCGGACTCCATTCCTTTTTGGCACCTGGGACAGAGGGGCGCAGACGTCTCTACCTTATCAGCCAGATGAAGGATATTGATCTTTTCCAGGTTGAGTGTGCCTTCTTGCACTGAGCCGTAGACCTCCAGCTCATCGCCTGAAATAAGCTGCTTTACCACGGTGCGGAAGTTCTTGGTGGGCTCGAAGGCAGCGCAGCTAATGCGACTAGCGTCCTTTTGCAGCAGGAAGAAGAGGTGGCCTCCGGCAATAGCCTGCGCAGGATCTGCCAGAAAGCCGTGCAGCCTGTAGCTTTGACAGTCCCGGACATCGGCCACAACGCCATCCAGGATATGGGCATCTGTGCCCTGATTGGTCTGGTAGAGGACGCTTCTTTCGACCGGCTCAGATTTTATGGTCTGAAATGCCTCCAATATCGCCTGAGGGTCGCTGCCTCTTATGCCAAATAATACAGGATCTGCTGAGTGAGGGGCAAAGACGATTCTATTATTATGGTGGTCCACTGTATCCCATGTGCGCGGATAGGTTAGGGCATCCGCTCTCCAGACGGAGGCTGCATCGATGTAGCGCGGTGTGCCCCAGCGCGCCCTCTCCCGGTAGGCGATCAGTTCGTAGGTGAAGTCCGGGAGCACGGCTCCTATTGCCGCCAGGGCTCCGATCAGGCCGCGCCCCTTCTTAAAGCCCCTGTACCAGATTCCTTCCTCATCCAGCAGTTTTTTGGCCTCTTTGATCTCCAGGATCTCAGTAACTGCGCGCTTGTAGAATGCTGTCATCTGCGCCGTCACCTGCGGCGCGATTACGAGGCCGGGGTTGGTATTCATACCGGAAAAATCGGACAGTTCCAGCACTGTCTTTAAGGCCGCATCCTTGACTTCTTCCGGGCGGTCGCTTTCCAGCTGGAAGGCCAAAGCAGCATTGCCACGTGTTTTATATCGGGCGCAGGGGTTGAGACGGATCAGTTTTGGCCGGCCTACTATCTCTCCTAAAGGCTGTAGCCTCTCCATCAGCACAGCGGAAAGGTATGTGGTGCACAGCCCCCTTTCAGAATCGGTATCATCAATTCCAATGAACATGGTCAGCCTTAAATAGCCGTCAAACTGAGATATATAATGATGGATAAGGAACTTCTCGCCGAGCGCGTGGAGGAGGTTCTAAGGCAGGCCGGGTTTTCTACATCTGATCGCTGCTATCTCCGTCCCAGGAGCTTCGATCTTGCCGCCCGAAAGGGTGATCTTTTCCTGCTCCTCAAGATCCTCTCCAACATCGACGGCCTGAATGAGCAGACAGCCACAGAGGTGCGCCGTCTGGCCAAGCATCTATTTGCCAGCCCCATACTGGTAGGCGAGAAGACCCGGGACCAATACCTGGAAAGGGGTGCTGTCTATTTTCGCTATGGCATTCCTACGCTTAATCTAAACACCCTGGCGGACTGCCTTTTGGATGATGCCCTGCCATTGGTCTACGCTGCGCACGGCGGGCTTTATGTGCGCATCGACGGCACCAGGATGAGGGAGCTAAGGCTTTCGCGCGGCATATCGTTAGGTGCGCTGGCGTCAGAATTAGGCGTCTCCCGTCGCACCATAAGCAAGTATGAGGTGGAGGACATGGACACAACGGTCGATGTGGCCATCAAGCTGGAAGAGATCTTCGAGCAGGAGCTGATCCAGCCCGTGGACCCATTCCTTCCCGGAAATTCCGTGGTGGATAAGGGGCCGGTGACTGACAATATCCTGCGCCTGCTCCTGGAGATTGGCTTTGAGGTAGTTCCCACAGCTCAGGCCCCCTTCAATGCTATAACCAGAACTGAGGATCTGGTGGTGCTGACAAGCGTCAGCAAATTTTCTCAGAGCATGCTCAAGAAGGCCCGGCTCATGAGCAGCCTTTCTGCCGTGGCCAGGACCAAGTCGGTGGTAATCGTAGACGGGGAAACCAAGCTGGAGTGCATAGAAGATACTGCCTTGATCGAGAAGCGCGAGCTGGAGGGCATCGATGCCACGCGCGAGTTCGAGGATCTGGTGGCCGAGAAGCAGAATAAATAATATAGGTTAAACCCAAGTTACTACCATGAGACGTGCCTTATTGTTGCTAATAACTTGCTTTTTATTAGCAGATGCATCCTGGGGGCAGGTGGCTGCACAGGCAAATCCTGCAACGAATTCTACAAACGCAAGCATTGATTCCAGCATTAATACCAGCACTTCCATGGGCACCTTAAACCTGGCCCTATTCAGCATGCCAGACACCCGGCAGAGCACTGAATATTCCTGCGGCGCTGCCGTTATGCAGGCTGTTGCGGGCTACTGGGGAAGAGACATTGGTGAAGAGGACATGAGAGAGATGCTCAACACCAATGAAGAGTCTGGAACCTATCCCGATGATATAATCCGGGTGGCCACTGTTCTTGGTCTGCAGGCCGAATATAAAGAAAACATGACCATGGCAGATCTGGAAAGCTATGTGGCGCAGGGAATACCGGTAATTGTGGACTGCCAGGCCTGGAGGAGCGTCTCGCAGTACAATGAATCATGGGCGGATACCTGGTACAATGGGCATTGGCTGGCTGTAATTGGGATTGATGAAAACAATGTTACCCTCGAAGACCCCTACATCCTGGGAGATAGGGGCCTAATGCCCCGCGAGGAGTTTGAGGCGCGCTGGCACAATTCGCGCGGCCTGGACGAGACGGATACCGTAAAGCAGATTCATATGGGAATAGCCATTCGCGGTGAGAAGCCCGCTTTTACCTCCGGCTTCAGGCACGTTGATTAAGATATGAAATCTATCATGGATCGGATCAAAGAGTCCGGCAGAGTATTCGTTTTTGGAATTGCCGGGGACAGCGGCTCCGGGAAGACAACCATCTCTCGCGGCATAAAGAGGATACTGGGCGAGGAGATGGTCTGCTCTTTCTCCATGGACGACTATCACAGCCTGGACCGAAAGGCTAGAAAAGAGCGCAATATTACGCCTCTGCACCCTGAGGCCAATCATCTGGAGCTGTTAGCGGATCATCTGGAACTGCTAAAGCGCGGTCAGGCAATCGACAAGCCTGTCTACGATCATAGCAAAGGCGAGATCAGCGGCACGGTGCCCTTCGGCCCGGCTCCTGTGATCATCGTGGAGGGCCTGCATCCCCTTTTCACGCCGCGACTGCGCAGCCTCATCGATTTCAAGATCTTTGTAGACCCCTCGCGGTCGGTGAAACGGCTCTGGAAGGTGCGCCGTGATGTGGGCGAGCGGGGCTATCACCCAGCCCAGGTTATGGCCGAGATCCTGCAGCGCGAGCCGGACTACAAGCTCTATGTGGATATCCAAAAAATTTACGCCGAGATCGTCGTCAAGATTCAGGATTCCCGGTTTCATCCCTATCTTCTAGAAACGGGACCCAAGCCCGACTGGTACTCGGTGCGGCTTATTCAGCAGATGCTGGATCAGCCTGTCTCTCAGGTCGGTCTGACCATAGATTTAAGCAAGATTCTGAGAAGCTCGGAGCATAATTTTTCTATCGAGTTTCAGAGAGACGATTACTACGGGAAAAAGGTGGGCATCATGACGGTGGACGGCGAGATTCATCAGTCCATGATCGCCGATCTGGAGAAGAAGCTTGGCGACTCGCTGGGAACTTATGCCGTCATCAGCGATCGGCGCGAGCAATACGTCAATGCCATCGGTCTCTCTCAGTTGATCTTGACCTGGAGCTGTCTGGAGAAGCTGGAGTATCTCCTGGGCAAAAGCTAGCCGGAGCCCTGCATGCTCCTCCTCTCTCCCTCCCCCGTGCGCCCTGCGAGCCCCGCGCGCATGGCCATGTGAGCGCGCACGCTGCTCATGCGGAGCGCAGGCGGGGGGGAGCCTTACCAGTGCTCCCAGGCTACTATCTCATCCAGGTTTTTGCGGGCTCTGGGGCAGGGCTCTTCGGCTGGATAGCCGAGGGGCAGCAGGGCCACGACCCTTATTTCCGGGGGCACTCCCAGGATCTCCTTCACTTTTTCCTCGTAGAAGGCGCCGATCCAGCAGGTGCCCAGATTAAGCGAGGCTGCGGCCAATGTCATGTGGTCCAGGGCGACTGCGACATCGATGGCATAGGCCGGCTGGCCGCATGTCATGACCAGATCTGAGGTTCCGCAGGCGGCGATGACCACGGGGGCCTGGCCCACAAATTGCTGATCTCTGGCCGCTTCTGCCAGCCTTTGCCGCGTGGCCGCATCTCTTACTACTATGAACCTCCAGTCCTGCAAATTCCTGGCGGATGGCGCAAGCCGGCCCGCCTCAAGAACGGCCAGGAGTTTCTCTTCTTCCACCGATCTATCCTGGAAGTCTCTTATGCTCCGGCGGGCCCGGATGGCCTGCATCAGATTCATGGCTATATCATATCCCGTGGTAGGTCAGCTCCTCTTCTTCATCTCCCTCTCGATCTCCTGGCCGGCCTCGGTGAGGCACCAGATGCCCTCATTCTCGAAGACGAGGCTTCTCTCTGCCATATCGTTCAGGATCTTCTTGACGGATGGTGCGGGAATGTGCTCGAATTTGGCGACCTTTTCTGCGGTCAGTTTGCCCTTGGAGCCCAGAACCTGAACAACCCTCTCGCGATGCTTGTTTCCCATGATAAATCCTATGTTGCTGTCTAAGTCATCTGGCATAATTTATTACCTCTTTTCGGCGTTAGCTTTATAGCTACTCACCTCAATGTTAAAAGTGGCGGGCAGTCCGGGTGGTTCGGCGTCACCTGTAACCCGAAATCGTCGACAAGCGGGGGGCGAAGCTGACGGAAGACTCTGAGC
>JBAQXX010000023.1:0-17042 GCA_049299735.1 Methanothrix sp. | reverse complement strand
GAAGGATATGGCGGGGATGAGAGATCGGCTTATACATGGATATTTTGGGATTGACAATGAAATTGTGTGGAAGACCGCCAAGGAATTCGCCCCGGAAATACGTTCGGAAATCGAAGCCATCCTCAACCGCGAGCGATCAAATGGGTAAAAAGAGGTTTAAGCCCTACTCCACCTCGCCCTCTTCCACAGGCTCGCGCGGCGCGAGCAAGAGTTCATTGAAGAGCAAAATCTCGATCACCTGGGCGACATAGCGCCTTTGCTGATACCTCTGGATATCCTGGGTCATCATCAGCTCCGCCTCCACCTGCACCCGGATCAGGCAGAGCCTCATGTCCCTTTGATCCTCCTCCTGGATGCAGAGGTTGAAGATGTCCTTGAGCAGCCATGGCAGCCTCATGGGATTTCTTAGAGCCCGGGCCACGAGCAGGATGTAGCCCTTGATCTGATTGGGCTCCTTGATCTCATCCGCTCCGGAAAGCAGCAGCAGATCTTGGGCGGAGAATTTCTCGCCGTTTACGGTTATGGAGTTATTCAAAGGAAATCACCTTGCATTATCTTCTCACAGAGCATGAGGTCCCCCGCCACATTAACATTCACCGCCAGTTCAATTCTCTCCAGTATCAGGTGAAAGTCCTCCTGCTCTTTTTCTATCTCGCTGCCATCCAGCACATTTATGCCTGCCGGAACGATGAGCCGGCCCTGGTAGTTGAAGAGGGAATCGGGCCTGCGGCCCAAACGGCTGTGCAGATCGAGGGGGGTGTGAGTGGAGAGCGCCGGCTCAGGTCGCCTCTCATAAACCTCGATGATCTCATCGATCAAATCAGAAGTGACCAGGGGCAGGTCGGCCATTATGATCATTATGGGATCTTGAACCTCTGCATTCTTAACGGCCTCTATCATGTCCGCCACATAGCCATAGCCGCCCGTCTCAATCACGGAAAGCCCCCTATGTGCAGCCCATTTTTTGGTGCGGGGCACATTGTCCGTGGTGGCCACAAATATCCTGTCCACACCGCTGTCCTCCAAAGCCAGGGCCACATATTCGATGAGCGGCCTGCCAAAGAGAGTCACGAGAGGCTTTTCCCCCATCTTCAGCCGCGAGCCGCGGCCTCCGGCCATCACCAGAGCATCCAGGGAAGAACACCCCCTAAAGTCAGAGCCACCGCCAGGGCCACCACTCTTGCCACCTCATTGGTCGCGCCGATCCCGTCCCCTGTGGCCCCACCAAAGTTCCTCTTTGCCACAAGAACCATGTAAAAGGCAGCTGCTTGAGCCGCGACCAGAGCGGCCAGGCCCAGGGGGCCCAAAGCCGCTGCGCAAAAGACCGCAGATATTAACAGGCCCAGGAGAAAATGCCGCGACCCTGTACGCTCAATCATGATCTGGCCAAAACCCTTCTGCAGGGAAGTAGAAAAAGCGGCAAAGCAGATCATGGCCTCTTTGGCAGAGACTTCCGCGACCAGCAAAGACAGAGGCAGAAGAACGCGGGGTATGTCGGATAAAATCGCGAAGGCGGCCAGCAGGATTATGGCGATAAAAACCGCCCCCCCTGTCCCCAGGGAGACATCCTTCATGGCAGCGACTTTTTTCTCACTAGTGCCGTGGGCAATCACCCCATCTCCGAAATCGGCCAGCCCGTCGATATGATTTATGCCGCAGAGCTTGTAGATTGCAACTATCACCACTACGGCCACCAGATTGGCGGACAGCGCCTGCTCCGCCAGATAGGCCACTAAACCTAAAATCATGCCCAGGGCCAGGCCCACCAGAGGAAATACGTAAACATGCCTCATCAGGGCCTCGATGCCCTCCATGGAGATGCCTACCGGTATGGTGGACAGCCAGCCGAATCCCGACTTAAGAGCAAAGAGCATGTCTTTCAATGTAAGCTCCCTTCGGACAGAGCCGCACGGGTATACATATTGGCAGACACCCCTCCTATGAGCCCGGCCACCACATCATCCATAAAGGGGCCCAGGCGAGAGAGGATGCCCGGCTTGGCCTTGTCGAAGCGAACATAATCGAACAGCCCTTTGTAGCCGCCCACATATTTGGCGATGGCAAGACCCAATACCTCATCCGCGATAAGGCAGGTCAGATCGTTCTCATAGTCGGCCGGCCGCAAATTGGGAAGATTGCATCTCTCTCCCTCCGACTCAAGCAGGACTCCAGCATAAATAAGAAGCGCCAGATTGGGATCTGATAAAGCAAGAGCCATCTCCTGTCGAAACACAGCTTCTGCCTTTTCGCGCGTCTCCACTCCCGGATGAGGGAAGTAAAGCTGCATTGCCGCGGAGACGATCTCGTCTTCGTGTATTCCCATACTCCTTAGCACATCACTGATATCTCTCATAGCCATGATAAGACCTGCTTAGCCGGGGTAGGATAAAAAAATATCTGGATAATCGCGAAGTTATTTAAGGTTTGATTGTCTGGTAAATATAGGGGAACTCTATGAAGACGATGGTCAAGATTTTCGTGGATCACGAGCATCTGGTTCGAGTCATAAATACATTAACGGAGCTGGGAGTCACCGGATTTTACCTCATGGAGTATCAAGGAATGGCACCGAAAACATGGAAGACATTCCGGCTGAGCGAGGACCTTGATATGGCCATGAAAGCGATCAGGGACCAATCAGAGCCGGGGGTCATGGTTAACACCGTCGTCGGCTCCGATAAGTGCGAAAAGATCATAAAGCGGCTCGAGGAAGCTTTAAAAGGGATAAGGTACACGATAATTGGGCACAAAGTCACATCTATAAAGGTAAAAGGGGACTGAAAGATTCATGGAAAACCTCAAGGATGACGTCGAGCTCGCTCTGGAAAGGATAAGGGAAGGCCTTCGCGTAGACGGCGGAGATGTTCAGCTCGTCGATATAGTGGACGGAATAGTCAAGGTAAAGCTGCAAGGGCACTGCGCAGGCTGTCCGTTCTCACAGATGACACTCAAAAATTTCATCGAGAAAGAGCTCATGAAGAGCGTAACGGGCGTAAAAGGCGTGATTTCCGCCTGAAAATTGCGCTCGATTTTAGTCGCGCAAATTGATCAATCATACAAATTACTAAGGAGTCTGGTTTATGTTCCCAACTAAAAAGGTTCAGAGTTTGGTAGGCAGTAAGATTCAGGTGGAGATGAAGGGCACACCCCGCTATGTCCTGGAAGGAATTCTCAACAGTGTAGATGAATACTTGAACCTTCACCTACAGGAGACAGTGGAGCTGATCGGCGGCGAGAAGACTCGCTCTTTAGGATCGGTTATCCTGCGCGGCAACAACATTATTCTCATAAGTCCAATTGAATGAAAATGACTAGAGAGGTCGGAAATGTCTGCTGAGGAGGCGCTGGAGTATATAAAGTCGCGTCCTGACGGAGCCTTGCAAAGTGATCTATGGAAGGTCTTGAAGATAGATTCTCGAAAATGCTCCCGTATCGTGGCCAAGCTCCTCAAAGATAATCTCATCACCAGAGAGGTGGAGTCGGCTGAAGGCATCAGAACCTATCGACTCAGTTGCACTGTAAAGCCTCGCGGCAGGCGTTTCGACCCGCTGCTGGCTCTTGATGCTTTTGAGCCCTGCGCGGGCTGCATCGAGGAGTGCATACCTGAGCATTGTGCCAAGCTAAGTGAGTGGATATTCTCTATCGTGATGGGCATCGAGGGCGAAGTGGCTTTAGAGAAGATCATCCCGTAGAAGAATTACAAGAGCGCAGGCTCTTTGTTATATTATTTTATCATCATTTGGCAGGCACATTTTGCGATACATCATGGCATGCAGCATTGGAATTTTCAGGGCTTGGGCGATAGCTGCCAGCTCGTGGGAACTGGGCATTTGCACGCAAACTGGCGGCACGCTCTTCCCTTCCCTGGCGTAAACTGCCCCGCCCCTCATGCGGGCGCAGGCGAAGCTTCCTGCATCACCTTCCACGAATATCTCGCCACGGCTCATCTCTGCGCCCGTGAAGTTGCCGGATCTGCCCCATACCACAATTCTGCCACCCTGCATGAGCACGCCCGTGTTCTGGCCGGCATCGCCCAAAACCTCAATTCGGCCTGCGCGCATGAGTATGCCTGTACTCATTCCAGCATCGCCTTGCAGGCGGACGGTTTTATCTGTGGAATTTCTGGCTCCCAGAGTATCCCTTAAAATTCCGTCGCAAATGGTCAGGCCGTTTTTATCGGCTGTGTTCGGACCCAGGACGGGCAGGCTTTTTTCCAATGCTTCTGTGACCGAGACGAACTTTCTGTAGCCCGTGAGATCGCTCTGCACCTGCACAACGTTTCCCAGTGGTGATTTTATCTTCCCCGATACATAGATGGCACCGCGCTGCATGGAGATTCCCATGTGGCTGCCCACATTGCCGTCCACGACTATTTTGCCCGCTGCCTCAATGGGCCCGCCCTTTCCACCGAGACGCAGCAGATCCACACCCAGGCTCGATCCCAGGCGGCTGCCCGCATCCCCCAGGATCTCGACGGTCTCACCCTGGCGCAGGGCCTGCACCATTCTGCGAAAGCTGATGCCGCTTACGGTCTGATCCATGTCGAGTCTTGAGCCCTGATGCTGCCAGTAAAAATCGAAGGTAAAATCGCAAAGGCATCTCTCGCCCGAGGCTTGAATCTGTAGCACAGCCTTTTCCTCACATTTCGATCACTTGACAGGCTGGAGCGGCTCCTCTCCGGCTATGCGCTTGGAGACATTAACCCCTACCACGGTTATGAGGATGGCGACTATTGCAGATATGGCCAGATACTGCACCGATTCCACCATACCGATGCCGAACTTCAGGTCGGTATTACTGGCCAGGATGAAGTTGGTTGCAGACCAGATGATAAGACCCGTTGCCAGCAAGAAAAAGAGATAGGAGATGATGCGAGCATCTCTTATGCCCTCCAGGTACATGTCCATGATCTTGCCGAGATCCACACACAGGGCAGCGACAACATACCACCAGATGCTCTCATGAAGGTAGATCATCACCAGAATAAAGAATCCGGGCGATATGGGTTCATGGTAGTACTGCCAGGAATAGGCGAATCCTCTCACAGTGGCAATGATCACCAGCATGGCCGCCAAGATGTAAGTTATGAATGCGATCTTGCCTGCATAAAGGGATTTTCTCAGAGTCTGCTTGGCCTCTTCCATGGAGTCGTCCAGCCCCAGGCCCCGAAATAGGAGATAAAGGCCCACTGCACCCGTGATGGCCACCACGGCACCGTTGGGATAGCCCAAGAGGCTAAATATGGCAAACATGAGCAGAGCTAAAGCAGGTGGAATGAATACGGTATGGCTGATCTTGGGATCGTTGAATACCTGTTTGAGAAGATAGTAAGTGCTCTCCAGGTTTGGGCTCTGCTTGATCAGAACCCGGCGTACCCCGTTCACCTTGATGCGAGAATGGATAATTGGCAGAATGGCCTCGTCCTCGGCCCCATCTGAGACTACGATCACTCCGTCGGGATGCAAGCGCTCCAGCAACACTTCCAACTGCGCGGCAAGCTTGCTGTCTGAGATCAGGCCTACCTTCAGGTCGCCAGCCAGTGAGGCGATTTCCACGGTTTTGCCGGAGAGGATCAACTCATCCAGGACCTTTATGCCTCCAAAGATGGTATTGACATCCGAATCCTCTGGATCGGCCATGCCAAGCTTGAGCGCCGCATCTATATTGGCCTGCCTGCCCACAACCGGACTTATGACACCACCCTTGCGGCCCAAATCATTGTCGCGGTCAATACAGAGCACCAGGACGTCCATGGTTTACTATTTGAAAAGATTGTACTTAAAGGATTCTGTGGAGATAAGATATATATCTAATAAATGAGAAGCATAGGTTATGCAGATGCCTATTAGAAGACAAACGATCCTCTCTGTAGTAGTTCTGATGGTGCTCTCCATCTCCTTTGTAGATGCGTTTTCATTTGATATGCCGATTACACAAAAATATGTAGACATATATAATAAGCAGATTGATAATGTTCCTACCGTCCTAAAGAGCATGGTCGGCAGCGAAAAGGTCAACATCATCATAAAAAGAGAAAATGGTAGTGAATTTCGCGTGGGTATGGATATAGTGAGCGCTAAGATCGAGAGAACCGTTGAGGGTGGCATTAGCGATCCCACAATCATAATAACCACCACACAAAGCGCCTTAAACGAGGTAGCAAAATCGAAGGATCGAATTGCTGCCTTCAAGAAACAAGCGGATGCCGGCCAGATTCAATTTGAGGGAAAAAGCTGGCTGGCAAATGCCAAGATAAAGACCCTTCTCTCCAGCACCAGCTTTCTTCAATTCGGCTATAGTCTCTTCTTCGGCTAGCGCGAAAGACCGAAATTCTCTTTTATTATCTTCGCGGCGAGGATCCACAATCCTGCACCTAATACTGTTTAATCATTTTAATTTTGCTAGAAGCAAATTAACTTAGCATATACAATAGAAAGTTATTATAGTCTCATCACTCAATATACTATTTGCAATGTATGACATGATTGTAGTGGGCGCGGGGCCGGCAGGATCTGCGGCTGCCCGAGCGGCAGCATTGCAGGGATTAGACACCTTGATCCTGGAAAAAGAGCATTTTCCCAGGTACAAACCCTGCGGTGGCGCTCTCTCCAGCAGAGCAGTCTCGCTGCTGGACTTTGCCCTTCCCGATGAGGTTTGCGAGAGGACCATAACGGGAGCGCGTATCCATTTTCGCGATAGAGTATTAGAGAGGCACAAGGGCTACAATCTCACCACACTAATAACGCGTTGCCAATTCGATCATCTCCTCTTGCAGAAGGCGAAAGAGGCCGGCGCCGACACAAAGACTGAAAAAGTTCAAGACTTCCAGGAAAAGGACGAATATGTGTCCGTGAAAACAAAGGATGGAATTTATAGAGGCAAGTCCCTC
Organism: Methanothrix sp.; assembly: GCA_049299735.1. Taxonomy (GTDB): domain Archaea; phylum Halobacteriota; class Methanosarcinia; order Methanotrichales; family Methanotrichaceae; genus Methanothrix. The sequence goes on along the minus strand of JBAQXX010000023.1, from coordinate 10,153 downwards.
GTGATCGCTTCCGGATGCCAGGATTCTCTGAAAAACAAGATATGCGGTCCTGACAAAAAAGAGAATATGGGTGTATGCCTGGTTGCCGAGATAAAAGAGGACGACCAGAAGATAAAAGAGGAGCTGTCCGGCACTCTGGACATCCATTTCGGCATGGCGGAAGGCGGCTACGGATGGATCTTTCCCCATAGAGGATACTATTCGGTAGGCATAGGAGGCCTATCATCTCGCCTGCATCATCCCCGCCGGGCCATGCTACAGTTCCTAAAGAAAAACGGCTTTACTGAGGAGCAGAAGCTTCACGGCCACCTCATACCGCAGGGTGGCAACAAGAGGAGGACGGCTTATGGAAGAGTGCTCCTGGCAGGAGATGCAGCAGGATTTGTGGATGCGTTTACCGGAGAGGGGATCCGCTATGCTCTCTCCTCCGGCAAGATTGCCGGCCAGGTGATAGGAGACACGCCCGCCCCAGAGGTAGCCTCGGCCTACGAGAAGAGAATCGAAAAGGACTTCGGCGAAGAGCTGAGGTATGCCTTATTCCTCTCAAAGATGATGCACAACTATCCGGAGGTATTCCTCCGCATCCTGGCCTGCCGGGAGGAGGTCTTGGATAAATATATCGAGATTGCCGCAGCCAAAATATCTTACAAGGATTTTATGCACTGGCTGCTGCCACGCCTTCCCTTAAGCTTGCTTCGCACGCTTTGATCAAAAAAATAATTTTTAGGTGAAGACCTCCCCCGTCCTCACCTTGCCCGATTTTTCCACAGGGGAGACGAAGATCCTGCCGTCCCCAAACTTGCCGGTGCGCCCGGCGTCGCATATGGTCTTCATGACCGAATCAGCCTCCTCGTCTGTGACATACAGCTCCAACTTGAGCTTGGGGAGCATGTCCACATCCATGGTTCCGCCCCGGTATTGCAGCTTGATGCCTTTCTGCTCGCCCCGGCCCAGCACCTCGATTACAGTCATGGCGACAACTCCCTTTTCTTCCAGGGCTTTTTTGATCTGCTCCAGCCTCTCCGGCCGCACTATGGCCTCTATCTTTTTCATTTATATCACCGTTCCGGCATCTTTGAAGTGTATTCAAGCATAGGCCTTCTCGCCGTGCTGGGAGATATCAAGGCCGACGTATTCCTCTTCCTCTGTGACCCTCAGGCCCATGACGCGGTCAACGATCGTAGCCAGGATGAGCGTCATCACGAAGGCATAGACCACAGATGCACCGGCAGCCATTATCTGCACCGCGAATTGATGAAAGTTGCCGTAGATCAGGCCAGTATAGCTGTTAACCGAGGCGGTGGCGAATATGCCCGTGGCAATAGCGCCCCACAGGCCGCCCATGCCATGCACCGCCCAGGCATCGCAGCTCTCATCCAGGCCGCGACCGACGCGAAAGAGCAGTGCCGTGTAGCAGATAACGCCAGATACGGCCCCAATGATCAGGGCACCCGTCACATCAACGTAGCCAGCGGCAGGCGTTATGGCCACAAGACCAGCTATGCCGCCGCTCACCATTCCCAGAGCGCTGGGCTTTCCTTTCAGCCAGCTGGCGGCAAGCCAGGTAAGCGCTCCCGCAGCAGCAGATGTGTTTGTGACCACCAGTGCTGAGGCGGCGAGACCGTTTGCGGCCAGGGCGGAGCCGGCATTGAAGCCGAACCATCCGAACCAGAGCAGGCCCGCTCCGATCATGGCCATGGGAATGTTATGCGGCTCCATGACGTAGGATCCGTAGCCCATCCTCTTGCCGATGACCAGGGCTATGGCCAGCGCGGAGAAGCCGGAGCTGATGTGCACCACAGTTCCGCCGGCAAAGTCGAGGGCGCCCATCTGGGCCATCCAGCCGCCCGCCCAGACCCAGTGGGCCAGCGGATCATAGACCAGAGTGGTCCAGAGTAGAGCCAGCACGATGAAGGAGCTGAGCTTGACTCTTTCCGCCACGGCTGAGGTGAGGATGGCGAGAGTCACGGCAGCGAAGACCAGCTGGAAGGCCACATAGATGAGATGGGGCAGATTGCTGGCCAGAGGCGCTTCGCCCAATCCCACACCGCTTAAAGCAAAGTAGTTCAGGCTGCCGATGATTCCCGATATATCCGAGCCGAAGGACAGGCTGTAGCCGAACAGTACCCACTGTACGCTGGCTATTGCGAACGCCAGGAAGGACAGACCTATCATCGAGACGACAGTCTTGCTACGCACCAAGCCGCCGTAGAATAATCCGACGCCCGGCGTCATGAGCATGACCATGGCTGTTGAAACCAAAACCCACGCCGTATCTCCACTGTTAATTGCCAACTACATCACCCTTAAACAATCGTATAGTCAAACCTATTTAATTTTTATATCAACTTCAATACCCGTGCAACGAAATCCATTCGCACATCGCTGGAAGAGCCTCTCTGGGGGAATTTAAAAGGGTATTTAATATAAACTCTGAATTGCTATGATATATTCATATCCATTCATAACCGTGCAATCCCTGTGATTTTTAGTTTAGCGACTCCAAAGTTAAATATATTTTTGAGAACTTTTCTTAGTATTGCATAAAAAAGTGGTGCTAGTATGATGCAGAACATCAGAAGCATCACAGTAAATTTAAGATATTAATAGAGTAATCTTTTTAAGACTGGCTACAACAACAGAAGAGAAAATGGAGTAGCGATATTGTCATAACGGGAAAAGTCGGCGCTGTGAACGCACCACGCCCCAAAGGACGGGGCTTCTATCACCTTTGCGAAGAAATTGCACCCCCAACCACAGAATATCGATCGCTGCATTGAGATCTAGATCCATAGTCAAGCCACATTCCGAGCAGCTATGGATTTTGCCAGGCGATGGTTCATGAGATTTTTATTAGGTTTGAGCCAGTAGCCATCGCAATCCTGCATTAAGGGTGATTGGCAGGCCAGATTCGCGACAGCACCTGTGACTGGGCCCTGTGCCGAATATCTTTTTGAAGCCGAACCATCCGGAACGGCAGCCACGTCTATCTGAAGACCGTTATCTCTTGCATCTTGCGTCCCCAGGTAAAACGCAAAAAAATCCGTCCGCTCGACCGGACCGGATTGTGCCCGACTCCCGGGTTCCTCTCAAATCTCAATGGCGAATACTGCCCAGTCGAGCTGCTTGATGGCCCCCCACAGATCAAAGGACATCTTCATCAAACCGTATTTGCGGTAGAGCAGCTGACTTATCTTGATCTCGATATCGCCATTAGCTCGAATGGCAGTGCCGTCGATGGTCACACCTTGGGGCTTTCCCACTGCATCCGAGGGCGTAACCCGGACATGAGGGTTATTGCGCATGCGTTTGACCTTGCCGCTGTTGGCATAGGACCGAACGAAGAGCGTGCCATCATCTACCACAAACCATACCGGCGTCGGGACAACCTGTCCGTTCCTCTTTGCGGTTTCAAGTCTTATGTACTCTTTATTCTGAAACTGCTCCAGCTTGCAGTCTTCTCTCATGTCGTTCCTCTCTCCCTGCCATCAAGCAGGGCATTGGCCATTCCTTCTACCAAATTCATCGAGCCCTCGTATCCCAGGAGCAACTGGTGGGAAGCTCCGTAGCGATCATGATTGGGCAGTCCCACCCGCAAGAGCGGTATATTTTCATTTCTTGCAATCCCTCTCCCCGTGAAGGGGCCCACCATCAGCTCGATATCCCGGCTCGACGCTTCCTCTGCGATCTGTGAGAAATCTGTCTCCATCATAACCTTGCATCCGGGTGCAAGCTCTGCGGCATTCTCAGCAAACGCCGGATTTGCGGCCCCCGTAGCCACTATCTGCGGCCTCATGCCCAGCTCCTTCATGATGCGGGTAATGCCCAAAACCATCTCCGTGTCTCCGTAGACAGCCGTCTTAACATCAGCTAGAATCTTATGAGCATCGACCATGGTATCCAGCAATCGTCCTCTTTCCCGTTCATAGCATTCGGGCATGGAAAGTCCGGTCAGATCTTCCAGATTTGCGGCCAGACGATCTGTGAATTCTAAACCTATGGGCAGAGGCAGAGCAACATGGGGGACCTTGAATTCTTTTTCTAAGTAGTTCCCTGCTCCAGGCTCTTGCACCCATCCGCCTATGGTCAGTGTCGCTTTTGAGTTGGCCGTATCCCGGATGTCTTCAAGAGGCGTTCCGCCCTTGGGGATGAGCGGCAGATCTTGGCTGAGGGTAGCATCAAAGGTCTCGGATATGTCCGGCATCAGAATATACCCCAGGCCCCAGTCATCGAAGAGCCGCCGCAGAAAGCGAACATCAGCAGGCGAGATTATGGACCCCACCAGCATGTTGATCCGTCCGTTGGGCTTCGATTTCTTGGCGATGTTCTGGATGAGAGCCTTCAGAGCAACCCGATATCCAACTTCATGAGAGGCAGCATAGCTGGGCGTCGATACTGAGATGATGATTACGTCCTTTGCCAGGAGTTCCTGTGCCTGAAACTCGCGAACTATCTGGGGCACATCATCTCCGATGGTCTCAGCCAGGCATGTGGTGGCAATGCCTATCACCTTCGGGTTGTAGCCTTTTATAACATTCTTCAGCCCCTGCATAAGATTGGCTGATCCACCGTAGACTGCACCCTTCTCGCTCAGAGCAGTGGACGCAATGTCCACCGGCTCGCGGAAGTGATGGGCCAGGTAGAGGCGCATGTAGGTGCTGCATCCCTGAGAGCCGTGGAAAAGGGGCATACAGCCCTCGATTCCCCGGAAGACCAGCACGCTGCCCATGGGCATGCACATGGAGCAGGGGTTAACTGTGGCAAGGCTCTTGGATATCATTGCTAGCTCCGGTCATGATTTCCATCTGCATTCTTCTGTCAACCAGGTTCGCCCTCCTTACAGGAAGCTGCCAGACAGGACTGTTGATGGTGATAGAGACCTCTCTGGCAAAATTCATCATTCCAGTATAGCCCTCGAAGCTGGTGGTTCGGTCGTGATTGAAGTCGCAGAAAGCAATTCCCATCTTGTAGGCCAGGAAACGCTCTTTGACTCCGGCAACCAGCAGGTCCGCTTTTTGCTTTATGAGCAGCTCCTTCAGCTCGAGGGGGTTGGCATCATCGATGATAACTGTGCCTTCCTTTACGATATAGGCGATATTCTGATAGTCGTCTCGGCCTCCGGTCTGGGTGCCGATGATCACGACCTCCATTCCCAGCTCCTGAAAGGCTTTCACCAGCGAGACCGCCTTGGCGGCACCACCCATGTAAATAGCGGCCTTCTTTCCGGCAACGCGAGAACGATAGGCCTCGATCTCCGGCCTCACCCGTTCCGTCTCACGGCAAATTATCTCCTCAGCCTTTTCTTTCATCGCCGCCAAGCCGAAGAATTCAGCAGCAGTACGAAGAGCAGCGGACATGTCCTGCAGTCCAAAGAAGCTAACCCGCCGGTAGGGGATGCCGTATTTCTCTTCCATCTTCTTGGCAAGATAGGTCATGGAGCCGCTGCACTGCACTAAGTTGAGCTGTGCGCTATGAGCCCTCTCGATCTCTTTTACCCTGGCGTCGCCAGTGAAAGTGGCCACCACTTCCAGGCCCATCTCTTCGAAGAATGGCTTGACGAAGGAGAGGTCGCAAGCCACATTGTATTCGCCGAGCAGGTTGATGGACGGCCCTTTGGGTCTGTAGTCCCGAACGCCGATAAGCTCCGCCAGCGCATTGCACGCCGCCTTGTAGCCCTCGTTCTTGCTTCCCCGAAATCCTTCCGATTTCACAGGCAAAACAGGAATGCCGAGTTCCTCGCCCGCCTTCTTGCAGATAGAAGTCAGATCGTCTCCAATAATTCCTACGATGCAGGTGGAGTAGACAAAGATGGCCGGCGGATGATATTTCTCTGCCAGCTCCCGCAAAGATGCTGCCAGCTTCTTCTCTCCGCCGAAGATCACATCCAGCTCCTTCATATCCGTAGAGAAACTGTTTCTGTAGAGATCGGGGCCAGTGGAGGTGCTGCCCCGAATGTCCCAGGTATAGCTGGCGCAGCCGATAGGACCGTGCACAAGATGCAGAGCATCGGTGATGGGGTTTAGCACCACTCTCGCTCCGGAGTAGACACAGGCCCTCTGGCTGACCGCTCCGGCCAGGCTATCGCTGCTACAGGCAAGAGGCATGCTCTGTTCGCCCTTCTGGGCAATGTGCCCCTCCCTTCCCTCAAAGATGTTAACAATGCTCATGCCAGTCCCCTAAAGGATCATCTCGAAGTGCGTGTCATCTGAGTCCCTGTCCCTTCTTTCCAGGAAGGTGTTGCCGATCATCTCCACCAGTCGGGCCGCTCCAGCGTATCCGATGATTGGGAAATAATGCAAGTTGGCCCGGTCGGTGATGGGGAAGCCCACCCGCACCAGCGGGATGTCCTCGGCCCGGGCGATCAGTTTCCCATAGGTGTTTCCGATCAGCATATCCACGGGATGGTTCTTGATTTTTTGGTGTAGAAGGAAGGTGTCGCCTATCATCGCCTCACAATCGGCAGCCAGGTTATGCACCTCCTCTGCGAACTTTTTGTCCTGCGTTCCGGTGAGAGCAAAGACCGGATTCATGCCCATCTCCACAGCCAGGCTGACCAGGCCGATAACTGTATCCGGGTCTCCGAATATGGCCAGATCCTTGCCGTGGAAATGAGGATGAGCGTCGGTCATCATGTCCACCAGACGGCCCCGCTCGTACTCGATCTCTTGTGGAATTGAAACACCCATGAGGCTGGAGACGGACATGACAAAGGCATCGCTGTTTCTGATGCCGATAGGCATGGGGCCGATGACCGCAGGTATGCCGAACTTGCCCTTCAGGACCATGGCGCCTGAAGCCCCGGCGGTTCTTCCCAGAGCGATGGTGGCACGGGAGTTGCCGGCGTCAACCAGATCGGGAATAGTAGTTCCGCCCGGCGGGTACAGGCCGCCCGACTCGGAAGTGAGAGGCGCGTCGAAGACATCGGTGGTATCAGGGAATACGATCGATGAGACGCCCATGATGGTGAGGAGTCTCTTGACCTCCCGGATGTCTCCCGGGTCCACGAAACCGGGAATGATGTTCAGTTTGCCGTTGGGCTTGCTCTTCCTGGGAAAGGTCTGGGCGATGGCCTTGACAGCATTGTCATAGCCGGTGACATGTGATCCGACGTAGCTGGGGGTATTGGCTATGACCACTTTGGTCTTGGGATCGAAGAACTCCTCTTCCTTGATCTCTTCCATGAAGCTGTGCACATCATCCCCAATGGTCTCTGATGAGCAGGTGGTGTTGATGGCCAGAACATCGGGATGGTAGATGTTGACCACGTTGTCCACTGCTTCCTTGAGGTTGTTTCTGCCCCCGAAGACCACCGAGTCCTCGGTGAAGGAGGATGTTGCAGCCAGCGTGGGCTCCCGGTAGTGGCGGGCCAGCACCATGCGCAGGTAAGACGAGCAACCCTGCGAGCCATGGGTGATAGGCATGCAGTTGTGGATGCCTTTGTATGCCAGAATGGCCCCGATAGGCTGGCAGATCTTGGCCGGGTTTATGACCAATGTCTCGCGCTCGGCCATCTGTTTGGGTGTGTAATCAAGCATTGTTCTGCCTCCAGGGCGGATTTATGAATTTCCAGGTTGGGCTGTTCACAGACATGTCGATGTCCTTGGCAAACTGCACGAAGCCTTCAAAGCCTGTATAGGGGCCGCTGTAGTCATAGGAATGCATCTGCCGGGAAGGGATGTGCATCTTCTGGAAGACGTACTTGTCTTTGATTCCCGAACAGAAGAGATCGATTCCCAGATCCATCACAAGGCGCTCGCATTCGTGATGGCTGTAGTCGTCGATCATCACCTGGCCGTCTTTCATGTGGGGCAGAAGGCCTTCATAGTCCATAAGTCTTGGAATTTTCTCCTTCTTTTTCTGGATCGCTGCATCGTCGTAGGGCGAAACCACGTTTGGATCGCGTTTGTAGTGGATATCGGCCAGGACCTTGGACTGTCCGGTATGAACGATGCTGGAGAGCACTTTTCTGCCCTCATAGTCATCCCGGTGGGCGAACTCGTAGCCGGCCACGACAACGTCCATGCCCAGGGTCTCGAACATATTCCTGACATGGTGAGCGCGTGATCCACCCACCAGGATCATGACCCTCTTTCCTGCCAGCCTCTTTCGGTACATATCGATGACCGGCTGGATTTTAGCCATATCCTCGGCAATCACAGCTTCCGTCTTTTTAGTCAGATCCGGGTTGTCGAAGAAGGAGGCCATATCCCGCAGGGTCTTGATGGTGTCTTCCACGCCCAGGTAGTTGACTTTGAGCCAGGGCACACCGTATTTCTCCTCCATCATGCGGTTGGTGTAGTTGATGGAACGGTGGCAGAGCAGGATGTTGAGCTTGGCCCGGTGCGCTTTTGCGATATCGTGGAATGAGGCGTCTCCGGTGAATGGACTGACCACTCTGTAGCCGACTCTCTCCAGCAGATCCTTGACCACCCAGTAGTCTCCGCCAATGTTGTATTCGCCGAAGACGTTGACATCAAACGGACCGGGATCTTCCAGCTCTTCAGTGCCCACCAGGTGCTCCATCAGTGAATTGGAGGCAATGTGGTGGCCTGCCGACTGGCTGACGCCGCGGTAGCCTTCGCATCGAACTGGAATGACCTTGATTCTCAGATCGGCTTCCGCCTTCTTGCAGACCGATTCTATATCGTCGCCGATGAGACCGATGGGGCAGGTGCAGAAGACGCTGATGCACTCTGGCTTGAAGATGGCATAGGCTTCCCGAATGGCTGCAGCCAGCTTTTTCTCGGCTCCGAAGACGATATCGGTCTCCTTGACGTCGGTGCTCAAGCAATAACCGGCGAAGCAGTCTCTGCCGTCTTCCTTTTTCATGAGATTTCTTCTGGTGCCCCAGGTGAAGTATGCACAACCGATGGGACCGTGAGTGATATGCAGGATATCCTTGATGGGCCCGAAGACCACGCCTTTGGAGCCGGCATAGGCGCAGCCCCGGTTGGTGAGGATGCCGGGAATGGTGCGGTTATTGGCCTCGATCTTCTGCTCGACCTCGCAGGAATCTTTGACCACCACGTGCTTGCTTCTCACCTCGCCAGTCTTCTTGGGAAGGCTTTTCAGCATTCCCTCCACCACCTGTTTGCTGTGAGCGATGGTTACCGGCTCTTTGGCGCTTGGAACCGCACATTCCACTCCGCACTCCACTGTTTTTTCGACTCCGCTCATGATATGGCCACGCTCCCTCTCTCGCCGGTTCTTATCCGGACGGACTCTTCCACCGGGCAGACGAAGATCCTGCCGTCGCCGTAGTTTCCAGTCCGGTTGACCTTGGTGATGACTGCTACCACTGCCGGGACGAATTCGTCTTCCACAATGATTGAGATCATCCTCTTGGGAATAAATTTCATGTTCTTATTCGACGAATCAAGCTGGGACGGATGGGGGATTTGCAGGCCTTTCTGCTTTCCCCGACCGCTGGCTTTGTAGACTGTGATGGATGGGATGCCGATGACTTCCAGGGCGTCTTTGGTGCACTCCATCTTGTTCATCTGGATGACGGCCAGGACTTCTTTCATCTACAGCCCCCGCGCACCGGTCCGGATGGTGTAGGTCTCCTCTACCGCAGTCACGAAGATCTTGCCGTCGCCAATGTTTCCGGTTCGAGCGGAATCCTCGATGACCTTGACTGCCTTCTCCAGGTCGTCGTCGCCGACCACCAGCATGAGCATAGTTTTGGGCAGATTGTCGTAGACGACACTTCCCACCTTGATGCCCTTCTGCTTGCCTCGGCCAAAGACCTCGACTCTGGTCAAAGCGGTAAAGCCGCCGGCTTCCAGGCTGTCGGCCACCTTGTCTACTGCCTCAGGTCTGATGACGGCGCGGATCATTTTCATTCCATAACACCCCACTGCATCATGACCTCTTCCAGCTCTTCATACTCCATGGGCTGGGGGATCACGAACATCTGGTTCTCATCCACGGCTTTTGCCAGTGCCAGGTAGGCCTTGGCCTGATCTGAGTCAGGGGCATACTCGATGACAGTCTTCTTGTGGATCTCTGACTGGTGGACGACATTGTCTCTGGGCACGAACTGGATCATTTGGCTGCCGATCTTCTTGGCAAAGGCCGACACCAGCTCCTTTTCTCGATCGACGTTACGGGAGTTGCAGATGATGCCGCCCAGGCGCGTTCCGCCTGACTC
>JBAQXX010000022.1:0-20820 GCA_049299735.1 Methanothrix sp. | reverse complement strand
GCTCCTGTGGACTTTGCGTATCATATTTTTAAGCGCCTCGATATTTATACAACACCAGTGTTGGAAGCTTGGTACGGATTATTCAAGACAGGTCGCGCTGAGTATTTTGGCGCATTTATGAAGGCAGCAGATGCTTGAGCAGTTCCAGCTTGATCATTCCGCCGGACGCGCTTCGCTTGTACAGCAGAATTGGGCTTCAAATGGAATCACCCATGCAAACCTTGGCAGGAATACGGACATTACGCCGATAAAATCGACAAAGGTAACTGCAATTTCAACGAGGCTAATCGCTCCCTGTGGAATGAATTGCCGTCTCTGCCGCACATTCACAAGAGAGCGGAAACCAATCCATGTCTGAATCCAAAAGCACACTGAAACGTCCCAAGAACCCAATGCCCACCTTCGTTCGAGACGCTCTTAACGAGCGCGCGCTAATGGACGCTTATCTGGCGCGTCCCCCCTATCAGCAAAACGACTATCTCGGCTGGATCGCTCGAGCAAAGCTTGAGGCCACGAAGACAAAGCGCCTCAACCAGATGCTCGACGAGCTGGAGGGCGGAAGGTTGTACATGAACATGACATGGAAGCTCCGTGCGCAACGGGGCTAGCAGTTCGCTTCTGCCGCGACGGTGGCTATGACGGGCCGCTGCCTGAGTTCAACGTTGGGCATATCGCAGATAACAGAAGAATGCTCAGTTCGGCGTCGAGAAAGACAGGCGAAAACAGGATCATCCGGATGGAGATGCAGGGAGAAGGAAGCAACCCCCCTTTTCGTTTCATCCCCATAGTCAGCTTGAGGCGATATGAAGGAGTTCGATAACAAAGTAGCAATAGTGACCGGTGCGTCGACCGGCCTGGGTGAGACTATAGCCGAGGAGCTATTTCAACATGGGGCAAGTGTGGTGATTGCTGCCCGTCATGAAGAGCAGGCACGAGTGGTTGGGGACAGACTCGACCCCACCGGCAAGCGTGTCTATGTATGCAGGACCGATGTCAGAGATCACCGCTCTGTTAAGAACCTGATCGACACTACGCTGGAACGCTTTGGCGCATTGCACTTAGCGGTCAACAATGCAGGTATTACCGGACCAGGAGGCGTCGCAATCCCCGATTATGACATCTCCGACTGGTATGACGTAATAGAGACGGATCTTACAGGAGTATTCTTCTGTCTCAAGTACGAGATTCCGGCTATGCTCAGCAGCGGTGGTGGTGCTATAGTGAACATGTCTTCTGGGAACGGCGTTGTCGGTCTCGCCGGACTTGCTCCTTACACTGCAGCCAAGCACGGCATTATCGGTTTGACCCGCTCTGCAGCGCTTGAGTTTGCAGACAAGGGTGTGCGCATAAACGCTGTTGGGCCGGGATATGTGGACACCCCACGAATGCGCGAAGCACCGAAAGAGATGCTTTCTCAGTTTGCAGCAGCGCACCCCATAGGTAGGCTAGCGGAGCGCAGAGAGGTGGCCTATTTGGTGGCTTTCCTGCTATCCGACCAGAGCGCGTTCTCGACCGGAGGATTCTATCCGGTAGACGGTGGCTATACGGCACGATAAGGTAGCTTTGAACGCGCATGACTGAAATCTTGAGATTGAAAAACAAAAACTGCCCAATGAAGCATTGCACCGGATCGCCTATGCTACCAGGTGAACTCTGTGTTATGCAAAATATTGAGGAGACAATAACATGAATGAAGCCAATCCAATTGACCTGCTTTTCGGAGGCATGGAGAAGCTGGGTCCGGGAAGCGATTCTGATACGCTGAAAGTGCTCAACATGCTCCCCAGAGAGGATTATGAAGTCATCGTTGACGCGGGGTGCGGGACAGGGAGACAGACTCTGGCGCTGGCCAAGCGGCTGCAAACCCTGGTGCATGCTGTTGATTCCTACGAACCGTTCCTTGTTAGCCTGGAACAGCGGGCCGAGGAGGCGGGAATAAAGCAACTTGTCCAAACGCACTGCATGGATATGGCAGACATTCCACGTACATTCCCGGAGATTGATCTGCTCTGGTCTGAGGGAGCGGCCTACAACATCGGATTTCCTCAAGCGCTAAAGACGTGGCATTCCGCCTTGAAGCCTCACGGATTTGCGGTTGTAAGCGAACTGTCGTGGCTGCGTGATGATGTTCCGGCTGAAGTGCGGCAGTTCTTCCAGGCCGGTTATCCTGATATGCGAAGCGCTGAAGAGAATCGGGCTGTGGCCCAGGACGTCGGCTATAATGTCCTCAGTACGCACACGCTGCCCAGAGAAGCATGGGTGGAGGGTTACTATGACATACTGAAACCCCGAGCCAGAGCGCTTCTCGATCATCCCGACGAATCGGTCAAAGCCTTCGCGGCTGAAACGATAGAGGAGATACGAATCTTTGGATGCTCGGAAGATAGCTATGGATATGTATTCTACGTCATGCAGAAGGCCTAACAGTTGATAATCAGATGATGAAATTCCAATTTTTTTTTAATCTCTGGTTGTCGCACATAGCCTTGATCCTTCGCAAAATATCTAACTTTGCGGCCCGATAACGGCAGCAAAGGCCTCCTGAGAGGCAGTAGCCCGTCGTTTCGGCAAGTTTAAACTTCAGAAGCATGTGAGGATCAATTATGACCAATCCACCCAAAACTGGAAATTTTGACGATAAACCACCGTTGAATGTTGAAGAATATGATAAGTCCATCAGGCTATTTTGTGGGGCTTACGAGGAGATGTTTAAGCTTACTCATTGCTACCTGCGAGCGAGACTTCCAGAGCAGGCCAGGGTCCTGATAGTAGGCGCAGGCACCGGTATGGAAATTTCCGAATTTGCCCCTTTGAACCCAGGCTGGTCGTTTTGCGGCGTTGATCCTTCTGCGAATATGCTGGCTCTTGCCAGAAAAAAGATCTCTGAAAAAAATCTGGCCTGCGAAATTGAGCTGAGAAAAGGGTATGTGGATGACCTCAAAGAGGAGGAGGTTTTCGACGCTGCCACCTGTATCCTGGTAATGCATTTTTTGAAAGACGACGGAGCCAAGTTGGATCTGCTCGAAAGCATAAGTAAACGCTTGAAGAGCGGTGCCCCTTTAGTATTGATAGACGGCTTTGGAGAGCCGGGCAGCATGGATTTCGAGGAAATCAAAGTGGCCTGGAAGAATTATCCAATTATCAGCGGTGTGCCAGGCGGGATTGTGGAAAACATCTTCAATGATGTTATTATGAAGACGGTCCAATTTGTTCCAGAGGCGCGTATATTGGAATTGCTGGAAACGGCGGGCTTTGCAAGAGTGTCCAAATACTTTTCAGGATTTCTCTATGGCGGCTGGATAAGCTATAAGAAATAGATATCAAAGAAGCTGAACCGCGAAACTGTGGCAGCGCACCCGCGAAGCAAGTTGCAAGTTATTGCAGTTTTAAAAAATAGTAGATATATTTTTTATCAGTTCCTGCTACCACATGCTGCCCGATCCACCGCAAAATACCTCTCCTTCAGCTTCAGAGCCACATTCACCAGCATGATCAGCATGGGCACCTCGATGAGCGGTCCGATGACCGCGGCAAATGCCTCCTGGGAGGCGATGCCGAAAACGCCCACAGCCACAGCGATGGCCAGCTCGAAGTTGTTGCTGGCAGCAGTAAAGGACAGAGCGGCTGTGTTCTCATAATTCACGCCCAGCTTGTAAGCCATGAAGAAGCTGACAAAGAACATGAGCAGGAAGTAAATTGCCAGAGGCACGGCCACCCGCACAACATCCAGGGGAAGCTGTACGATGTAGTCGCCTTTCAAGGAGAACATCACCACAATGGTAAAGAGCAGGGCAATGAGGGTCAGGGGTGAGATCTTAGGTATGAAGACTCTCTCGTACCAGACTCTTCTTCTGGCCTTGATCAGACTGAATCTGGTGATTATGCCGGCCAGGAAGGGTATCCCCAGATAGATGAAAACGCTCTGTGCAATCTGGGCGATTGTTACATTGACCAGTGTACCATCGGCGATTCCCAGGACAGCCGGCAGCACTGTGATGAAGACATAGGCGTAAACGGAATAAAACAGCACCTGGAATATGGAGTTGAGCCCCACCAGTGCGGCGCAGTACTCGGTGCAGCCGCAGGCCAGCTCATTCCAGACGATGACCATGGCGATGCAGCGAGCAAGTCCTATCAGGATTATGCCGTACATGAGATGAGGCGAGTCTCGCAGGAAGATCACCGCCAGTGCAAACATCAGGATGGGACCGACGATCCAGTTTTGTATCAGGGAAAGGCTGAGGACCTTTCTGTCTTCGAAAACCCGTCCCAGCTCTTCATACTTTACCTTGGCCAGGGGCGGATACATCATGAGAATCAGGCCGACGGCGATAGGTATTGATGTTGTGCCGATCTGCAGGCTTAAGATGAACCGGGTAATTACGGGCGCATAGTAGCCCAATGCCACGCCCAGAAACATGGCCACAAATATCCAGACAGTAAGGTAGCGGGATAAGAAATCCAGGCCCTTGCTGACACTATTTGACATTTTGCTCTTCCCTCCTTTGACCAAAATTAGAATTTAATAAATCATGTCGTGCCCAGCTTTGTGTACTTCGAGTCGACAGCAGCCCCTGCGGCGGGAGCAGGAGCAGTCCCTGCCTGCACCTGCGCAGCCTCGTGGGCCTTCCAGTCTTCCCATGTATAAATGCTGGACTCATATCCCATGAGCTGCATGGCATACCAGACCAGAGCAGACCTGCTGTAATCATCGGAATAGACCACAATCGGCTTGTCTTTATCCAGCCGGCTGAAAACAGTGCTCAGGTCCGCCCCGTTTTTGATCTTATCTCCTTTGATCACATTGGACGGATCCAGTGCGATCGAACCGCGTATGCGGCCTTTGCCAAACTCCACGAAAGGCCGTACATCTATGACCTGGGCCTGGCCGGACTTAACATACTCGTATTCGGCTATTACCCCAGGCTTGACTTCGGGCTTGTACAGAACGCCAGTCTTTTTGTTCTGCGAGACCTCTTCCGGCAGGCCCGCCGACTTCCAGTCTGCCAGGCTTCCGTCCAGGAGTTTCACCTCTTTTTGACCCAGGAAGCTCAGCACCAGGAAGGCAAATTCAGCCTCGCCAGAACTCTCTTTGCTGCCGTAAAGAACTATGGAATCGTCTCTGGAGACACCCGCGTCTCCCAGTACCTTGGCAAGTTCCTCGCCTGTCTTAAGGCTGCCAAAACTATTGAGGAAGTCTTTGCTAGGTATGTGAATGGCGTTCTTGATATGGGACGCAGAATAGCTGTCTGTGTTGGACACGTCTATTACCACATCTGAGCTGGAAACGCTCTTCATGGACTTGATAATTGCACCGTTAGAGAAAGATGCAACTCTATCGAACGGCTTTTGCGTGCCGCTCCCTGAATTTCCCGCAGCGCTATCTTGGACGCTGCCGGTCTGGCCCGTGCCAGGCTCCGAGTTCAGGAAAGCACTGGGATCCCAGGTGCCCCCACTGCAACTGCAGCCTGCGTCTACAGCGGGAGCCAAAGCCATAAAGGAAATGATGAGAAATCCAATTGTATTGAATTTTGTCATTGATTGCTGCCTCTCTTCAGACTTTAGTCTCTTTCATCAGCTTCACTAAATTGAGCATATCGATTACAGCGCCTTCGGACAGCCGGTATCTTGACCATCTTCCGTCCTTGCGTTCTTTGATGAGCCCTGCATCCTTGAGTATGGAGAGATGGTGAGAAGTGCTGGATTGCGGTCGGTCCACTCCTACCATGATCTCGCAGACACATAGCTCGCCTTCCCGCAGAAGCGACAGGATTTTGAGGCGGCAGGGATCGGCCATGGCCTTGAATATTTCTGACTCGATTTCAATCTCCTTCTCGTCCAGCTTGCCTGTAATGGTGCGTAGCTTATCGACTTTGCACTCGGCCTTATCGGCATCACCAATCAGCCGCGTCATCCTGCTGACAGCCTCTTTCGGAATACATGCCATGGACTGATCCTCTTTTTAGCAGCAACCGCAGCTCTTTTGAGCCAGGAGGTTTTGCGCTTCCTGCTTCAAACAATCCTCGCATATTCTTATTCTGCCTCGCTCCTTGTGGCTGACTATGAAGAGGGACGCCACTTCTTTACTGCAAATTTCGCATTTCACTGGGCTCATTTTGGTCATTCACCTTTAGCTTCTATATTCGATTCGTCTTGATACGGCCCGACTGCAAGGGCCGTTTGGACATACATATTCAGTTATTTCGATATATAAGATTTTCCCGTTATTATGTTAAATCCGAGTACGACATTTGTCTTTAATTGAATTTGACTATTATGATTTATTAATTTACTAAACAAGCGGACCGAAATTAACAATTGAAAAGACACACGCTCTTTGAAATATAGTTGATTTGCAGAGATTTTAGCCAATATTTTTTAAATGTGTAGCCTAATAGATCCTAAAGTCGAAAGGCTTATATCCAATAATGTCGATGCTATCGGCGTTGGGAATGAGTGTGGAAAAGAATACGAGCAACGTGGAGAGTGTATTTGATGGACAAAATTAAGAAAATATCGTCTTTGATTGCTATTATCATTTTGGCGTCAGGCATTAACGCCATGGGGTCCGAATATTCTGTCGGATCTGGAAATGATGACTGGTGGACCGCATATCCCGATCAGTCCTCAGGCGCCGGCGGCGATGTCAATCATCCTTCGTGGGTCTTGGATGCCCTGAAAAGCAAACCTGTGCTGATCTATGTGCACAAGTCGTGCAGTTATTGCACGCCTCAAACCGAGGCTGTGAAGAATATAACCGATGAATTCAATGGCCAGATCACATATTTCGAGATTGGCGCCGATGGCAGTGATGCCAGGTCCGAGGAAGCCTTGCAGATCTATGATCCCAACGGAGACAAAACGTATGTGCCTCTGACCGTCCTGTTAACTCTGGCTCCCAATTCCGAAGGTGAGGTAGTCCCGGTCTGGCACAGCACAGATATGGTAACCGGCGATGGCTGGGTCAAGAATTATGTGGAGGATGCACTAAGCCACTATGATGAAAACTCCGCAGACTGGAATTTTTGAAGGCAAAATGTCAATAAAAAGTAAAAAATCCCTGATACCAGGGCAGATCACTCTTTTTGCGGTCTTTTGTTCGATCCTATTTTTGTGCTCGTCATCTGGCCTATCTCAGGAGGCGATGGCACCCAACTTTCGGGCAGCGGACCAGAATGGAAAAGATGTATCACTAAGCGACTATCGTGGCGAAGCAGCCCTTTTGCACATCACCAACATTGAAAATCCCCTCTGCCGGGAGTGCGAACATGCTTTAGACGCTCAGACCAGCCAGCTTTCCCTGCTCGCAAAGAAAGATCCGGGCATAAAAATCATAACCCTCAATGTCCGGAAAAATCCCTATTCTAAAGACGGGCCCACCCTGGCCCGCGCCTGGTGGAACATCAATGTAACCTGGCCCTGGATTGAGGACTTTGAGCCCTATCCTCTAACTGGCAAGTACATCGACTACTCCACCCTGGAAGGCGGCTTTGCCAATCCCACCCTTATTTTAATCGACAAAGAGGGAAAGGTGGCGGGCCTCTATCATGTCTACCAGCTGGGCAAGGGAGAGATAGACGGAATAAAGAGCGCTGATACTTTGTACAGCGATCTGAAACGCATAGAAAAAGGCGAAGCTTCCGGGTTCGCGGGCGTAGCAGCCAGCCAGGGGGTAAACTACCTGGGCATGTTTGGCTTAGGCATCGTGACCTCCCTTTCCCCCTGTTCCGTGGCCCTGCTATTGGCCATGTTCTCCTACGTCATGACGGCCCGCAGGAAGGAGGAGTACCTCAAGAAGTCAGCCTCGGCCTCCAAGGAGGGCTTCATGATCGGAGTGGCCTTCACGTTAGGCATGGCCGTTGTCTTCTTCGTGGTGGGGCTGTTTCTCTCGGACATCGGCGTCTTCATCCGACAGGCTCGCTTCTTCGACCTGGCCGCCGGGCTGCTGATGGTAATCCTGGGCATAAATATCATCAAGCCCGTTGGTGAGATCATCGAGCCGGTGCGCTCGCGTCTGTCTTTGCGCCAGGCTCATTCCGATGCCATTCCCGGTGACTGCGCGGCTGAGAAGAAGGGCATCATGGAGAGGCTGGTTCACTTCTCGATGGGCCTCTTCCAGTACTCGGCCTTCATCGGCGCTTTCACTTTAGGCGTCTTCTTTGCCCTGGGCTGGGCCCCCTGTGCCGTATCCCTGGTCTTTCCCGTGCTCATCTGGCTCATCTCCCAGGATGTGACGCCTCTGGCGGGTGGCATGATGCTCTTTGTCTTCGGCGTCGGCCACGGCGTGCCTGTGATTCCCATTGCGACATTTTCCCGAGCAGTGGGCGGACAGATCGGCGAGAAGTACATCTCGGCAGGAAAATGGGTGACGAAGGTCTTCGGAGTGGCGGTGATAGTGATCGGGCTGATCTACGCGGTGAGGTATCTGGGGTACAAGATGTGGTGAGGATGAGGTGAAAATGGGGGAATACCTTGGAGCATTATCAGAACCTCCATTTGAGCTTGGGGAGGACTGTGCCTGGACGTGGTCCTCCGACGGTCAACAATTCGGAGAAGCTGGTAGCCTGGGACTCATCCTCCCAGGAGACTGAGTTTAGTGGCGAATCAGAATGAGGATGCTGCAGGGCTTCAGAGCGGTACGGTCTATATCAGAGATCGGTTTGTTCGTTCTATAAATTCGTAGAGAGCAGAGGATTCGAAGGCAATAGAATAAGAAAGTTCTACAAAACCTAGGTTTCAATCACAAGAAAAAGCAAGGAACTGACGCATTTATTCCATCAATCTAAGAATCATGAACTGTAGATGGTTAGCTTGATATACAATGATCGAAACCCACCTCTATTGATGCGAAAGTCCGTGATATGAAATATAACATTTGAGAGGAGATCATGATAATAAAAACTGTAAAAGCATCCAACTTTAAAACGTTTGAAAATTTAAAAATAAAGTATATTTTGTATGCTTAGATCGACCTTTTTTGGGGATGAATCCTTTCTTGGTTAAGGATGATACGATCCGGCGTGTTTTACGCTTGGGCATCAGCAGACTCTCCGCCCAATGCCGAGATCAACTCTCTTCGAAGATCCAATGCGTCCTGGCTCAATTCATCAAGGCCGGCTTCAACATAGTCTTCACATCGGATAACGGTAGCCAATCTATGCCTTCCAGGGATTTCTCATCTTTGAGGCTTAATGTATATTTTCCCAGCTCTAATGCCATGACGCCTCGAACGAGAACCAATCGACCAATATTCTCAACGATTTTTTCTTCCAGTGCAGGGGCATATAAGCAGGTCACTAATCCTTCCACTGTATCTATCTGAAAGCTTCGCTTTTGGTCCACTCTGACCTCCATCAATCGCACCATCACGGATTTCTCTGTAAGAAGACTTAGTAAGCTTCTCGTGCATAATGCAGAGCGCCTTGATATTCCGCAAGATCTCTCTAAGGAGCAGTCAAAATGCTGATCTATTATGATGAGCATCAGGATATAAGATGACATCAACTGCGAGTGATCGGGAAAAGAAGAAGGTTCTCTTTCTCTGCACAAATAACTCTGCTCGCTCCCAGATGGCAG
Organism: Methanothrix sp.; assembly: GCA_049299735.1. Classification (GTDB taxonomy): domain Archaea; phylum Halobacteriota; class Methanosarcinia; order Methanotrichales; family Methanotrichaceae; genus Methanothrix. Next base: position 11,244 of record JBAQXX010000022.1, on the reverse strand, counting down.
AGGGCCTCTTGCGGGCCATGTATTCAGATCGATACGAGGCATACAGCGCCGGAGTTGCGGCCACTTCGCTCGATCCCCACGCGGTGAGGGCCATGCTGGAAATCGGAATTGATATCTCCGCTCAGCGCTCCAAATCTTCCCAAGAATTTCTGGATACGGTATTCGACCTGGCGGTCACGGTCTGCGACAGGGCCAAACAGGCCTGCCCGATATGCAGCACACAGCTGCTGCTGCCAGGCAAATCTCCCCGAGCAAAAGTGGTCATCCACAGAAGCTTTGCGGACCCTGTCGCTGCTCCGGAGGAGGAGCGGCTTGAGGCATTCCGAAAGGTAAGAGATGAGATAAAGGACTGGATCTCCCGGACTCTCGTCAATGATTAATTCCAAATAAAATGCAGGAGGCTTAGGGATCTTGCAGCCCTAAGCCGACACCACGATCTTCAGAACATCTGCAAAGTTCTCGGCGTTGCCGGAAGCATTGGCTATTATGCTCACTTTGTAGATACCGGGTTCTACGTTGGCGCTCCAAATGCCCATGTACTTGCCTGCAGAGGTGTGCAGCATGCTCGTCCTTGTCGCCTCAGAGCCGTCGGGTGCATTTATTATGGCAGTGGCGCGCAGCGTGCTGTCCGCATTCTGCACATTGCCGCCCGTGGATGCTGTTGTCTTGCCGGTGGAGCCGATTTGAACATAGCCGTCTTTGCGGTCCAGGTTGGCAAATCCTTGCGGAGACCCAAACCCGCAGGTGGCGCATCCTTTCACCGTGAGCCTGACCTCGTCATTTGATGATGAATTAGAGGATGATCTCTCCGCGGCTTTGGCCTGCAACTCCTGGAATGATGCCGTTATGGTTGTAGCCTGCCCGGACCTCACGGGATTTGGATTTGCCTCTGCTTTTATTAGCTCGAAATTGAATTTGGGCTGATTTTCCAGCCAGTCACGCCAGGAGTATAGCCTGGCATCATAACCGCAGAGAGTTAGCGCGAACCAGACCAATGAGGCCTCGACACCCGTGTTGGTGTAGACAACGACGGACCGATCCTTTTCCAGCCCGGCAAAGACCTTTTGCAGATCATCTTCTGGCTTTATGCTCTCATTTACCAGCACATTCTCGTAAGGAATGTTTACGGCTCCGGGAATGGAGCCTATGCTATAGTCCCTGGCTGGCCTCGCATCCACGACCTGAGCCCCGCCGTTCACAACAAATTCATAGGTGGAGAGAAGCTCCGGCCTGAGCCGAGCTGCATAGTTGGTCTTAGGCATTATGGTAGACTGATTGCTGATATTTCGCCCGGCTGCAGTCCAGTCATCCAGGCTGCCTTCCAGAACTTTTACTTTTTCATGCCCCAGATACTTGAGCAGCCAGTAGGAGAAGAATGCAGGGGATGGTCCCCCGCCGCAGGGAAGACACTCGCCGGTTATCACCAGCGAATCATTATTTGATATGCCTTTTTCGCCAAGCAACGTGGCTATCTCCGACACGGACTTGAGCTGACTGCTCTCACCCAAAAAGCCCTCGTAGTTGACATTCACGGCACCTTCCAGATATCTGGTCGCGCTGGGGCTGATGTCGAGCACAATGTCTTCAGGAGAGACATTCTCTGGGGATACAAGCGCCTTCGCAAACCTGCCAGTTTCTGTGCCCGCTAGGCCGGGCGAACTTAAGACCAGGCCAAACAGAAGAACGGAAATAATTCCGTAAATGAGCATCGTCTTCGCTATGGTCGAGAATTCCTTGCATTCAATATGTCGTAATGTCATTTTCTTCTCCTAATCGATCCCGCCACTAGTCGGCAGCATCATGCTTTAGATCTTGATTTGTCGCCCAGTCCCGGTAATTGTAGAGCCTGGCATCATAACCGTTCATTTTAAGCGCGAACCAGACAACCGAGGCCTTCATGCCCGTATTGGTAAAAACTACTACCGGCATTTCTTTGTCCAGCATCATGAAAACCTTATTCAACTGGTCCTCGCCCTTGACCTTTCTTCCGCTCAGCACACTGGCATAGGGTATGCTGATTGATCCGGGTATGCTGCCGGACCCAAACTCCTGCAAGGTCCTGGCATCAACAATTTGCGCCTGTCCGCTCTTGACGAAGTCGTATGTGGCAGTGTAATTTGCCGTTTCTGCTGGTGTATATATTTTGCCGGGGAATATCCTGGCGTCTTTCGTAGTGGCCCGTCCTGATGCGGCCCAATCTTCTGCCGTCCCATCCAGGAGCCTGATCCTCTCATGACCGAGCCCCTTCATCATCCAGTAGACATAAGTTGCCACCGATGGGCCTCCTCCGCATGGCAGGCATTCACCATAAATTACGACGGAATCCTCGCGCGAAATTCCCGCGTCACCAAGGATCTGGGAGATTTCAGGCACGCTCTTCAAAACTCCTGCTTGCACATCGAACTCCATGTAAGGTATGACCACGGAGCCTGCAATATGGGTGCTGGAGTTCTCGCTCACGTCCAGCAGAATATCGCGGTCTGTGACATCTTCCAAAGGCGCAAGGATGGCTTTTGCTTTATCGCTGCGTGTAATGTTTGATGGCTCTTGTGCAGGCTTCTCGGACGTGGCATTCCCGGCATTGTCCGCCGTCTTATCTTCAGCAGTCTTAACATCGGTCGTCTCCGTTGTCTCTGTTGAAGCGCTCATGTTCCATCTCAGCTCTCTTGACTTCGCCGGCCACTTGGCAGAGGTCTTCACCTGGTTGGTGGTAGGCTCTCCAATCTCATCCAGCTTGGCCGCACCGCTCCAGCCGCCATCGTCGCAAGCACCACCCAGGGAAGCGCATTCAGCTCCGGCATAAGCGCTCTGTGACAGCGCCATGACCGCCAATAATCCACTGCAAATTATGCAGATCAGCATCAGCTTTGATTTTAGTAAATTCATCATAACCCCATGATCATTTACTCAATGTAATCATAAACCTTCTCACCACCGATTCAGGCAGAAGAATCCGGCCACCTTCTCTTTTGCGAGTTCAATTGCCGCCTGGTTTGCGATCTGTCCCACATTTGAGGCCCCACAGCAGGCCACAACGCGCACATCCGAAGAGCCGCACAGGCATTTCTTTTTCTCTTCCATGAATTGCCTTCCTATCTCTTGAGCATTCTCTTGATCTCTTCCACGGTAGCAGCTTTACCCATCATCACTGACTTTCCATCTATGTACAGAGCAGGGGTCATCATCACTCCCCTGTCCATGATCTCCTGGATGCTGTCCACCTTCACAATCTCGGCCTCGATGCCCAGCTCCTGGACGGCCTTTTCTACGTTCTTTGTCAAGCTCTTGCACTTGGCGCAACCAGTTCCTAAGACTTCTATCTTCACCATTTCATTCACCTCTAAAGCTATTATCCAATATTCATCCTACTATCGCTCCGTAGAGCATACCCACGAGAGTGGAGACTATCACGACCAGGGTAATGTAAACACCCCCCTTCTTTAGGCCTATGATTCTCGTGATCACTATAATGCTTGGTAGGCTTAGCGATGGGCCGGCCAGGAGCAGAGAAAGCGCCGGACCTGCAGCTGTTATTCCGGTGCTGTAACCGAACAGTGTCCCTACTATTGGCACCTCCAGCAGGGTCGGCATATAAAGCAAAGCTCCGATAATTGAGGCTGTAAAGCACGACAGGAAGCTGTTCGAGCCTAAATAGGTCCTGAGCAGCTCGGTGGGCATGAAGTAACCAATAATGCCCGTTATGAAGGTTCCAACCACCAGTAAGGGAAAGATCTTCCTGGTCAGAGACCAGGTCTCGCCAAAGAAGGCGCTCTTCTCTTCGGAGGAGAAATATCTTGTCAGGACGAAAGCAGCAGCCACTACGAATGCAGCTACTATCGCCCATTTAATCGAGAATTCTAATTTTGAGGTGGCAGATAGCAACACCCCAATCAGGAGCGCAATGAATAATACAGATATACGCTCAGTTTGGCCGCCTTGGGACTCGGCTTGGGCAGCTTGGACAAGTGCATTGCCCGGTGGAATCTCACATTTCTTACGGCCTCTCTCGAATATGGCAGCCATGATCAGGCCGATGATAACCGCCATAGATACTGCTGCAACTGCTCTAGCAATTCCCAGATCCAAGCCCAGTACCCTGGCAGTGAGAACTATAGCCAGGAGATTTATAGCAGGGCCAGAGAAAAGGAAAGCGGTTGCCGGACCGATTCCTGCACCTTTCTTTTCTATTCCTGCGAACATGGGCAGGATGGTGCAGCTACAGACAGCCAGTATCGTTCCTGATGTGGCTGCTACGCTATAGCATAGCCACTTAGGGGCATCCGCTCCAAAGTACTTGAGCACCATTTCCGTCTTGAGCAGGGCTGCTATGGCCCCTGCTATGAAAAATGCGGGTATCAGACATGTCAAGACGTGTGCCGATAAATATTCCAGCAATGTTGATAGCCCCGCTTGCAGGGCCGCCATTATGGTGTAGGTAACCGTAAAATCAGCTCCTATTGTTCAATGATCTCTCTAAAATTCTTCCGGTCTCTGCAAGCTGTGATATCTGCACTAAGGCAAGGGAATCTACCATGCGAATTATTTCGAATACCTGAGGATCTTTTATGCAGTAGATTGTCCTTTTGCCGTCTACCTTGCGCTCCAATATATCTGCTTCATAGAGGATATTCAGATGCTTGGATATTGTCGATTGGGATCTCTGAAATGCGGGGAGAATCTCGCAGACGCACCTCTCACCTCCGGATAGATATTCCAGCAGCTGCAATCTGGTGGGATCGGATAAGGCGCTTAGGATCTTAACGCGCAAGTCCGAGACGGATTTCTGTGTCATGATAAAAAAAGATTAAACACATATTTGGATATAAACTTATCGCCATAAGACGATGAATAGATTATTTAAATTGAATCAGATCGAATTCAATGCTTCTCTCAAAAACTCTTTTGCGCGCCTTACTTCAGCAGGATCGGCAGCCTTCGGCATCTTCTGATCGGCCCTGGCCTCCTCTATCGCATCTTTAAGGACATTCATGGTCTGGACAGACCCGGGACATAATTCGTTAACCACGACCCTATCCTCAGATCCATAAATTCCGAGGAATGGAAAGATGCGGCAGGACCAGGGCCGGGCGTCATAAATCTTGCATCCCTTCGCTGATGAATCGTAAAATTTGCAGGGCAGGATATGTTTGAAGTTCAGTACTCCCGCTTTTTCCTGATCAGGAATTGCATACTTCTTAAGAGCCTTTTGCAGAGGGATCTTGAGGCTCTTAGCTATTGCAGCCAGATCCTCCGGCCGCAGCCTTATCGGGTTGCCTGTTGTGCAGCAATGTCCGCACCTGTGGCACTCAAAGATCATGTGGCAGGCCATGCGATAGTAATCGACGGTGGTGTAGCGAGGAGCATTCAGATCCCTGAAGACCTCCCGATCCGACAAGGATGTGGCGCAGAGGAGCTGCAAAGCGACATTTTTCGGATCTCTATCCGATTCATTCATTTTTGCCATTTATGCCAGCAACTTTGCATAGGCATCCTTTTCAATCTTGCCCTTCCCTATTATGATTATGTCCAGGGAGATCGTCCTCATCGGCAGGTCAAATGTCGGCAAATCCACCCTATTTTGGGAGCTTACAGGAACCAAGGTCAGAGTGGGAAAACGTCCCGGAATCACCAAGTACCCATTCAAGGCAAAGGTAGGCGACATCTATTATGTGGATATGCCCGGATACGGCTTCATGCTCAAAGCTTCCCGAGCCGATCAGGAGAAGACCAAGGACTTAATTGTGCAGTATTTCGAGCAGAATGCGCAGGAGATCCTCTTGGCCATACAGGTGATCGATGCAGCTTCCTTTTTGGATATCGCCGATCGCTGGGAAGGGCGGGGCGAGGTGCCTTTTGAGGTTGAGCTGTGGGAGTTTTTGAGCGATATGGGTCTGGATGTGGTTTTGGCCGCCAACAAGATGGATCGCATAGCCAAGGTGGATGTGGATGGAGCACTGGACCTTATCTGCGAGCGTCTGGGCATGATGCCTCCCTGGACGCAGTGGACGGATAAGATCGCTCCCATGAGCGCAAAGCGCGGCCAGATCCAGCCGCTTCGAAGCATTATCGGGAAAAGACTGTCGGGGAAAAAAGCTGATTGAGATGGCGAAGACTGCGTAAAGCTAGTGCCTATGCAGAAGATCTAGGTCCAAACGGAGAAGAAGAACGGCTGGATGTTCATGAGTAGATTCTGACCAGCGATTTTCTATTGCCTTATCCAGAGCATTCATGGCCAGTTGGCTGTCTATGTTTCTGGATGGTCATATACTGTCCCTCTGCGTCGGTTTTATTCTCTCCTTCCGAACCTTCTTTTGGGTCAGGGCGAAGGCTTTTTTTAAAAAGCTCAATCCCGGCATGAGCCTGGCCGAGCAGTCTCTCAAGTTCTGCAATCCTTGCCTGGTCCTTATACTTATTTCCATTACCGCTAAACGCTTTTTCGGGATTCTCTGCCTCTGCATAATTGAAACTATGCCTTCGGATTCCGGCCTATCGGTTTTAGGGAAGCTCAAATGACGTGCGAGAGTTCACTTCATAACCGGCCTGAAGGTGGGGGTGTTTCGCAGTTTATTGCAGATATCTCAATCATAAATTGTTTATACGATTCAGTATAATGATATCAAAGATGAAACCTGCAAAAACCAAAACCATCCTTGATTCATCTCAGTACACATCGGGTCCAGCTGGTGGAAAGGATACCGAAGTGTCAAAAAAATTGCAGGAAAAGTCGCATCAAGACATCGATATCGTCTTTAAGGAGCTTGAGACTGGCCCGGATGGATTGAGCCAGTCAGAAGCCGATTCTCGCCTGAAAAAGCTTGGTCCAAATGAGATTGCCCGAGAAAAACGTCAGTCAGGGCTTATGCATAGTGAAGACCTGGTTTATACGCGGGTTTGGGGATTGATTGGCTTAATTCATAGTATTAAACGAAAACGGTGTGTGGTAAGTAATGGTCGCTGATCCAAACAAGTGGTTCCTGAAGTTTTCGCCAAACGGGGAGGGGCGTCCCTGGGGAGATGATACATACATGGCCAGAAGGCTTGGCAATTACGAGCCCTGGGATGAAAACTGTAAGGTCATACCAATGATTGGCGGATATGAGGCATTGTCTGCGATGAGGGAATCCTTGGAAGCTGCCATCTCCGAGGCCAAAAGTGGCAAGAAAGGGTACGTATATATCGCCGATTTTCGACTGAATCCCTTGAGAGACCTGTCCTATGATAATCCCTGGATAACCCAAAATCGCCCATGGAATGAGACGGATTCTGCAAAAAAGGATCAGACAATGCTAGGATTTATACTGCGGCTAATGCAGGCAGGAATCAATGTTAGGATACTTTTGTGGTTGCCGATAAAAGCGTCTATAATTGTAGGTCTCGGCCCGCATATGAGCGATCACTTTTATATCGCCGAAGTTGTAAGCAAGGAATGCGAAAGGCTGAGCAAGAAAGATCCCAGCGCTATAGATCGCGGCATAGTCGCTCTGGATTTGAGGGTTGCGTCTCCCATAACTTCTACGCACCACCAAAAGATGATGTTAATTCGCGTGGGCGATGTAAACGTAGCTTATTGCGGTGGTGTAGATCTGGCCTTCACCAGAAGAGACACACCGGACTCCATCCATCCCTATGTTTACGATCCGAGTGCTACGTTAGACGATCTGCTGGTTCTTATGGAATCCAGCCCGCCTCAATTCTTAGGCGGAGACTGGCAATCAGGAAAAAACGTACCTCCTGTATTTGATATCGAAGATAAAACTCATCGCTGGCCGAAAAGCCTGGATACAATTTATGATGCTCTAAAAGATGTATCGAAGCCCTCGCACCCGGAGCCAGATCTGCCGAAAGAAGTTTACGGTGAGGATAATCAAATCTGGCACGATCAGCACCTCAGGCTCCAGGGACCAATTATAAAGACACTGGAGGAGCAGTTCTGTGAGAGATGGCATGACTCTGGAAACGTGCATGAACCTGGGTTCTGGGACAGTTTGCAGATCAAAACTAATCAAGTAATCTTCAGCTCGAGAACTGCCGTTAAGGATGATGACATAAAAAGACTGGATGAGCCTAAAGAAGTTGATCTTGTACCAGGTGGCTCATCACTGGTACAAATGTGGCGTACGATTCCCCTGCGTTCGGAGCGCAAGATGGCTCCATTTATGAGAGGGGAGTTTACTATCATGGCAGGAATAGCTAATGCATGTCAGGCAGCGGAGGAATTGATCTGGATCTTTGATCAATACTTCTTTAGCAGGCCCCTCGCCAGATTGCTTAACCAGCGGATTAAGGACGATAAGAAAAAGAAGCTTTGTGTTATTCTAGTGCTTCCACCATATGCCGACAATCATCCTCATGAAGTGCACCATGCGAGGAAGCTTGCCCTCAATGATTTAACTGACGGCCTAATGCTCGGTCCCGGTAAATTCGAGCGCGTAGGCGTATATGACCTCTGGCATCCTTCCCGAATAACAGGCGGCATTTACTGCCATGCGAAAGTTCAGATGTATGATCGCAGTTTATTGGTATGTGGTTCTGCAAACTTGAATCGCAGATCCTTCACCTGCGATACCGAACTTGACTGTGCTGTCTTAGATGATGACCTGGTTTTAAAGCATTATCGCAGGCTTTGGCGTGTCCTCTTTCCGGATATTGCCTGGCCAGGTCAGATCGATTTCAACGATCCAAATGGCGGATGGGGAAGGCAATTCTTCGATGCCTTTGAGAACGCAGTCAAGACACAAAATTCTTACTTAATACCAGATCCCTGGTGGAATGCCGATAAACAGATAGAGCCTATTAATATCGATGGCAGAACCAAAGCTGCGGTAGATATAAGGCCGCCCAGGCTGCCTGCCGACCCCGCCGAGGCCAGGATGGACCCACGCAATTGGACTGGTGTCGCACGAGAACAAGATTATGAAGAGGATTATCTGGAGGATGCAAGGGGAACCCTAAACAATCCTCTGCTGGAAAAAGAAGATCTTTTATCATTAAGCAAAAAATATGTGGCAAAGATCGAAGATGGTCTCTTAGAACCCAGCTCTCTAAATACGAAAATAGAGGATGGAATCTGTGGAAAATCCAGCGGCGTCATTGGAGACCCAGAAGCTCCTGGAAGATTGGACGAGATAGTGTTTCTCATTGAAAACTGCGGTCATGGAGATAAATGGCCCTGGAGAGTGCCTTGAACTAATTCGACTTCATCGCTAGTCTCTGAAATGAATCAGCCAAAGGAATAATAAGTGCAAGCTTACCAAGGAAAGTCCAGTGAATAGAAATATCGCAATGGCATTTGTGCTCCTGCTTTTGATGGCCCTCTTGCTCACGTATGTCGCAGCCTGGTCCCCGGTCCTGCCCTTCGACTCGAAGTCCTACGAAGAGTTGCAAGAGCAAGCCAGCCCGCTGTTCGACTGGCTAATGATAGGAGTTAGCGCTCTAGGCGAACTAGCGATTGCTATGATGCTGACTGCCATCGCTACGCTGACCTTTGCATTGCGGCGCCAGTGGCTGGAGGCGATCTTTATGCTCGCCACAACCAGCAACGTACTGCTGACTTTTGTTCTGAAGGAGACCATTCATAGAACGCGTCCATTCCCTGTAGCTGAAAATGCCAGCGGATTCCTGCAGAGCATCAATCAATATAGCTATCCAAGTGGACATGTCCTATTTTTTGTCGTCTTATTTGGATTCTTCGCCTATCTGGCGTGGATGCATTTTACTGGACGATCGCGTGTGATCATTATCGCCATTTGCGGAATGCTCATCGTTCTTATCGGACCGTCACGTATATTTCTCGGCGAACACTGGGCAAGCGATGTTTTAGGTAGCTATATCATCGGCACGATATGGCTTTTCGTTCTGATTCTCGCCTATCAATGGGCGATACGTCGTAAAATATCATGATGTGATTATTAATATTTAATGTGCATGCATCACTTCGGCAAAGTTGCTGTTTCCGCTTCAAAGGTTACTCTTCTAAAGTATATCATTGTCCTGTAAGCCGCCAGTATGAACCCGTAGACAGCAGGCCCAACGATCACGCCCACCAATCCAATGACAAAGACCGGAGCCGTAAATGCCATAAGGGTGATGAGGGGATGGATTGAAGAGCTCGCTGATGCCAGGCGAGGAAGAATCAGGTTATTAGGGATTACAGAGAGGAAGATTACCCCAAAGACTAATAGGGCTATGGCCGTGGTATAGTCTTGGGTGAGCAGATAGTAAAGGGCAATCGGCCCAAAGATCATTTCCGGTCCTATCAATGGAACCAGGGCGACTACGGCTATTATCATGCCCCAGAATAAAGGATAGGGTATGCCAAGCACGAAGAACCCTATTGCCCCAATGATTCCGATAAGCAGGGAGGTGAGAAAGAATACCCGGAAAAGGCTCTTGTAAATACGATTCAGTTCCAGAAGAAAATGTGTGCTTACTTCTTTTTCGGATAGTAGCCCTACAAATTCTTTTATTATCCCCCTACCGTCAACAAGGAAGTAATAGGTGAAGAAAATTGCCAGCAGAAATTGAGTGAAGTATATGGGCAGGTTTGAGGCAAAGCTCATGATCCGGCCCTGTAAAACTGGTTGGACCATTATGATGAGGGCGGTGGGAATGTCGCCTATTCCCTTCACGTAGTTTGCAGCCGAATCCGGCAGGTTCATCTGAGCAAAGCTATTAATGGCGCTCGAAAAATTGGATGCCTGTATTTGAAGATAGGCCACGCCGCCTAAGCCAAGCAAATTCGACATCTCCGTTATGAGCGCATCGGCTGCCGCAAAGATAACAAATATTAGTATAAAAAATATTATTAATATGGAAGCTAAAGCTGATGCCCGACGATGGTGACCGATGTTCCTGGAAAAATACATGAAGACTGGGTCCAAAATATATGCCATCAGAAAGCTCAAAAGAATAGTTGATATAAAATCTTTGCTTATATATATTGCAAAAGATATTAAAATAAAGATAATTGCGGCGAAGACGATGTAAAATCTGCGGTTTTGATACATTACCAGATAATAACTGTTCAATTCTAGATATACCTTATGTCCAAAAATGCAGTTGCTGAACAATAGGCTCCCTGCCGGTATCATCATTGACTTCGCACCAAGGTCGATCAATCCCACATTCCGCAGTTTCAGTTCATCCCGTAATAATTTTTGCATTCCTGTCCCAGCAACAATAAGATTGTTTTCTGCGGTCCGTTCAGATTCACGCTGACTTTTATGATTTTGCCTTTTTCGATAA
>JBAQXX010000021.1:0-5098 GCA_049299735.1 Methanothrix sp. | reverse complement strand
TCAATGTATCTCAGGGCGCTTTCTACTACTACTTCGACTCAAAGGAAGATGTCTTGGTGGCGGCGATGGAGAAACAGATAGCTCTGATGGAAAGCGATTTTATTCGGATTGCAAACAATAGCGACCTGGATGAGGCAGCCAAACTCAATTCCATGATCAATCGCTTTCTAAGCGTCTCTGCATCCGGGAAAAAGATCATAGGCTATATCCACCAGGCCAAAAATGCTACGCTACATAAGAAGCTGATGAGGGTGAGGCCATTTGCCAAGATAGCCCCGGTTATGGCGGACGTAATAGTCCAGGGTTGCAAGAATGATCGTTTTCATGTAGAACGACCACTGGAGACCTCCTATCTCCTGCTCGTGTTGATAGCGTCTACAAATCATATGTTCTATCAAAAAAACAATGATTTAGCCAATTCAAACGAGGATGATAAGGCAGACAGTAAATTTCTTGAGAATATGCGTGCGGCCATGGAGGATCTCCTGGGCAGAATGCTTGGAGTTAGCGATTACAGGTTCATCCTGCAGATTTAGGTTGCCAAGAGAGAGAAAGACATGCATTTATTACTGACTATGTGTAAGTCAATTGACATTGAATTGAGAAGGTGAAAAATATCACAAATGGAATTGAACCGATGGACGGACCTCAGCCTGGCCAGGCCAAGGGCGAGGCTGCCATCTCCATGCATGGGCTGACTAAAAGGTTCGGCGATATGACCGCCGTAGATCACATCGACCTGGAAATAAATAAGGGCGAGCTCTTCGGTCTCCTGGGAGCCAACGGGGCCGGCAAGAGCACTATCATCAAAATGCTTACCACCATGCTCACGCCAACCGAGGGCGAAGCCCGGGTATGGAGTCACGATGTTACCCGAGAGAGAAATGCGGTTCGATCCTCGATCGGCGTCGTATTTCAGGATCCGGCTTTGGACGGCATGCTTACCGGCCGGGAGAACCTGGACTTTCACGGCAGGATGTACGGAATGGATGGCCCCTTGCGCCAGGAGAGGATTGATGAGGTTTTGGAACTGGTGGATCTGGTCGAAAAGGCAGATATCAAGATGGAGGACTACTCCGGCGGCATGCAGCGGAGGCTGGAGATTGCCAGAGGTCTGATGCATTACCCGCATGTTCTCTTCCTGGACGAGCCCACCCTTGGCCTGGATGCTCAGACCAGGCGACATATCTGGCAGTACATTCGCAATATGAACAAAGAGAAGGGAGTTACCATCATCCTCACCACACATTACATGGAAGAGGCGGATGCACTTTGCGATCGCGTTGCCATCATCGATAACGGCAAGATCGTGGCCCTGGATACTCCCTCAAACCTCAAAGATATGGTCGGATCAGACACGGTCAGCCTGGAGGTTGTGAGTGGTGCGCAAGAATTGAAGTCATGCCTGCGATCCTTTCCCTGGGTCAATTCCAGCGTTATCGTCAATGGAACGATCGAGTTGATGGTGGACCATGCTCAATCCAGGATTCCCGAGATCATGCAGGAAGCAAATAAGTGCGGCGCGGTAATCACTTCCGTAGGCCTTCATAAGCCTACATTAGAGGATGTTTTCCTCAAGTACACGGGCCGTAAGATAAGAGAGACAGGAGGCGCAGCCAGCTTGAAGGGATCTATGATGATGCCAAGGAGGAGAAAATGAGACAGGATCTTAATGCCATCTACAGTATCTGGCTTCGAGAGATGCTGCGCTTCTTCCGTCTGAAGAGCCGTCTCATCGGGTCCATAGCCTCGCCTTTCTTCTTCCTGGCTTTCCTGGGAATCGGATTTGGCGGAGATGCAGCCATGTCCGGCATTCCCTCCGGTATTGGCTACGTCAGCTTCCTGACTCCGGGAATCATAGGCATGACATTGCTCTTCTCAGCCACTTTTGCGGGTCTTTCCGTCCTGTGGGACAGGGAGTTCGGCTTTTTAAAAGAGATTATGGTCGCTCCCGTAAGCAGAATCGCCATAGTCCTGGGGCGAACCGCAGGAGGCTTGACCACCGGCATTCTTCAGGCAGTGATAATACTCATCTTAGGGATATTCCTGGGAATGAAGATGCCAAGCCTTGACGGATTCCTGTTGTCGCTCGTATTTATGGTCCTGGTAGCTGCAACATTCATCGGCCTCGGGCTGGCCTTTGCCTCCAAGATGAAGGATATGTCAGGATTCAGCCTGATCATGAATTTCCTTATTTTTCCATTATTCTTCCTGTCCGGGGCACTCTTTCCTCTGGAGAGATTTCCTGGTTTGATTATGGACCTCGCCTATCTCAATCCCCTTACCTATGGCGTGGATGGATTGAGATACAGCCTGATAGGCATTAGCGCCCTTTCCCCGGTCGTGGACCTGGCAGTTCTGACGGTCTGCTGCGCTACCATGTTGTTCCTGGGTGCATATCTCTTTGAGAATACCGAGGTGAAGTGATCTTCAGATAAAGCAGATACATTCTTTTCAATATCGTGGGCTGGATGGACCGGCCTCCTGGCGGCAGCTTCCTGCTGCTCAGCCGGGACATCATCCGGACCTCGCATGATGAGCAGGCCTGCATCAGAAGGGAGGTGCTGAGATTCATTATCTCGACCCTCAACCTCATGGGCATAAGTCCGCGTGCGAAAGAACGAGCAAGTCCTCATGATGCTCAATCTTATTCCATTTGCTTGTCCCTGGCGGAAAATGACAGACGGTTATTGCTTTTCCAATTTCGTCCGCCAAATCCTGCAAAAAGGGTTTATAATTTGCGTTGTCTTCCATAATTATAATAGACAACGTTCTACAATATCTATTTGTGTATTTTATTTTGCGTCAACTACTAAGGCATTTTAAAGCATCATGCCAATGGTCCTGGATGGTTGGATGTAGCCTTTTTAAAAATCAAAAAATCCTATCCAAGAATCGACCGATAACCTTAATAGTTAATAATTATGTACGTTATATGATCAGAACGGTGGTGGAAAAGATGGCGATCGAAGCACCTCAGATGACCCAAAAAGAAATGCAGATGAATTGGGGAATAAAATCAGAGGATCTTTTGTCAATTTTGGTTCTTCTGATCTTGACTTTAGTAATTGCCGCTTATCTCCAATACATTATTACAAGCGGCCTAAAAAATGCAGAAGACATCACCAGTTGGCTCTCCTCACTTTAGAAGACCTCTGGTACATCTTCTACATTCCTGGGCCATTTATCAAGACGCATGCATGCGGTAGAATATCTTCTTGACAAGCTCTGCCGCCGCGATGTAAATTCCCACAATAACTGCAACGACGACCAGAGTATAAGCTGATATTTTTGTGAAGCCAAAGGGCTCCGATAGCGGGCTGAATGGCAAGATGAAAGTAAAAATGCCAACCAGGATGGTCACAACCATCAATGAAGTGCTTGGTCTGGACGAGAAAAACGGTCTTCTTGTGCGAATGATCAACACAACAAAGGAGGCTGAAACCACCGACTCGATGAACCAGCCGGTTCTGAACTGATCCACATTTGCGTGCAGCAGGAATAACAATGCTCCAAAGGTCAGGAAGTCAAATAAAGAGCTCAGCAGGCCGAAGGTCACCATAAAATTTCATCAGCTGATCGAGTTTGGGCCTCTCATATCAGGCTATGCCATGGGCATTCTCTTCTGGAACATCTCTCCCGTGCCCCAGGGGATCGGAGTGGTGGAAGGTGTCATGGCCTTAGTGTACACGTCTCTGGGAATTCAAGGTTTCATAGCCGCACTCATCGTTCTTGCCTTTCGATCGTTGAACTTCTGGCTGCCCATGCTGTTGGGCTTTATCTTGCTTAGGAAAGTGAATATCCTTAAACCAATGCAAGGAGCCTGAGGCAAACGGCGTCGGCGCACCCGAATAGATTAAGGCAAGATCGCAAAAGCCCTTGCAGGGAACCCTGATCCACCCTCGGGTTTTGGAAAGGCAACAACGATCAAAGCTCCATATTCGGGCACCTTGTCCAAACTCGCTAGCAGTTCTATTTGGAAATGGTCTCGTCCAAGGATATAGGACTCCAGCGTATAGTTTTCTTTAGCCGTCTGGAATCCAGGATCTGTATCGGTAGTCTCATGACCCGATGCAGCGATCTTCCTATCTTCATAGAGATACCGCAGCACCTCCATGCTCCAGCCTGGATAATGGAATGTCCCATTGCGGTCTCTATTCAGCATGGCAGTCTGGTTGGGCCAGCGTTTGGACCAGTCCGTCCGAAGGGCCACGAAGCATCCTTCCGGTATCTTGCCATATCTGGATTCCCATGCCAAAACGTCATCCATACTGATTGTATAATCCGGATTTACCGACACCTTCTGATGTATATCCAGTACTACCAGTGGCAGTACCATCTCCTTGACGTCTATCTGATCAACTGTGCGTTTCCCTTGATGGAAATGTACTGGAGCGTCAACATGGGTGCCCCATTGTCCTACAAGCATAAACTTCTGGGCCAAAAAGCCTGATGTGCTGAAGTTAAATACAGTCTCTACAGTCTCATTTGGAAAGCCCTCCCAATGAGGTATTCCAGGCTTGAAGCTATGGGTCAGGTCTACATAATCCTTTGATTTCAATATATCAAAAACCTGCCATAGAGATGGATTTTCGGCAGAAGAATTGTTTTTCAGACTGTCTGCCTTTTGGCCAATACCAAGGTCAGACGGTGCATTCAAACCCATAGATAAGGGGAGCAGCAGCAATAATACAGCAATCGGAATCGGCCTGAAGCATGTAATAAAAATGCGCCTAAACGATCTATCATAACCGTTTAACCTATCCTTAGACCTCATCTATATTGTCCTTCGCTACTCCTTAGCTTTCCAGATACTTGCCAGGATTGTCCTCAAAGGCTTTCTTGCAGCCCGGCGCGCAGAAATAGTACATCTTGCCTTTGTATTCGCTCTTGAGCCGGGCAGTCTTCTCGTCGACTGTCATCTTGCATATCGGATCTATTGCCATTTTTTAGCCTCCAATGTTCTTCTTTTGCATTGCCGGCGGTATATACTTTTTGAGCAGGAGCGAGAAGGAGATTACTGTCACGGAGCTGAGGGCCATGGCCAGACCCGCCAGCTCCGGACGGAAGGTTATGCCGAATGCCGGATAGAGCGCGC
>JBAQXX010000020.1:0-33910 GCA_049299735.1 Methanothrix sp. | reverse complement strand
GACTTGGGGATATAGGGCCAATTATAATATCCCTTGAAGAAATAACTTGCTGTTATCTGGTGAAATGCAAGTTGGTTCTTGCTACTGGATATTACTATGAAATTTACAACAAAACTGGCACGCTACCCTAAATTGAGAAGCCAGAGCGTCTGATACATCTCCATGTCTATGCTTTTCCCCATCCCCGGTTATTTTGAGCAACGGCAGCATTATCGTCTGGAAGTCAGGAATCGCCATTTAAATTGCCTCATTTCATATCTGGAACCTTTGTACTGATTAAGCAGTATAAGCCTCTTTTCTAATACCCTCATAAAATTTTACAAAATAATAGTATCTGCCAAATGCCAGTTAATAGCCCGCTCCAACTCTCTACGCATGCCTTTTTACAAACAGATCCCCGAAGATCTCCTCCTGCTCCAGCCACACCTGCTTTCTCTGGGCCATGAAGAGCAGTGAGACGTAGTTGGTAACTCCATCCTCTGTCTTGCAGTTTTTGCTGTTTATATCCTGGAAGCTGATGGTTGGCGTCTCCATGAACATGTCGTCCAGGATAGGCCCCAGCATCTTGATTCTATCCTCGATCCCCTCATCGTGGGACACATCCAGGGCCTTTTCCTCGGTGCTGGGCCACCTCTCTCGCATGGCCTTCCTTCTGCCCACAAGCTCCGCTTTCTTGAGCTCAGAGATCAGCTCGTCGAGCGTTACGGGCCGCTTGGTGTGACGTCTCACCGGCGGGCGGGGCAGATTCTCTTCAATATCCTCTTCAGAATCTTCCTCAATCTCCTCCATCTCCGGCTCGGGCTCTTCCTCCTTTTGCCCTTCCATGGAGTCGGACTTCATGCGCAGGAGAATGCTGGCGTAAAGCAGAGTCCTGGCGGGAATGCGCAGGTCCCTCTTCTCCAGAGAGTCGATGTATTGCAGGAACTTTTCGGTGGCCTTGGCGATGTCGATATCCCAGGGATCGATCTCTCCTCTCTTGGCCAGTTCCACCAGAACCTCAGCCGGCTCTCCGAACTCGAACTTCGGATCGGAGAGGGAATCGGAGCTGGAGTCAGAACTGGAGTAGGAACTGGATAGAGGTTTTTCATGCAAATCCGGGATAGATGGATCGTCGCTCATTTTCGCCTCAGCTTGTGCAGATGCCGGTCACTGTGGTGATGTTGTTCTCCTGCATGGTCACACCCAAAGTATACTTGGACTGAAGTATCATGGGCTTACGTAAGGATACTACTATGAACTGGGCCCTGGAAGCGATCTTCTTGATCAGCTTGGCCACTCTTTCCACATTGGCCCCATCCAGGAACATGTCGATCTCATCCATGGCATAGAAGGGAGCAGGCCGGTACATCTGAATGGAGAAAATAAATGAGAGTGCAGTCAGGCTCTTCTCCCCGCCGGACATGGCTTCCAGGCGGTGCAGGGACTTGCCGGCAGGCCGGGCCTTAATGGTCATGCCTGCTGCCAGAGGATCTTCCGGATTTTCCAGGACCAGGTCTCCCTCGCCTCTGGAAAGCTCCTGGAAGATCTGCTTGAAATTCTTGTTTATCTCAGTGAAGCTGGCCAGGAATGCCTCCCTCTTCATCAGATCGTACTTTTCCAGCTTGTCTATGATCGCCTCGCGTTCTTCTGAGAGGGTGGTCCTCCTCTCTGCCAGGAAATCGTAGCGCGTCTTGACATGATCATATTCCTGGATGGCCAGCATGTTCACCGGCTCCAGATCCCTCATGGCCTGCTCTAAAGCTTTGATCTTCTCGGCCACGGTCTCGCTGTTGGGCGGCTCCTGAGAGGAGTCCACTCCGCAGCCCTCAATTTGCGAACGCAGATCATTGACTTTGTACAAGATTGATTCTCTGGCTGAAATCGTGGCATTATTGCGGGCCTCGATTCTGTCCCTCTCTCTCTCCGCCTGGTCTATCTCTCTTTGCAGGGCAAGCGTTTTTTCCAGAAGCTCTCCACGCACTCCCTTCAAGCCGTGCAGCTCCCCCTCGATCTCCGCCTCGCGTGCCTGGGAAAGTGCGAGTTGCTCATTCAGGCCCACGATCTGTGCGGATGACGCATCTTTTTTAGCCAGAGCACCGGTCTTTTGGCAGTCGAGTGATTCTCTCCTTGCCGCAAGCTCGGCCAGCTTCTCTCTGCCGCTCTCCTCTCTGATCTTGTCCTTGAGAATCTCGGCATCGATGCCATTAAGCCTATCTTGCAGACGCTTGATCTCCAAACTGGCCGCATCCGCCTTTTTGTTCAGTCCGGGAATTTCCGAGCCCTTCAGCTCGCCATCCAATTTGTCGATCTTCTGCTGCACATCTGCCAATTTTTCTTCCGATACCCTGATCTCGCCCTCCAGAAGGCCGAGCTGCTCCTTGAAGCTAGAAGACTCGCCCTCCATTGCCAGCAGACGCTCTCGCTTCTCCGAAATGGACTTATCCAGGCGCGGCCTGGACGAAACGATCTCGTCTATCTGGAAGGTCTTCTTGGAAATGACCCGATTCAGCTCCTCCACCTCGCGGGAGAGACGGGATATCTGCTCTTCGATTCTATCCAGCTTATCCAGTTTTGCGGCGCGTTCGCTTTCGGCATTGGCGATCTTCTCAGACAACTCCAAAAGTTTTGTCTTCTCTTCAGCCGCAAACTTCATCCTGGAGCGGTAGTGGCCGCCGGTCATGGCTCCCGACTTCTCCACCAGGTCCCCTTCCAATGTGACCATGCGGTATCGACCCATGAGCGGACGGGCAAAAACGAGGCTCTCTACTACCAGAGTATCCCGAAATACATACCAGAAAGCGGCCTGGTACTTGGCATCATAGTCCACCAGATTGAGGGCATAATCCACCACGCCCGCATGATTGGGACGGGTAGAGAGGCTGCCTTTGTCCAGTTTGTTTAAAGGCAAAAAGGTGGCCCGCCCGATCTGCGACCTCTTCAGATACTCAATGGCGGCTGAGGCGTCCAGATCATTGTCTGCCACAATGCTCTGCAGGCGCGCTCCTGCAGCCACCTCTAAGGCAGAAGAGTAGCGAGATGCCACGTTACCAAGCTCAGCAATGGTTCCGTAAAGGCCCTGTAGCATCTGCCTCTTGATGGCCGAGCGAATCGCCTCCACCGCCCGGCTGTATCCTGCCTTGTCCTCGACGGCCCTCATGCGCCCGTCGCTCTTGGCAAACTCTCCCTGGAGCCTTTGCATCTCTCTTTCCGCCTCGGAGATCTCCCGGCGCAGTCGCAGTCGCCCGCTCTCCAGGTCGTCCCGGTCCCGCTCCATGCCCATGGCCTGACTGTTCAAGGCAGCCAGCTCCGCCTTCAGCTTCTCCGTCTCATGATCGAGACCTGCCAGGGTGTCAAGCGCCTCTTTGATACCGGAGGAAAGCTCCTCTCTTTCCAGGCCGCCGCGTCTCGTGGCATCCAGCAGCCTGTCCCTCTCCCGCACTAGGTCGCCAAGCTTTGATTTTGCATCCTCACGAATCTGCCGGACGCTGGCCAGTTCATCCCTCAGCAGGGAAAACTTAGCATCCGCCTGGGACAGGCAAGACCTGGCCACTCTTTGAAGCTCTATCTGATCATCCAGTTCCCCTCGCAAGCTGGCGCCGCGCAGACCTGCATCCCTTATCTTTTCAGCTAATGATTCCGTTTCCGCACTGATGCTGCCCATCTGAATGAAGCAGGTCTTCTGCTGTCCATCCATCTCAGAGATGGCCTTTTCCGTCATCTCGATGCGAGCAGCCTCACGGGAGATTTCTCCTTTCAGTTCCTCGATCCTGCGTTTAACGGAGATCTGTTCATCCTCTCCTTTGTGGGTGATCTCCGAGCTTATGGATCGCAGCTTCTCATCCAGTGCAGAGAGCTCTGTTTTCTTGCTCTCCGATCTTTCCAGAAGCGTCTGATTCTTGACATTAAGAGATTTGATCTCTTCATCCAGGCCGGCCAATTCAGATGATGCTTCTTTTAGCCTGGCCAGGAGCAGAAAAGCCTCCTGTCTCGAAAGCTCCTCCCGGTGCGCCTGGTATGAATGGGCTCGGTCCCGTTCGGCCTTAAGCCGGGCGAGCTGGGTGGCGACCTCCTCTAAGATCACATCCACGCGACCGATGCGCTCTCGCACCACATCAAGCTCTTCCATGGCCTTCTTCTTCTTCTCGTCAAACTCAGCGACACCGGCAATCTCATCAATGATCTTTCTGCGTTCGACCGGTGTCATCTCGATGATGCGCGTCACATCGCCCTGCATGACTATGTTGTAGCTCTCCGGTGTTATGCCTGCCTTGGCCAGCAGATCCAGCAATTCAGCCTGACCGCAGGTCTTTCCATTAAAATAATAAAAAGACGCATATTTGTCGCCTTTGACCTTTATCTTCCTGGACACCTCAATCATATCTTGATCCAGGGGAAAGAGGCGACTGGTATTGTCCAGCTTGACGGTAACCTGGGCAAAGTCCGGATTCTTGCCGTTAT
Organism: Methanothrix sp.; assembly: GCA_049299735.1. GTDB lineage: Archaea > Halobacteriota > Methanosarcinia > Methanotrichales > Methanotrichaceae > Methanothrix. The sequence continues at coordinate 29,473 of JBAQXX010000020.1, read as the reverse complement.
CGCCCCGGTAGATGAGATCGGGCAGTCTCTCTGCGCGCATGGCTCTCGAGCTGGACAGGCAGAGGGCGAAGAGCAGAGCATCAACGATATTGGACTTGCCGCTGCCATTGGGCCCGGTAACGGTCACAAAATCGTTCTTCAGAGGAACCCGGACGCTCTTGCCGAATGACTTGAAGTTCTTGAGTTCGACCTCTTTAATGTACAAAGGTTACCTCCGCTCACATCACTTTCTTCGCAATCTGTTTTCTTAAGGTTGTTGAAAGTTTCGCTCCGTTGATCTCGATATCCAGCTTCCTGCTTAGCCGTCTTCTCTCTCTGCTATTAATAAGGCATTCAGCTTATACTTTAACTTATGTATGTATTCGAGGATGTATATATTGCTTTCCCATTTGTGATATTTTCCTGGGCACTGCTACATCATATCGTTTGATAGCGGTATAGTGGCTCATATGGTTACGAGCAGTGATGCAAAAGAGGCTGGATGGATAGCTGCCAAAATAGAGAGCTATATCCACAATGGTCTCTGCAAGTATCGCGATATCAGCATCCTCCACCGGAACGTGTCAACTTCCGCACTATCCTTTAGGGTGGGGAGGAAGTCACTATTTTCTTCTATGCATCTCTCTGATCATCTCTCGGTGCATAGATGCCATCATATCTCCCTGCATTCCTATCAGAAATAGCTGGAGGCCGACGATAATCAAGATGGCCGTCAGGATGGTGAGGGGAATGTGCTCGATGCGCCAGTAAAGCCAATCACGCGCAACAAATAGGCCGACGAGAAATCCGGCCAGACCAAAGAATGATCCGATCAGGCCGAAGTAGAACATCGGATTTTCGGTTTTGGCCATGCGGAAGATGGTGAGAATGATCTTTAGGCCGTCGCGGAAGGGATGCAACTTGGTCTTGGTGCCAGCAGGCCGGGGCTTGTAAGTGATAGGCACTTCGATAATACGCAGACCCTTCTTAACGCTCTCAATGGTTATCTCGGACTCAATCTCAAAGCCCGGCGTAGAAAGGTCCAAGCGGCGAATGCCTTCGCTGGTGAACGCCCGGTAGCCGGAGAGAATGTCGGTCAAGTGAACGCGATAAATGGTGGCAAAGAATAGGTTGATCATCTTGTTGCCGAACATGTTCAGCCCCTTTAAGGCTCCACCCTGCACATTGCCCAGCCGATTTCCCACCACATGGTCTGCCTTTCCCCCAAAAACCGGCTCCAGGACGAGAGCGGCCTCGGCAGGGAGATAGGTGCCGTCCCCGTCAATGAGAAGGATAAACTCCTCTTCGATCTCTGCAAAGACCTCTTTTAGAGCCTGGCCCTTGCCCGAGCCCGACTGGATAAAGATGCGCGCTCCGGCGGCTTTGGCCCTGGCCACGGTGCCGTCAGTGCTGTGGCCGTCCGCCACCAGGATGTTTTCGAAGCCCAGGGCTTTGAATTCCCGGATGACAGGCTCGATGGACTCCTCTTCATTGAGGGTGGGAATGAGAACGCAGACGTCATTGTAGCTCACGCGAAGATCAGCTCTGGCCATGGTTATCCGGTGATAGGCTGAGGCGGATTAAATAGGTTGCTTTGCCTAAAAAGTCGTTCATGCCTTCATTGCCTGGCGAATGATCTTCTCATAGCGTTCTTTCAGCTCAGGCATACCATCTCCGGCAGTCTCGATGTAAAGCCTTAAAATAGGTTCGGTATTGCTGGGCCGGATGAGAACGCTGTAGCTGTCGGTGGTGATCTTCAGTCCGTCCAATGTGTCCGGCTCCATTCTGGCGAGAGCATCCTTGAGTCGTAGCATTACTTGGGCCGGGTCCTCGCTAAGGCGAATGCTGATCTGCTTGTACGGATAGTCCCGTATCTCATCCGCTAGTACGGAGAGCTTCTCACCCTTTGAGATGATCTCGGCGATGGCCAGGCTCATGGCGAATGGATCATCAGAGTACTGGAACTCGGGTAGGAAGAAGTGGCCGCTGCGCTCAACACCTAATACAGCACCATCATTCTTCACACGATTGGCTACAAATACATCGCCTACCCTCTCGCGTACTACCCTGATGCCGTCTTTTTGCAGTTCACGCTCCAGCATCATGGAGCAGTCAAATCCAGAGATGACCAGATCGCCGCGTTTGTATCTTCTCCGGGCAATGATGATGGCCACTTTCTCCGGCGGCAGGACACGACCCATGTCATCTATTATGATCCCACGATCGGCATCAGGATCAAATCCCACCCCGAAATCCGCCTGATTTTTCCGTACCTCCTGGCAGGCGGGCTGCAAGGACTCTTCGTCAGGAGCCGGGCCGCGACCGGGAAATAGACCGTCCATGATGCCGTTAAGCACAGAGCAGTCCAAGCCAAGATTGCGGTAAGATGATGCCATAGTGCAAGCAGAGCCGTTGCCCATGTCAAGAACGGTTTTGAGCGGGCGCTCTAAGTGCAGCTTCTCTGCCACATAACGGCGGTACTCGTCAATAGCCTCCGCAGAAGAACGATCCTCTACTCTTCCCTTTCCAAAGAGAAAGCCGCCTTCATAGTAGAATTTCATGATGGACGACTCCTGGTATAGCAGGCCGTAGCCATCACCGGTTCTAAACCGCACTCCATTGTACTCAGGAGGGTTATGGGATGCCGAAATATAGGCCGCGGCTTTCAGGCCCATTTTACAGGTGATGTAGCTTAGAACGGCAATGGGAATTATTCCGTAGCTATGTACATGGCAGCCCGTAGTCAGAACGCCTTCCAGGAAGGCTTTCTCCAGAGACGGGCCGCTGATTCGCGTATCCCTGCCCAAAGACACACTGCCGCCACCGGCATAAGATCCGAAAGAAAGGCCCACGCGTCGGGCCAGATCCTCTGTGAGATCGGTGCCATAGATACCTCGAACATCATAAGCTCTAAAGACGGTCACAAGACTACCTGTTGACCCAAGCATTTAAATTATTTTCTGCGAGGCGGCTTTGTCTTGCAGAGCGGCGAAAGAGATTGCCACAAAGGTACAGCAGTGCCATGGAATTGGGCAAAAAATTTATCAGTTGCGCCTGCGATAACCAAGAGAAAAGGCCATAGCTGCAATTTCTCCACTAAAAGCGCTTAGGATATGTATATCATGATGATTATAGATAAAAGAATTTCAATGCCGTTTGCCCTGGCAGCTGCAATTGCCTCCACTGTCTTTTTCGTAACAGTTGTCCAGGCAGGAGAGATGGATATGAATAGTCTTGTTGTTAAATTGGGCTTTGATAGGATTCCCGATGAAAATACCTGTCAGGGAATAGATGTGTCGCCAAGTATCGAGATTCAGGGGCTCAATGCCACATCCATGGTTGTGATTGTTGACGACCCGGACGCGAATCCTGCGGTCTTCACCCACTGGCTTATCTGGAATATCCAGCCGACAAATGTCATTCCCAGGGCCATCGCCAAGAAAGCCGTCATCAAAGAGCCCTTCTCCGCCCGGCAGGGTACTAACGATTTCGGAGAGATCGGATATGCCGGCCCCTGTCCGCCTTCCGGAAAGCCGCACAGATATTTCTTCCGAGTTTTCGGTCTGGACAGGATGCTGGACCTGCCGGCAGTATCCTGTGTAGCAGATCTAAAGAAGGCAATGCAAGGCCATGTACTGCAGAAGGCAGAAGCAGTGGCAACCTATAGCCGATGATTTTTTTAAGCTTTTTAAGCATAAAAATTTCGGCGGATCTGTCGAAAAAAGATGTGTCCCTTCGCACAAGAACCCGTGCAACGGGACAACTTACGAATTAAGGCTGATTTATGGGGGCTGCTCCCTTTACCAGCCCTGTTATCAATGAGAATCCGACACCATTAGCTCCCGGATTTATGGGCTTTACCTCGATTCCCCAATTTCCCTTAGCCGCATTTCTCAGGAAGTAGTAATCGTAGTTCGAACCCAAGAGGTGCACTACATTCTGGTTATCGCCCTGGACAGAAAGAGTGCTTCCGTTTGGCTGGATCAAGGTCAAAGCGAAGCTTGTATCCTTCCAGGAAAGACCTATCATCTCGGCTCGCTCTGAGATCAACAATCCTGTTTGGTATCCTGAAACGGCCTGATCTTCCAAGCCCAGGGATCTTACAAACTTCTGGGTTGATGCACCTGGATATGCTATGCCGTTCTCCACCTTTAGCGTATTGAGGGCCGTAACCGACTTGGTCCAGGGCAGAGTTATGGCCGTGCCGGCAGGAATTGTGTAGGATTGGGCAGATGGAGTAGTGCTGGCGGGTGCAACATAGGGCTTATAGTATGGGTAATAGAACGCATCATATGGGTAATATGAATACCATGCATTTCCCCGTCCGCAGACCACATACGAATGCATGCAGCCCCGGGCCCGATCACAATAGTCTATGGTGCAGGGATTGCCGTCGTTGCAGTTCTTGGACTTGTGCACGCATTTTCCATCAACACAGGTGTCAATGGTGCAGGCATTTCTGTCATCGCAATTCTTGCGCGTATTCACGCACACTCTGCCATTGAAAGAGTCTATGGTACAGTTATCGCCGTCGTCGCAATTTAATGTTGTATTGTAGCATACACCATTAGAGCAGTAATCGTTCGTGCTGGGATTTCCATCATCGCAAATCTTCTGTTTATGCTCGCATCTTGACCCGTTGAGAGTATCATCAGTGCAGGGATCATGATCATCACAGCCCGAAGGATGGCCGGCCATGAGCGTCTCGTTTGAGGATATTACAGTGCTGTTGTATTCCCTTATAATGCTGCTACTATCCACAGGTACATAAGTACAGGCGCCATCTTTGCATGAATCGATAGTGCTGTCATTTCCGTCATCGCAATATATCGGTGCGTAAACGCAGCCAGTGCCATTGTAGATGTTCGTTGTGCAAGGATTTCCATCATCGCAAATAGGCTGTGCCTTTAACTCTTCCATTACGCTTTGAGATTCATTGATCGTGGTATTCTCTTTAGCGGTCTCATTTTGTGTTGCAGGTAGTACTGGGCTTAGATATTCCACGGAATAGGTATTGCTTCCGCTTTCTCCGGGCAGAGGCGTGTGGACACAACCGGATGAGCCGCAGAGGTCTGTCGTACTTGCATTTCCGTCATCGCAACTCACCGAATCGTGAACGCAGCCGTTTGCTCCGTAGGAATCTATCGTACACGGATTGTTATCATCACAGCTTGTAGATATATTTTCAGATTCCTTTTCAGGTAGTACTGGGCTTAGAAATTCCACGGAATAGGTATTGCTTCCGCTTTCTCCGGGCAGAGGCGTGTGGACACAACCGGATGAGCCGCAGAAGTCTGTCGTACTTGCATTTCCGTCATCGCAATTCACAGTATCGTGAACGCAGCCGTTAGCTCCGTAAGAATCTTTGGTACATGGGTTATTATCATCACAGCTTGCAGGTATATTTACAGCTTCCTTTAATACAGAAGGCTCTTGCTGGCTTTGTGTTGAACTTCCAGGCCTTCCAGCCGTGCTTATATCAGCAGCTTTTCCAAGCGGCGCCCCTGCAGAAGAATTAGCATCCCCGCAACTCTGGGGCGTATGCTGACAGTTCATTCCGTCGCACAGGTCCTGGGTACAGGGATTATTATCATCACAATCTCCGCACTGGGCTGAAGCACAGCTTGTTAATAACGCACTGATAATAAATATAATAAAAGACACGCAACACTTATCTATTCTTATTTCTTTATACACACATTTCACTCCCACTAAATTAAGGGGTTCTTTTTATATCTAATTTTCGCTCTTTAGAAGTTCATTTTTGATGATGTCAAGAGAAAGAGCTCAATGTAGTTTGCCGGCTCTTAAGCTGCTCCTTAAGCAGGTCGCTTTGCAGAATGAATTTCTTTAACGGCAGCTGCAGCTTGCTGCAAATATACCACAAAGCGCTCTTCATATCCTCGAAGGGCAAAGCCGTTTCTTGCATTGCATTTCTCACATTCTCCCTCACATTGAAGACACCTAACGGCACATATCCAGAATAAGCCTCCCGCAAGATGATCGCACCTGCCTGTCTTTTCTCGCGTGCCAGAGCCTCCAATACAGCCATCTTGCAGGAATAGTAGCATCCGCCCACCCGAGAATAGCCCTTCTTGCCACCGTTTTTCTCATAGTCGGAGAATATCAATTCTTCGTTGCTCAGGATGTGCAGGAAGGCCTCCATCCACTCATACTGCCAAACGGTTGGCAAGAGAAGAACTGCATAATAATTGTTGAGACTGGAAAACTCCCTCACCTGGCAGCAATCGATGGGGTCATACTCCCTTACCTTCTGCAAGAGACGGTTGGCCAGTGTACTGTCGCAGGCGGTGATGGACCAGCGCGTGGGAACCAGGCGGCGTCTCTTCCGGGTGCCCATGGTTCCCATGGAAAATGCCTTCTGAATGCTGGAGAAAGGCATGCCCTTCTGGTGCAGATCAACAACAGCGTCCGCTGCCAGCAGATCGCCGTCGTAATACACTTTCTCTAAATTCTGATCCCACCTGGAATTGCAAATTTCCAGCCTGTCCAGAGTCGCGCTTGGGCCGAATGGAGTATGCTCATCACTAAAGGACATGCCTTTAGGAGCTTGGGAAAATTGAGCTTCGCTCTCAATGGAGGAAGCGGAGAGAGATATATCCCGAAGTTTATCTATGTAGCGATCTTGCAGATGTGTAACTCTGACCGATCTTTTGCCTCTGATCAGGTTTAGCCGGTATCTTATAATCTCCTCCTGGGTCTTCTTTTCCGGTATCCACGACTCGGGCCTGTCCATTATGATGGTGTCCCCGTGCAAAGGTGCGATCATGGGACCGGCATAAACCTTCGGGTAGTTCCAGCTCCCGATGAAGATGGAAGGGGGAGTGCTGCCATCAAGCCTTGTGCCCACTTCCTGGGAAGGGATATACATACTGGCCGTCAATTTTTTTAAATAGGCTTCCTTGCCTTTGATCACAATTGCTGCGATCATACAAATTGAAATAAAAGCATAACCCACGCGGTGCGAAAGTGTTTCCCGTGCATTTCTCTCCCGGCCAGCACGGGAACATATTTACATTCAAAAGGCCAATAATTTATCGAGGTGTCCTCAGATGAAATGGACTGTGATAATAATAGCATTAATGATGCTGCTATGTACCAATGCATTTGGACAGATGAACCCCTACTCGACCACCGCAACGGGCGGCGCACCCACACCCAGCACACCCAGCAGCGCAGAATCGCTGGGCCTTCAAGTGCCAACGGACGTCACCACATCCCAGCAGGCCCCAAGCGCGCAGGAGAAGACACAAACTCTGATGAGCGCTAGCCAGGATGCAGCCTACGCCTCCGCGCCTGTGGGAGCAAAGGCCACCGCGACCAATCCGGTCTACAATAAAATGATAGTTCCGCCAGGAAGCTCTGCGCTCAATAACCTTTATATCTCCTATGCACCACGAACCATAGCAAGCTGCAATCTTTATGCCAACTTGCCTTTATGGATGAAGACCTCGGGAAATGGCAATATCTGGTTTTATGAGTGGTATCCGAGCGGCATGCTCGATACTAATTATGCAGGATTTGTCAATTATCCGGGCTGGTACAAGAGATGGTTCTTTGCCGATACTCCTGGCTGGCACATCCTCCAGTATTATTGCGGCGGCTGGAGCAACTATGCCTACATTTATGTCTCCGGCCCCGGCAATCACTGGGTCAATCCGAACCCAAGCCCCAATCCAAATCCGTATCCTTATCCCTATTGGGATAGCCCGATAACCTACACATATCCACCCACCGGCCACACTTACTACTCCTATCAATGGACCACAACCACACCATTGGATAATTGATCTGGGAGAGTAAAATCATCAGAAAATAGGGAAAATCGATGCCAGCATAAATCTGTGGTTACCATCCTCCGCCGGGCAGGGGATGGAGAGACTTTTTTGCCGGCCATCAAGGCCAATGATTCTTATATTGCTTCAATCGATCGCAATCATCACGTGGCTGGCTTTTATTACTGCGAAAACCTCCTTTCCTTCTTTCAGCTCCAGGTTTTGCGCTGAGGCTCTAGTGATGATCGAGACGATTTCCTCGCCGCCGGGAAGCTGCACGGTTACTTCTGTATTCACGGGACCATTGACTATGCTCTTCACATTTCCTTTCAGGATATTCCTTGCGCTGATCTTCATTATTCACACCTCTAAAATTAGATTATGTCGGCAGCAGTAATATCCTTTACGCTTTAGCATATCTTCTCATCATTGCAGGAGACTGTGCCTGCCACTAAAAGGTCCAGAAGTCTCTTTACGTCCTTGCGAAAATCATCCAGGCTGCTATCATTTCTCAGCTTCAGGTCGGCGGTCTTCATGGCCTCGCTCATGCCCCATCCCATCTCTCTGCATTCCCTCCGTTCGAGGGCAGCGGCTGCCAGGCGGTCCGGCTCGCCGCAGGTGAGAATGATCTTAGCATCTGTATCAGCATCCGCCTTCATGCCGTCGTTTGACTCTGCCGGGCTCCTGCCCGGATCATCGGGACGGCCACGAGCAGCGAGCCATTTCAGCCGCTCTTCCACCGGTGCACATACCTCTACCAGGTGAAACTCTTCGGAATGGGTGCGAAAGAATTCCGCCTCCTCCCGGGAACGCAGACCATCTACCACTATTATACTCTTTCCAGCAGCTTTTGCCCACTCAAAAGTTTTTTTGGCCACAGCATCCGGGCCGTCAGCAGCTCGCAAGGCATTGCCGATGCGGCCCAAATTTTGGTCGGTAGGCTCCAGGCCCTGACGGGCCGCTTCCTGGCGGATGACGTCTCCCATGACCACAACCGTCAAACCATGCTGCCTGGCAATCTGGGAGGCCTCTCCTTTGCCCGAGCCCGGCAGGCCCACAAAACCGATTATCTTCATATTATTCACCTATTTGATTATCTAGTTTTTCCAGGTTATCTTGGGAGCGGCTCGAATCCGAACCTTGAGCTTAGTCCTGCAGGCCACTTCGCAAGCTTTAGCCATCTCCTGCAAAGCCTCTATCGAGACAGGTTCAAATCTGGCTTCTCCTTCTCGCGGCGACCCCTGCTGCAAGATCATGCTTTTCAGGCGATTTTCCGGATATCGCGCCAGCAAGCAGCAGATATTGTCGGCGATCTTCACCAACTGGGAAGAGGTCGGTGTATTTGGAAAAATCGTGCTGCGCACATCCAGTGCCACGCCCAGTTTTAAGCAGATGTCAAGGCTTTTCTCCACCCGCTCAGCCATTCCGCCTATGCCGGTAGCCTCCTGGTAATCAGGCTCTTGAAGAGCAGTCTTGAGATCGAGGAATACCTTGTCCACCAGCCCTTTTTCCAGCATCGTCTCCAGACGATCAGGATAGCAGCCAGAGGTCTCCAGGCCCGTGGCCAGATGCAGGCTCTTTGCCAGGCGAAAGAGCCGGCCACTCGCCTCCGGCTGCAAGAGCGGCTCGCCTCCGGATAAGACAAGGGCATCGACAAAGGGCTTGCTGCTGGCCCGCTGTGATGCATCTTCAAGGTTGATCTGCAGAGAAAGAGCACCAAGGGGAGAGGGCAAAGAAAGGGTAGAGAGAGGAGAAACGGCACAAATAGGTGCATCGACCCTAATCCCGGCCCATCCGGCTGCCGGAAAGCCCTTGACCTCTGATGAGATGCGAGACGCAATGGTATGAAAAGCGACCATGCGTTCTCCGGTCTGAAGCCTCTGGTTGTGGCAATGGGGACAGCGCAAAGGGCAGCCCCGCAGGAAGACCACCATAGCGGCGCGTCCCAGCCAGTCCACCGTGGAGAGGGGAACAATCCCCCCGAAATTTATCAACATTTCCTTTCAGGAGAATGATCAAGTTTTATCGGCCTTGCTGCAATCCTGGCCAGCCTCTCTTCAAGCTCCAACTCATCTGAGACGGTTTTTTCCTCCAGCGAGGCCAGATCTCTTTTGGCTTGATCCAAGGCCGTCTCCAGGCTCTTTTTGCTTTTTTTTGCCTTGCTCATCTCGTCTTTTATGCCCAGACCCCTTCTGCTGCTCTCTCTAATCTGAGACTCTAAATTTAAGATCTCCTTTTCGGCAGATTGCTGCCTGGCCCTGGCGTTTTCCAGAGACCTTCTCTTTATGAGCAGGTCGATATGATCGAGAGTCTTTTCCTTCTTTTTGTCCTTCAATCCAAGTGTTGCCAGATGGGTCCGAAGCTCCTCTAAAGATCCGGAGATGTCCTTGTCCGAAACCAGGGAGGGGGACTCTAAAAGCTGCTCAAAGACGTTTTCATGCTGCAGACTGATTCTGTCGCTTGATCCTTGCTTCATCATTCTGGCCAGCGCCTTGGTCAGAGGGGCAATGAGATCATTCAACTCTTCTTTTGCTTGAGATTTTTCCTCGTTTTTCTTCTCCAGGATGCTCTTCAGCTCCTGTACCCTTTTCCCCTCATCGCTTGCCGCCAATCTCTTTGCATCTTCTTCCAGGCCGGATAACCGGGACGCTATCTCCGAGAGCGCCGCTGCATCTTGCTGTGTTTTCTTTTTCAGCTCATTGATGCCCGATAGCTCTTCTTGCAGCCTTTCGGCAAGCTCTCTGGAGTACCAGCTCTCCTCTGCCAGCTTTCTCTTTTTGCCGATCTCCGTCTCCAAGTCAACCAGCAACCGGCTGATTTGTGTCAGGTCTGATGTGATGCTCTCAATGTTCCTGGGAAAGAGAGCTGCGACATACCTCTGCGCTCTGCCAAAGGTGGTCACTGTCCTCTCCAGTCCTTTGACAAGCGTCCAATGGTGCTGAAAAGCGGAATCCGGATCCTTTTTCTTGGGCGGCATCAGCTTTAAAGCAAGCGTTTCAAGCTGCTTTACCACTTCGCCGCGCGCCGCCAGGCCCGACCGCAAAAGCTTGGGTGGCGTGTCCTCATTTGCACTGGCCGATTCCAGGGCGGATACATCTTTAGAGAGAGACTGCGCCACACCATCCACGCGGCTGTAAATCTCTTTCAAGCGAATGGCAAAATCAGATTCATTCTCCCTCTCTTCCAGCCAGGAACTGACCTTTTCAAGCTGCAGGCTGGCCGAATCGTCAGTGTCCGGCTTTTTCCCAAAGATATTGTTGAGCCACTTCAAGGCTGTATCTCCTCTTTTTTAAGCTGAGAGATGATTTTCTCGGCAATCTTGGGGCCGAGGATGCGAGCAACTTCCGTTGGGTTGGCGGCCAACAGCTTTTCTATGCTGGTTATGCCCGACAAATAGAGCTTCCTGGCCCGCACTCTGCCTATTCCCTTCAGGTTTAGCAAAGCAAGAAGATCCTGGCCGGCACCGTAGTGAATGCGCTCAGCCAGTTGCTCTGCTTTGAAGGTTATGCCCAATTCAAGATGCTTGGACAGCTCGGCTATTGAGTGCATGAGCCACTCCGCAGTTTCCGCAGAGCGACGGATATCTCCCGGTCCGATGCGATATCTGCTGACAATCTGCTCCTCATGCACCTCGCCGATCCAGTCCATGAGCATGGCAGATGTCTTGGCCTCACGGAGCAGATAGTCGTAGTTGTCCTCATCATACAGCTCCAACTGGTGCTGATCGATGAACTCCTCCACCCATACGTCCGCGGCCTGGATATAGAGCAGATTCATATCTGGAGTCATGGTAATTAGGTGAATGAGGCCAAGATCGGAAGGCTTTTTCCCCCCAGCCCGGTCCATTTCATAAGCACTGGTGAATTTGTCTATTGATCTCTTTTTCCCAAGGTTTTCGAGCATGATAACGGCGCTCAAAGGATCAATGTAGAGTTTGGAGACCAGAGAGCCAAGCCCGGTAGGCAGAAGATCGCCCTCATCGCTGCCCTGGATCATGCCATTATCCTTTAAAAAGTCGAGGACCTTCTCCAGTGTGACATCCAGATGCCAGGGGTCCTGCTGCTGGGCATAAAATGTGGTGGCGATGAAGGCTTTCAGCTCCGGCTCATTTCGGGCGAAACCGGCTGATAATGTGGAAAGGAGATGGGTCCTCAGAGCACTCTCGCTGGCCAGCTTCGACCAGATCTCTTCCGGGGTGCCGTGGATGTAGTGCTCCATCAGATCCTGCATCTCGGAGCTGTTCTTGGCCATCAGAAAGGATTCTCCATAAGGATCAAGCCCGGGACGACCGGCGCGGCCGGCCATCTGGCGGTACTCAATAACGGAAATGGGCGTCATTCCCCGGCCGTACTCGTATCTCTTGTAGCTCTTGATGAGCACTCTTCTGGCCGGAAGGTTCAGGCCTGCGGCCAGAGTGGGTGTGCTGGCTATGACCCTGATCTTGTTGTCCCGGAAGCCCTGCTCCACCAGTCGCCGCTGCTCTGATAAAAGGCCGGCATGGTGAAAGGCAACCCCCCGAGAGACGCAGGAGGCGAGGCGTGCTGCCGTCTCGCTCTCGCCTGTAGCCAGTATGCTCAAAGAAAGATTCTCTGTGGCCGCATCCGCAGAGATCAGTCCGCAAAGCCGCGAGGCGGCAGCTTCAGCGTTCTTCCTGGAGTTCTCGAAGATAAGGATCTGGGCCGACTGGGAGAGGGTATCCTTAATCAGAGCCAGGGCCTCGTCCTTCATGACCGGCATGGGGGCTTCGCCGTCAGAGAAGACCTGCTTTCCATTGCAAATGATGCCCTCCCGAAGGCGGATGGGGCGCCAGTCGCTGCTTACCATCTCTGCCTTCAGCCAGTGGGCGATCTCCCGGCCGTTGGCCACTGTGGCGGATAGGCCAACGACCTGCAAATTGGGATTGCAGTGTCGCAGCTTGGTGATGGTCATCTCCAGGGTGGGGCCGCGACCCACGTCGCTGAGCAGGTGTATCTCATCCACTACCAGGACTGCCAGGTCTCGCACCCAGGAGGCTCCGTTTCTCATGAGAGAGTCGGCCTTCTCAGAGGTGGCGATTATTATCTGATTTTTGCCCAGTCGCTCGTCTCTCTTGTCAAAGTCGCCGGTGCTGATGCCGACGGAGACGCCCAAATCCCTGAACTTTTTAAAAGAATCGTACTTCTCTGTGGCCAGGGCACGCAGAGGAACGATATAAAGGGAGCGGCGGCCTTGCAGGGCGGCTTTGAGCATGGCCAGCTCTGCCAGAAGGGTTTTGCCGGAGGCGGTGGGCATGGCCAGTAGCATGCTCTTGCCATCGAGAAGGCCCCTTTCCAGAGCCTCGGCCTGAGGCGGATAGAGTTCTTTATAGCCACGATCCTCGTAAAGCTTGACGGCCTCCGGGGAAAGCCACGAGGCAAGGTCCTTTATCTCCAGCATCTCTATCTCCATGCTCCTCTAATCTTAAATAGTCGCAATATCCTTTAAAGGAATCATCATATAAATGCATCATCCATGGAGAGAAACTAATGTATGCCGATCGGATAAAAAATCTCCCGCCATACCTCTTTGCCGCCATCGACAAAGCAAAACAAGAAGCACGGACAAGAGGCGTGGATGTAATCGACCTGAGCGTGGGCGACCCCGATTTGCCGACGCCTGAGCACATCATCAAAGCTCTGAATAAGGCGGCAAGTGATCCGTCTAATCACCAGTATCCCTCCTACGAGGGCAAGCTGGCCTTTCGCGGAGCAGTGGCTGACTGGTACAAGCGGACGTTTAACGTCGACCTGGACCCGAAAAATGAGGTGCTCACTTTGATCGGCTCCAAGGAGGGAATTGCCCATGCGCCCCTGGCCTTCATCAATCCCGGAGACGCGGCCCTGGTGCCCGATCCCGCCTATCCGGTTTACCGCACGGCCACCTTATTTGCCGGAGGCGAGCCTGTGATCATGCCGCTTCTCAGAGAGAACAAATTCCTGCCCGACCTGGACGCCATCGCTCCCGATGACGCCCGCCGGGCCAAGATAATGTTTCTCAACTACCCCAACAATCCCATCGGCGCCTCGGCGGACAGGAGCTTCTTCAAGAAAATAATCGACTTTGCCAAAGAATACAATATCATCGTCATGCACGATAATCCCTACTCTGAGACCTACTACGATGGGAAAAGGTCGCTGTCCATTCTGGAGATGGATGAAGCCAGGGATGTGGCGGTGGAGTTTCATTCTCTCTCGAAAACGTACAACATGACCGGCTGGAGGATCGGCTCGGTCGTGGGGAACAGCGATGTGGTGGCGGGCATCGGCAAGATCAAGAGCAACATCGACTCCGGAACTTTCGGAGCTGTGCAGGACGCGGGAATTGTGGCCTTAAGCAGCCCGAAGGAGGTTGTTGACGAGATCAGGACGGTCTACCAGCACCGAATCGATATTCTCTACAAGGCCCTCAAGGACCTGGGGCTGCAGCTGGAAAAGCCGCGCGCAACGCTCTACCTCTGGGCCTGGGTTGGAGGAAGCTCCATCGAATATGCAGGAAGGCTTTTGGAGAAGACGGGCATTGTAGCCACGCCCGGAGTGGGCTTCGGACAGTATGGCGAGGGCTACGTCAGGTTCTCTATAACCCAGCCTACGCCGCGAATAGAAGAGGCAGTGGTGCGGCTGGAGAAGATGGACGAGTAAGAGGTTGCTGGATTCCTCATATCTATGCTCTTTGCAGATTCATGTTTTTGTGACTTGTGGAGAATCGCTGACCGGGCGTTCAATCACAAACGCTCACCACAAAGGCACAAAGACACAAAGAACGAGCAAATGCAATAGGATTCAAAGTTCCAGGCTTTAAAAAATCTCAAAGATTATACATATATTCCGGAGGGAATTCAAGTTGCTGGAAAATTATTCTGCTAAGGAGATCGAGGCCAAGTGGCAGAAGACCTGGGAGGACGAAGCGGTCTTTCAGCCCGAGCCCGACTCCAGAACGAAGTTCTTTTTAACAATACCTTATCCTTACCTCAATGGAAATTTACATGCCGGGCACACGCGCACCTTCACCATCGGCGACGCCGTGGCGCGTTTCATGCGCATGCAGGGCAAGAACGTTCTCTTCCCCATGGCCTTTCATGCCACGGGAACGCCGATAGTGGGTCTTTCCGAGCTTATCGCCAAACGCGACCCATTGATATGGGATGTTTACACCAAGCTGCACGGCATTCCTGAGGAGGAACTCTCCGCTTTGAACACGCCTGAGAAGATTGTGCTCTACTTCCGCAGGGAAGCGAAACGAGCTATGCAGTCGATCGGCTACTCTATCGACTGGAGGCGGGAGTTTACCACCACCGATCCGGCCTACAGCAAGTTCATTGAGTGGCAGTACGGCATTTTGCGCCGCCTGGATTATGTGGTAAAAGGAAGCCACCCGGTGCGCTGGTGTCCTCATGACCGAAACCCAGTGGAGGATCACGACATTCTCAAGGGCGAGGATGCCACCATCATGGACTTTGCTCTGATCAAGTTCCGGATGGGCGACAGGATTTTGCCCTGCGCCACACTGCGCCCGGAGACGGTCTTTGGAGTGGTCAACCTCTGGCTCAACCCGGATGTCAATTACGTTCTGGCCAGGGTGAACGACGAGACCTGGGTGGTATCCAAAGAGGCTTACGAGAAATTAACCTTCACAGACAGGACTGTAGCTTTGGCCGGGGAGATCTCGGGAAAGGAGCTGATCGGCAAGAGGGTCACTAACCCCCTCACCGGCACACAGGTTCTCGTGCTGCCCGCTGCGTTCGTTGACCCGGACAACGGATCGGGAATCGTCATGTCCGTTCCGGCTCATGCGCCTTACGATTATCTGGCGCTCAAGGATCTGTACGGAAAAGACCTGAGCAATTACGGCATCACCGAAGACCTGAGATGTATCAAGTTCATATCCCTCATCGAGTCGCCCGGATATGGGGAGTTGCCGGCGGTGGAAGCGGTGGACGAGCTGAAAGTCAAAGACCAGAACGATCCCCATGCGGAAGAGGCCACCAAGATGGTCTACCGGCGCGAGTTTCATAACGGCGTTCTCAAGGCCAACACAGGAAAGTACGCGGGCACAGCCGTCTCCAAGATCAAGGATGTTCTTCTGGCAGATCTGATAAAGCTGGGCATGGCCGAGATCTTCTACGAGTTTTCCGAGACGCCGGTCATCTGCCGCTGCGGCACGCGCTGTGTCATCATGCTGGTAAGAGACCAGTGGTTCCTGGAGTACTCGGATGTGGAGTGGAAGGCAAATGTTCTGCGCTGCCTGGCGGGCATGAAGATCATACCAGAGGAGTTTCGGGTGGAGTTCATCAACAAGGTGGACTGGCTCAAGGACAAGGCCTGCGCCCGCAGGAAGGGTCTGGGCACTCATCTTCCCTGGGACAAGGAGTGGCTGATTGAGTCGCTGGGCGACTCGACCATCTACATGGCCTACTACATCCTGGCCAAGTATGTGAATGCCGGGATGAAGATTGACCAGCTTCCCCCCGAGTTCTTCGAGTACATCTTCATGAATAACGGCGGCGCGGCCGCCGTTGCGGCTATCACCGGCATCCCGCAGGAGACAGTCCAGAAAATACATGACGACTTCGCCTACTGGTATCCGGTAGATTTGCGCACATCAGGAAAGGATCTGGTCGCCAATCACCTGCTCTTCTTCCTCTACCATCATGTAGCCATCTTCCCGGAGAGGCTCTGGCCGAAAGCCATTGCAGTCAACGGCTTCGTCTCCCTGGAAGGAAAGAAGATGTCCAAGTCCAAGGGGCCGATTCTCACATTGCGCCAGGCTGTTGCTGAAAACGGGGCAGACGTGACAAGGCTCTACATTCTGGGCAATGCAGAAGGTACGGCGGACGTGGACTGGAGAAATGATGCTGTAGAGGCCACCTATGCTCACCTGGAGAGGTTTTACAATTTAGCCCGCGAGATTCTGGCAGACAGCAGCATCGATGAGTCAGCCGAGAAGACACTCATCGACCGCTGGATGCTATCCCGTTTGCAGAGGCGTGTCGCTGAGGCGACAGAAGCCTTGGAGGCAATCCAAACCAGAAGGGCGCTGCAGAACGCCTTTTATCTGCTCTTCAATGATCTGCGCTGGTATCAGAGAAGAGGCGGCAAGAATCAGCTGCGCGTCGTTCTGTCGACCTGGGTGCGCATGATGGCGCCCTTCACGCCGCACGTGTGTGAGGAGCTGTGGGCGGCGGGCCTGGGCGAAGGCTACGTCTCGCTGGCCGACTGGCCCGCGGCCGATGCCTCTTTGATCAATCCGCAGGCTGAGAAGGCGGAGGATCTGCTGGAGCGAACGCTCAAGGACGTGCAGGAGATTGTGAGCGTCACCAAAGCCACGCCCAGCAAGATCACCCTCTACACTTCGCCAGCCTGGAAGAGGAATATGCTGTACCTCGCAGTTCAGGCGGCCCAGGGCGGCAAGCTGGACATGGGAGCGCTCATGAAGCAGGCCATGGCCAGCCCTGCCATTTCGGAGCACAAGAAGGATGCGCCCAAGTATGCGCAAAAGTTAGCAAAGGCGGCGCACTCGCTCTCGGCTGAGGCGCTGGGGCTCGACGAGTTCGAGACGCTCTCCAGAGAGAAAGCGTACTTGGCTTTGGCCATGGGCGTGCCGGTGGAGATCCGCTCGGCTGATGAGGCTGGGGAAGATCCCAAGGGCAAGAGCAAACAGGCGGAACCGGGGAGGCCGGCGATTTATATCGAGTGAAAGGATGGCTGCAGACCGTTGGCCTCGGGTGCTGAACCTGGGGCCGACGGAATAAAGCCGCAGAGGCGCGGAGAGCGCACAGAGAACGAACACGGAGACGGCGGTTCAAATAGGCTAGGAAAGATGCTGCACGGCTGATGAGCCGGGGGGTGGATCCAGAGGGCGAGAGCCGCCAGACGGGGCAGGGGAGACCGGCGATTTATATTCGGTGAAGGCTGGGAAGAGTTGTACTGATTTGCGACAATACGTGGATCGGCATTTAAAGGATGTGTGAGCAGGCTCATCCCAAATTATGTATTTTTAAGGAAGCAAAATGAGAGATCTTATTCGGACATGGCAGGCGAAAATCGGATTAATATTGGCCTTTTTTGAAGCGTTTACTTATCGATTGCTGACGCCACAACAATGGCTTAGTCACTATGTCGCCGATGAGATGAATCGGAGAAAAAATAGAACCATTCGAAGACGCATTTTAGAATTTCCTCGGGCCGTATTTCAAAAAGCGAATTTTTTGACCATTTCCACAGATAATTGGAAGAACGCATTGCTGATTTCTTTAATGATTGCAATCTTTTTTCATCTAGCTGCATCTTTTATTGACTTACCTTTTAGCTCTATATTTTTGACTGATGAGGGTCAAATAAATTCTGAGATTGTAACATTATTATCTACTTCTTGGCAAGTATTAGCTAGTGTAATTGGTATCAGTTTTGTTCTCATCATTTTCTTGATAGAATATATGCATAAAAATCGATATGAGTCCCAAATTTTTTCATTATTTTCCTATTATACTAAGTTTCATTTTATTGTTATATTGGGATTAATCACATTGGCAGTTATGGGCGTAGATTTGATTTTATTAAATATAAATTATGCTGAATTAAGAACGCGATTGAACATTATTTTAATTGATATATTCTTACTAGTGCTTAATTTATTCTTGATTATATTTCTGTATGGTCGGACCTTTGTATTTGTGCGCCCGAATAATTTCTTAAAAATCCTGGATAACGAACTGGGCAATAATATAGAGCAATCTGTTGAGGACGAGCTTAGAAAAAGAATTGGATTAAATATTCTTAATAATATTTGCAAAGACTCCAAAATTGAATTCTCCCTTTGGGGATCTAGCAGGCAAGGCTTTGATGTAGTAAACACTGTTGGCAGTCTCGACCACCACGCGTTGGCAGTAGTAGACATTCATGTTGGATTAGTAAAAAGAGCAGCAAGGATAGCAAAAACAGATCAAATATCGAATGAAATAGCATCCACAATTGTTTGGACTTCATCTATCGATAGTGTAAAAAATACGGAACAAAAAGAAATTGCTTTTGTCTCCGGGATGGCTGCAAAAATAAGACCAAAAACCCATTTGGCACTTTCAGTTAGATTGAGTACGCCAGCCCAAAAATTACCAAGCCTCATATCAGAAAATCTTCTCATAAGCAAAGATGAATTGATCCGGTCTATCCACGAAGGTAACGTTTCCATCGTCGGATTACTATTGGATCGATATCGATTTATAATTCGTTCATTTCTTTCCGCGATGAAAGGCTGCAATATTCGATACACGGCAGCTGATGCTGAACGGGAAAGTGGATTATTTTCCGATTGGCCCGTCTTGAAACAAATTAAGATAGATTTTTTTAGTGTTTTAGAGGAAGCGCTACGGAGCACAAATCAAGAAATAATTCATTTGGTTACCGACTTTCCAATTGACGTTATTTACTTGGCAGACGAATATCGAGATCATCTCGTTTTTAAGCGGTTTGCATTTTTTTATCCATATATTTATAAATCATCGGCACGATTAACAGATGATGTCATCCTTAAGGAATTTGTTTACGAGCGAACTTGGAGATCTCTGCAGAATTACGGACTAAGGATAATATCAAGACTAAGAGATTCTGACGTATCCCTCGAAGATATTGATACATATGGCGGATACGCGTTGGAAATTGCATATATATTTAATAATCTGTTAAAAACTACAATAGATCTCAAGGATTTTGTCCAATTTGAGTCTTACGGCAGAACATTCAACGGAATGATGGATTGGCACAATAATCCACCTTCTCGAATAGCTAAGAATTTAGAGCGATCTTTGAGTCGCGAAAATGATATTGTTCAGCGAGCAAAAAATGAACTGGAATTAGATAGAAATAAGAAATTAGCAAAAGCTGAAGAGAATTTTATTATCACGAGAAACTTGATATGGCTGGGACTGGGCGGATGGTTGACACATTTGCTCGATGCGAATAGGATTTCGGCAGAGGAATACAGAAAATGGGCCGATGATGTAGAAAAAGCTTTTCCAACCATTGGGATTCTGTATAAAACTTACGCAATAGATTCATTTAACCAGAATAAAATCACTAGGATGTGGAGTAGTTGGGATTTGCAGGAAAGCGAATCCCTGCAGAGAGGTGCATTAGTCATTAGTGATTTTATAAAAAGTGACTCATGGATAGCAAAATATTATTGCCAACGGGGGATAGAATTATCTTCTCTTAGGGCAGATAGACTGTCTAAGACATCACCTACAGAAAATAGCAAATACATTCTGGATTCTGTTACTAAGATCGTCGAAACGCTGAAGTCGTCCCAGACTTGGAAGTGTACTTTTAATTTTCAAATTGATAATCTTGATGATCGATCCAATAATTTTATAGAACTGCATCAACTAATGCACGAAATGCAGAAGAATGCTGATGAGGACACTATAATTAACTCGTCCTTAGATCCAGAGATAATTGCTCAATTTAAGTTGAAAATTGCCCGTTCCTGGGAAGATTCTTCTGTTATCCGAACCTTAGCAAAGAGATACCATAACTACGAAGCATGCCCGGATTGCTATATTTCAAGTGATTCAACTTGTTTTGGAATGAATCTTCTTGTATCCAAGGCAGCTTTTATAAAACAAAATAAAATATATTTCGCAAACTATGCAGAAGACCTAGGCGTCCAGCTGGGTAAAGGAGAAGATGTTCGTTTGATCAAATCACTTATTGACCGTCTTCCGTGTTTAGATACAAATATCAATACGCTCGAAAATATAATCTATCAAAAATTTGAAGAGTTTCGCGAAAGAGGGCTAGATCCAATAATCCTTTGCAACCAAAACAAATTTCGCAATTCCCTGCTAAAATCAAGAATCTTTACATATTCATGGAATTCGGCAATAGAAAATGAAATTGGCATAAATGAGTTCATCGGAATAATTGATCAAGCACTCGTTTTTAATATTATAGAATTAGAAGATCTAGGTATCTTGATCTTGGACCTAAGCAGTATCGGGAAATTAATCCAATATCGATATGATAAGGAGAGCGAATATCCTTTGAGCATAAGCATAACGCCTATAGATAAAGATGCTGCAGAACATCTCTACGCCAATGATCCGGAAAAGTATATCGACCAAGAGACAGGAGGGAAATTAGAGAAGGAGAAGGTCATCCGAAACTTAATGCAAGAAGTTCATCTTCGGGTATTGCTGCGAAACAAACTAGAAATTATGGATGCTACTTCTGGAGTAAGAATAAAAATAATTCCAGATCTTGATTAGGATAGCGGTCCAACGCAGTCATAAAGCTTAGATTATCATACAGTCTATTAAAGAGTCGTCCGGTTCCAGAAAAGGAAGTATAAATGAGTTCTGATGTCCATGATTGCAGCTATTGTGCAAGCAAGATGAGTGAAGGCAAGCACGATTTTATGGCCAGAGTGGAGAACGAGATTGTAGTTATCAAGGATGTTCCGGTTCTTATCTGCGATACCTGCGGCGAGGTCGAATACACGCTGGAGGTATCAAGAGAGATCGATGTGATCATGAAGGAATTCTTCGCGGGACGACTGCTGGCAAAGCCCCTGGCGGCGGGGGAGATCGCGTTCAAGCCCCAGCGGGCAGGCCTGCAAGATGGCATGGAGCTTGGCCTAAAGGGCAATGACAGTGGGAAAGAAAGAGATGCGGGAGATATTACATGTTTTAATTATATATTAAATATGCAATTATTTTTTTTAATTCTTAATTGGCCTAAATCTCGGGTTAATTTTCCTTGCAGGTATCGTAGCCCTTTTAGGTCTGCCGAATCCAAATTTCTTCTCTAATACCTCTTCTGTAAAAACATCAGGATAGTTTCCAATTAAAAGCATGGTTATCAGTCCATTTAGATCCAATGAGCACTTTGTTGACAGAGGAATTTGCCATGTATTATTAATGATTTCTCTAAGATAGTCTTTTGCCCAAGAATCAGAATTATTTATTAATTCGTCTAAATCATTAATAGTATTAATATTTATCTTCTTTGCCATTTCTACATCTCTGGAGATAAATCCAATTGGGCCAATTCTAATATTTAGTGACTCTATAAAATTGGCATAGTTCTTAATAATTTTAGAATTTTCCAAATAGGACCTTAGAGAGGATACATTTAATTCAATATTTTGCTCGTTATTTTCTAAACTATGCTTATATTGATCAGATATATGCTTTGATTCAATAATTATTTCGTCTAATTCTTTGTCTGCTAACTCAAATAGAGCACTTAGGCGAAACAGGCGTCTTCGTAATTCTTTTGGAACATCAAATTCAGTTTTATAATCCATTTCATGCGAAATTGTGGCCCACGAATGCTGCAATATCGTGCGAATCTGGATTTCTGCCCACAACTCACTTACATCATTCCATTCTGGCAATTGTTTTCGCTCATTATTTGCTTTCGCTATAAAATGCTGCGACAAATATCCGAATTGGTTGGAATCCAACAGATCACCTTTATTTACAGACCTATCAAGATCTATTACAAATTCTTTATTAATTAGACCCACAACTTTTTCTACGTCGCTGAGTGAAAATAATGTTATGCGAATGCCTGATAAATCAGTGATTTCTTTCAATGGGTCTATGTAACATTTATCTGATCGAGTAATTTTTCCTAAGAAGCTCTCTGTATCTTTAGTTCTGGCTTCTGTAATTGCTTTTATCCCTTCATGCTTTAATAATTCTTCTATTAAATTTTTAAATTTTATTGTAAGCATTTCGTATTTCGGACGTGCTTCAATATACCGTTTTGAACATTCATGTGGGTCCATGAGCGATTCGCCTATCTGTTATTGATATATTTCACCTTTACATATTTTTCCCCCAAAACGCCTACTGAACCCCTACTGACTTTTGGTGTACATACTTATGCTTCTTCTGAGGCCCAAACCGATGGCCAGCCCATGCCCGCCGAGCTGCGCAGAGCGCAGTCCTGCGGCTGACCGGGGCTGCTGCCGGCAGTACGCAAGGATCGCCAAGCTGGAGACTGTCACGAATCTCTTTATGCGTCCTTTGTGCCTTCGTGCCTTTGTGGTTTGGTCCGCAGTTGCTGGATATAATTGTCCGCTAATAGTAATAGCGAACCGTCATCGTTTCCCATAATCCAGCGCCCGAAAAACTGCCCTTACCGGAGGCCAGCACACCTGGCTCTCAGGCCCGACCGGCCTCCCGCCCCCTTGAGCGCACGTGCGAGCGAGCCCGCCCTAACGGTCACGCGGCAAGCCCGGACGGCCCGGTGCACAACAGAATCAAGTGAGGTGTCTCTCCCAACACAGCTCTTTCTTCCACTCTCCCTCATCTATTTAAGCGCACAGTTCCAAATACATGAAGGATATCTGACACAGCGATAGGAAAGGAGATCAAATGAATCGATTTGCGGATCTGAGCGAGAAGGTATTACCATTGCTCAGGCCCTACGTTAAACGCATTGCAGTTTTCGGGTCTTTTGCTCGTGGCGAGGAGACACCGGAAAGCGATATCGATCTTCTGGTGGAACTAAAAGCCCCAGAGAAACGTCCCCGACTCGGTTTAGCATGGTTTGGTTTGGAAGAGGAGCTAAGCCGTGTTCTGGGTAGAGAAGTAGAACTGATAACAGAAGGCTCTCTTAGCCCATATTTGCGTCCCTACGCAGAAAAGGATCTGGTTCTGCTTTATGAAGAAAGATGACTCCGTCTATCTCCGCCACATAATGGATGCATTTGTGCAAATTGAGCGCTATACCGAAGGCGTCTCTCATGAAGAGTTTATAAAGAATAGTTTGATTCAAGACGGGGTCATAAGACAGCTAGAAGTTATGGGCGAAGCATCTCGCAATCTCTCTGAGGATATACGCAATGAGTACCCACATATTCCATGGCGCCAGATGATAAGCCTTAGAAACCGCATGATTCATGCCTATTTTAATGTAAACCTGCAGATTATCTGGGAGATCATTCAGGGAGATATTCCTAATCTAAAGAAAGATATAAAGTACTTGCTTGAGATCCATAGGCAAAAAAGCCAATAATAACTGCCAATTGCCATCATTTCCCAAAAATAGCATCGAAAAAGCCATCGATCTAGACCCATCTTCTCCTGATCGCAGGCTCGCCCGGCCTCCTGCGCCCCCGAGCGCGGGCGCACGCGTGCATGTGGGCCCGCCTGGCGGACAATGGCCGTGGCCCCAGATAGGCCTTTACCTGCGAGCGGCATCACCGACGCGGCCCGAGGGCTCTGGCGAAAAATTGTCCTTTTCTCATCGCAAATTCGCGGCTTCGCGCCTTCGCGTGAGCCCGTTACCTCGGCCCGACCGGCCTCCTGCCCCCTGGACACGAGCGCTTGCCAGGCAATCCAGCCCGCCCTGACAACGGCGGCGAGCCCGAACGGCCCGGCTCATAGGCGGCCAGGAAAGCTGCCGGGACACGAGCGGCGCAAAAGCGTGGCCCTGCGGCTGCCCAGGGCTGCTTCCGGTGGCCCGCAAGGATGGCTAAACTGTAGAACGCATTGAATCTTTGCGCGTCCTTTGTGCCTTCGTGCCTTTGTGGTTTGGTCCGTGGTTGCTGGATATAATTGTCAGCTAATAGTAATCGCGAACCGAAGGCATGCGCCACCTGGCCCTCAGGCCCGACCGGCCTCCTGCACGCCCGAGCACGAGCCTGCACGCGTGCATGCGGGCCTGCCTGGCCTTGCCACTACCCCATCCCAAGATGAAGAACATAAAATAATATATTCCTGGCAAAGGGATATATTCTAAGAAGCAACATGCAATTAATAGAGAGGCCACTCATGTCTGTCAGCCAATCCAAACCGTATCCACAATCGGTGACCGAAGAGAAGGTTGATTCAAAGGAAGCATTTGCTAATAAAACCAATCTTGAAGATTCAATAGAATATGACGCAGTAGTTCGCATGCCGCCTAAAAAGAGATATTTTGTAGAGATCGATGTAAGAGATATCATCAAGGCAAAACCAAAAGTTGTATTGCCCGAGGCTATCTAGCCAATGTTTTTAATTTCATGAGAGACTATCCCTGGTGCGATATCGTTGATGCAGACGAAACTCTCATGCAGGGCGATTTTATGAGTTCATGTCCGGTCATCGTTCCATCTTCATCAATTGGGGATGGAAGGATTTCTGCAGAGATAATCGAATACGATGTGATCGTAATGAGCCAGTCCTGTGACCTTGCTCATCGTAAGCTGGATAACGTCCTGGTAAGTCCTATTTGGCCAATCAACGAAATGGGATCTGAAAACGCTTTCTTCAAGAGCCGCAAAGGCAAAGAATCGCTGCGCCAGGGAAACCTTCCTGGATACTATCTATTAAACAGATGCGAATTAGGGGTATTTGAAACCGATTTTTTAGTGGTGGATTTTAGGAATGTCTACGGGGTTCCTTTGGATTTCCTGATTGAATTATCCAAACGAAATGGCAAGAGATTAAGGCTGTTACCTCCTTATCGAGAGCATTTATCCCAAGCGTTTGCAAGATTTTTTATGAGAGTAGGTCTGCCTGTTGATATAGATTTATTTAAATATAGTCATTAATTAGCGGTTTATATTTTCTTATTTATTAGCCAGGGCCCGAAAATCTCTCCATCCAAATGCAGCACCATCAGATATCAGGCCTGACCGGCCTCCCGCGCCCCCGAGCGCGAGCCTGCACGCTTGCATGCGAGCCCGCCTGGCAGACGGCGGCTGTGTCCCCGGATGGCCTTGGCCTGCGAGCAGCTCCGCCGACGCGGCCCGAGGGCGCAGGCGAAAAATTGTCCTTTTCTTATCGGTACTTCGCGGCTTCGCGTGAGACGGTGATCTCGGCCCGACTGGTCCCTCAGCACGAGCGCTTGCCAGGCAATCCATCCCGCCCTTGCGACATCGCCCCAAGCCCGGACGGCCCCGGCCCACAGGCGGCCACGAGCAGCAGCCGGAACCCGTGCGGCGCAAAAGCGCGGCCCTGCGGCTGCCCGGCGCTGCTGCCGGTAGCCTGCAAGGATCGCCAAGCTGGAGACCGCCACGAATCTCTTTGTCAGTCCTTTGTGCCTTTGTGGTGTGGTCCGGAGTTGATGGATATATTTATCCGCAGATAGTAATAGCGAACCGAAGAAATTGTTTTCCAAATCCAGCGCCCGGAAAAACGCCCCGTCTGGAGGCCAGCAGATCTTGCCCTCAGGCCCGACCGGCCTCCTGCGCCCGAACGCGAGCCTGCACGCGTGCATGCGGGCCCGCCTGGCGCAAATCGCCGCAAGCCCGGACTGCCTGGCCCATAGGCGGCAGCCCGAGGCGAGAATAGGGAATAGGCAAAGACTAAATTGTCCCAAGAATATAGCTCATCAATATGCCGGAAGAACTCTATGGCAAGCTGGTTCATATATGGACCGACAAGGAGATCCAAAGTCTTCCTTGCACAGAGAACTGGTTTTATGGACTTGTCCGCCAGGAAGATGGCAGAATTGTATTAAGCGAAATACATCCTTCCATTGGAAGAAGCGATTTCGAGTTATTCAAAGAAACGGATGATGACCGCTCTGATGAGGAGTATCTCATGGAAATCTTCTCTTGGATCGGCTCAGACATTTTGCACTGGAACCCTAAGAGTCTGATAGAAGCATATCCCGATGCCAAAAAAATTGACTGGGAAAAAGAAATGGAGAATGCGGTTTCCTTTGAAAGCATTGATGAGTTAATGAAACATCTAGGGGAGAAAGACGATGGTGAAAGTCACTCTGATTGATCTAAACGATTGCCAAGCCGGGAACTGCTTGCCCATGAAATTCAGCCTTTGCTGCCCTGATCTTCTTGGCTCTCAGGCCTGACCGGGCTCCTGCCCGCCCTGACGACCTAGCCGCCCAGGCTGGGCCCACAGGCGGCGGCCACGAGCAGCAGCCGGAACCCGAGCAGCGCAGAGCGCGGCCCTGCGGCGGTACCGGCGCTGCTGCCGTAAGCTGTCGGATCGCCAAGCTGAAGGACCTCAGGAATTGCTTTTGAAAAGTCTTTGTGCGCTTTTTGTCTTTGTGGTGCCAGTAGCTGCTCGGCTATAATCCTCACTTAATAATAATAAGAAACTGCGATCGTTTATCAAAATCCAGCCCAAGGAGAAGTCGCCTTCGCCGGAATCCAGCTCTTCCCGACCCTCAGGCCCAACCGGCCTCCTGCCCCTTTGCCCGATCGCTTGCCAGGCAACCCAGCCCGCCCTGACGACCTCGCCGCAAGCCCGGACGGCCCGATGTCGGCGGCCACGGGCAGCAGCAGGGACCCGAGCGGCGCAAAAGCGTGGACCTGCAGCTGCCGTAAGTCGTCGGATGGCAAAGATAGAAAATGCATCGGGTAGTATTATATGCTAATAGGGAGCAATTGATCTTGATGAAACGGCTTTATGACTACACAATAGTCCTTCGTCCCGAAGACAACGGTACATTCGTGGCCTACATACCTGCAATTCCGGGTTGCCACGCCTGGGGCCAAACTCCTGAAGAGGCACAAACCGAGTTGATAAATGTTTTCGAAATGATCGAGGATGAATACAAAGAAGAAGGACGCATGCTTCCATCAGATGTAGATGTAAAGGCGACTCATGCCTGCCAAAGCTAGGGACCTGCAGAAAGCTGCCAATAAACTCGGATTTCAGATGGTGAGGCAAAAGGGCAGCCACGCCAGATGGAAGCATCACGATGGCCGAGCGACAACGATTCCAATACATGGCAATAGCGAGATTGGAAGCTGGCTTTTCTACGAAATTCTCAAGCAGTTGGGCATAACAGAAGAGGATTATTATAAGCTATTAGAATGAGAAATCTCTCCCACTCATTCCGGCGACATTGGCTCGATCGGCCTCCCGCGCCCCCGGCACTGGCGCTTGCCGGACAATCCTGCCCGGACGGCCCGGTTCACGGGCGGCGGCCACAAGCAGCAGCCCCGCGGCTGCACGGCGCTGCTGCCGTAAGCTGTCGGATGGCAAAGATGGAGACTGCGATGAGATTTCGTCGTTGGTCGTTTTGTTTATGATTGGGTTATCATTTCAATCAAGGCATCCTCTGAAATCCCATTCCAGATGGATACCTGAGATAAAATATCGTTTAATGTGCCCTTCGCCAGCTCGTCGTGCAATGGAACCGTGATATTATGATCTCCTGCAGCAGTTGGCTTTCTCAGCCTAATGTGACTTCCTCTCTGCCGAACGGTTTCATAGCCCAGCCGGGCGAGCACTTTGAGGAGCTTCTCGCCGCTAACAACCGGACGCTTTCGCAAGAGGCTGCACCTCAAATTCAGAAATGGATAAGATCTTCAGCTCTTCACCAGATTCAAGAATATCTTCGAAATGCAGACTAGTTGCCTCTTTTATATTTTCAGTTAGCTCATCAAGGGTTTTTCCTTGTGTGAATATACCGACACTTATTCCACGAGCGCACCAGTTCTCTCCATCAAAGTAGACCTCAAATTTCACAAGCAACCAAACCACCGCTTCCTTCTAAAATGCTTATTGCTACTGCTTAATATTTGTATGCTCCGGGGACGAATTTGATAGACCGTAGAATTCCGGTAATCTCGACAACAGCACTTCCTGGTCCTCAGGCCCGACCGGCCTCCTGCCCCCGCGTCCCCGCCAGGCAAGCCAGCCCGCCCGTACGGCATCGCCGCAATCCCGGACGGCCCGGCCCCACGGGCGGCGGCTACGAGCAGCAGCCGGGACCCGGGCGGCGCAAAAGCGCGGCACTGCGGCTGCCCGGCGCTGCTGCCGGTAATCGGCAAGTATTGCTTAGTCGGAGATTCTACCTGAAATGATCTTATTTCCGCCCGCCAGTTCTTGAGGTGTTTTCCAGCCATTTTTCAGGGCTCATCGCTAGCACTGATTCGGGACAGCGCTCTAACATTTCTTCATCCCATGAAACCAAAACGGCATCAAAATCCTCAGCAACAGCAACATAAACGGCATCCGCGCCACGAAGACGATTTTCAATGGCAATATCTGCCGCACGAAGAGCGAGAGGCAGATCCAAAGGAACCTGTGTCATCCCAGGAAAATGCTTTATGAGGTTAACCAGCCTCCCGGACAAAAGCGAGTCTCCGGTCGGCCTGGCAATAGCGGCTCCACACTCAGCAAGCACAAAAGTGGGGCAGAATATTTTTGATCCTTTCACCTTATGCAGAAACCCGTAGCTCAGAGGATATTGTTTTTCAGAAGGTCGAACTGCAGAGACAAAGACGCTGGCATCAATTGTCAGGTTCATCTCCTCATCTCGGCAAGAATCTCCAAAGCGCTCTTCTCGCTCTTCCATGCGGAATCGATTTCATGGGCCAAGGCCTGCCACTCTGCATCCCAGTCAATTTCCGCTGCCACATTCTCAGAAGATCTTAGTGGAACCAGTACGGCCACGGGTCTGCCCTCAGGGCCGATCAGAGTAGCTGTCTCACCAGGAGATAGCTTCGCTAGAATATCTTCGAGATTCTTTTTGGCCGAGTTTACAGAAACCTCTACCGACATGATTAACCCCATAGTAATTACTATTCGATTCCCGTTAATTTATGTACAGCTTGCTATTAAAAGTTAACTAAAAGACAAATTGCATGTAGAGTCCCGAATGTTTCTTAGTGTCCTATAAGTATTAATAATAGCTTGTGTTATAATCTCCTCTGAAGGGGATATTTTAGGGAGGGGATTATGGCAAGGAAGGCCAAGAATGAACCATACCATC
>JBAQXX010000019.1:0-4999 GCA_049299735.1 Methanothrix sp. | reverse complement strand
GAGCTAAAGCTCCCTAATTACTATTATCTTAATCTGACTTAGCCATGCTGCACTGTTGATGGGGCTACTGTGCGCCAGAAATTGCGGCAAGCCGCAGATCGCTGCCGTGCTCACCTAAATTTCTTTTCTGTTAAATTTGATTATTATCTCGAAAATTTCTGCATTGCTTCTCAACTTTGCCGTGCGCGTCTTTACGCCCGAGACCTACAGATCGAACTTAAGCTCGCCGCAGCTTGCCGAGCAGCTCTACCGGAAAATGGTGGGCTACAAGCGCCGAAATCTTAAGCGGGCTTACTCTGCGCTCCTGGCCGGATTTATGCCGCTGGTGGCATCTGTGGTGTACTACCTGAGGTTCCTGGACGGGCCGGGCTGAAGGTTTTTCCTTTTCCGCATAAATGCCTAGTTGAAGAAAGGGACCCTGAATGGAATCCTAAAACAGGCCGGATTGAATATTGAGGATCTGGAAAAATAAGATTTCTGCCAATTTTGCGGAATTAATACAAAGTTAACTTTTCTAGTTTTATAGATAAAAAATGGCAGTGAGCCGCAAAGAGATCTGGGAGAGGGACTCCATCTCGATATCCTCACTTGCAATGACACTCCGCGAATGTCACTTCATAGGTCTTGGGGTCCCGGTATATCGTATTCAACTGGCACTTTTTGCCGGCAGAGCATTGGCCCACGCATTTTCCCAGGTTGTAGTCATACTGGCACCTCGCCGGTTCAGGTGTCTTGAAGCAGTACCTGAATAGTCCCTTCTCGGCATCTATTACCCCGCAGACAATGGGATTGCCATTGGCATCCAGACAGTTGTTCCTAAGGCCTTTTGCCAATGCCTCTTCTTTGCTCACACAGATGCACCCTGTGGGACAGACGACTGCTGGAATCTGATAGCAGAATTTCGGGTATCCACGGGGATCTTTACCGCATTCCTTCTTTTCGTTCCCGCAGAATTTATTGTATCCCAGCTTCTTGGCCTCTTCTTCGGTCAAGCATCTGCACTCTGCTGGACATGGGCTCGCGGCTGAGAAGCAATACAATGGCCTCTTATTCTCATCATAGCCGCAGGATATCCTCTGACCGGAGCAGGGACTGTAACCCATTTCTTTGGCCTTTTCCTCTGTCATGCAGCTGCAGTCTTCGGGGCACTTGGCTTTGAAGCAATACTTAAGAATCATAGCTGCAGTAGGTGACTTCTCTTCACCGCAGGGAGCGGTCGTGCACATCTGAAAATTTCCTTCGCCGAATATCTCCTTTGCCTTGGCCTCGGTGAGGCACTGGCAGCCCTCTGCACAGGGCTGAGCGCACGCGGACCAGGGCATCAGTGCAATGGCGGCCAACAAAACGAAGAGCAGAGATGCTCCGAACCATTTTCCTATTTGCATTTTATTCATCTCCTATGAATTGGATTTCTAAAGACTTCAGATTGCAGGTATTTGCGGATCGAGCTAAAATCACTCTTATTATTCATTATAGTATCTCTGCGATTATTTATCAAGTTTTTCCCTGACTTGCATAAAAAATAGTAGTAATCGATCTCAGATAGGTATGAAACCATTTTCCATGGCGATTTTCTGGCCACCAGGGCTCAAGATATAATCTATAAAGGCCTTGGCACCGGGCGAGGGTTCTCCCAAAGTGATAAAGTAGAGCTTTCTGGCTAGCGGATAAGCGCCGCTTTTTATGCTATCAATCGTGGGCGCGACGCCGTCCAGAGAAATCGCTTTAGTATCTCCCGTCATGACAAAGCTGTATCCCATATAGCCGATGGCGTTGTCACTGCGCTGTGTACTGAACTTGACCTCAGAACTTTCCCCCGCATCATAGGATACCGCAGGAGTCTCCGCCTCCCGGCTTCCCATTATGATCTCATTGAATGTGTCTCTGGTTCCCGAACCTGCCCTTCTGCCGATAACGAATATTTCCGTATTCGGGCCGCCCAGCTCTTCCCAGTTGGTTAGATCTCCGGCATAGATCTGTTTAACCTCATCTTTGGCAAGTTCTGTTACGCCATTGTCATAAACATCTGGACTTACTACCAGGCATATAGCATCAAATCCTACCGGCTGCTCAATAAAACGTACCGTTGGCGACTCATATCTCTGCCGCTCTTCCAGTTTGATCTCTCGGGAACTCATGGCAATATCCGATCTGCCCTCGGCTACGTCCACGATGCCTACACCGCTACCTCCAGATTTTACATTAACTGTGTAGGTATCCTGTATCATATTGAACTCCTCGGCAGCGAGTTCTGCCATGGGCATGACTGTGCTGGATCCCGAGACAGCAACCGTCACATCTCTGGCTTCACTGGACGCTCCCGCCAGGATAAAAAACAGCAACAATGTCAATAGCATGCTTTCGGCTCTCATCAGGGTATGGTTTGCCATACTATTATAAAAGGAATTTTGCCCGAAAATTAGATTGGAATAAAACCCTCTTGCGCTGCGATCTTCTGGCCCTGTGGTCCTCGTACAAAATCTATGAATGATTGAGCTCCGGCTGATGGCTTTCCAAAGGTATAGAAGTAGAGATGCCTGTGCAGCTCATAAAGATCCAATTTTATATTATCATAGTTTGGCATAAATCCATTAAAGGCTATGCCATGAACGCCGTTACCCAAATAGTTGAAACCCAGATATCCTATTGCCCTATCGCTTCCAGATATGGCTGTCTTGACCTCGGCCCCGCCCATGGCCACGGTATCAACGCCCAGCGTCTCGGCATCTCTGCTGCCCATGACTTCCTCATTGAAGTTGTCGCGGGTCCCGGAACCTTCTTCTCGAGATACCACGTAAATTTCTTTATCCAGGCCGCCAACTTCCTTCCAGTTGGTGATGTTTCCGGAATAGATGTCTTTCACCTGCTGCCTGCTTAATCCCTTAACGCCCGCCTGATAAACCTCATCACTCACCGCCAGGCTGATGCCGTCCAGCCCGACCAGGAACTCCTCAAAAGAGTCGCCAAATCTCTCCCTTTCGCCCTCGGTTACCTCACGCGAGGCCATGGCTATGTCATTCTTGCGCTCGGCAATGCCCAGAATTCCAGCTCCCGTTCCACCGGCAGAAACCGTCACCACATAATCCTTTTGCAGGACATTGAATTCCTCTGCCGCAACCTCGGCCAGGGGCATCACGGTTGATGATCCTGAGACGGTTACATCACTGGCCGATGCCGACCAGGGTATAACGAAAGCCTGCAATGCGATTAACAAGATGACTATTATTTTTCGAATGATCCCCACCGTTCGGAAGTGTATCGTCAAAATATGTAAAGCTTATCGTCGCAGTTTGCCATCTCTTAAATGAATTCGGGTGAAGGATGAAGATTATGCGGCCTTAAAATCATGTAGATCATAACCTTTCGTACAGGGTAGTTCTCTGCACCGCTCTCTTTCCCCGTCCTTCTATCAGCTCTGTCAGCTCCTCCGCAGAAATGCAGGGTTCCTCCCGGGAATTGCGGGCAATTCCCTCATCCATGAGCGTTCCTCCCAGGTCATTTGCTCCCCAATCCAAAGCAGCAGCAGCGGCTTCGCGGCCCAATTTTGTCCAGCTCGCCTGGATATTGGTGATGTTGGGGTAAAGAGCAACCCTGGCCAAAGCATGCATCTTGAGACGATCCAGGAGATCGGCACCTTTGGCAATCTTGCCCAGCATATTATTATCAGGAATAAATGGAAGCAGAACCATCTCTGTAATCATTCCAGTCTCGCACGAAATCTCTTTTAGAACCTGCAAGTGCCGCAGGCGATCTTCTAAGCTCTCTACATGGCCAAAGAGCATTGTCGAGGTGGTGGGAATTCCCAGCAAGTGGGCTTCTGTTATTATCTGCCGCCACTCCTTCACCTTCAGCTTATCCGGGCATATCTTCTGTCGCACCGAGTCAACAAGAATCTCAGCAGCCGTGCCGGGCATGGAACCAAGGCCGCTTCTTTTTAGCTCACGCAGTGCCTCTTTCACCTCAACGCAAGAGTTTCGGGACATGTGCAGCACCTCCATGGGCGAGTAGGCATGCAGGTGCATCCTGGGAAAGTCGCGATGTATTAGCTCCAAGATCTGGCAGTAATCTTCCAGACGCATCTTTGGGGCGAGCCCTCCTTGCAGGCAGATCTCCGTAGCCCCCAGCCGCTCTGCCTCGCTGGTGCGCTCTAAAATCTGCTCAGGCGTAAGGAAATAGATAATACCATGCTTGAAAGAGCAGAACCGGCAGGTTCCTGTGCATTCATTGGTGAAGTTGATATTTCTGTTTATGACAAAAGAGACGTCATCCTGGCAGCTCTTTTCCCGCAGTGCATTGGACAAGCGAAAGAGGCGCAATGGATGTTGCCACAGCCTTTTCAGCTCATCTTCATCCGAGATCATCAGGATTTTCACTCTCCCCAAGCCTCACATCCGGGCCGCTCTCCTACCGGGCAGGCCTCGCTCTTGGCAGCGCTTGCCATTCTTCGTTCTTTGGGAATCTGGGAAACAAGCTTGCCATGTGAGTATAGACCGCATCCAAGCACATCCCCCCTATAAAATACCACCACATAGCCTATCTCGCATTCTGATTCGAAGACCTGGCTGCTCCCTTCCAGGAAGATCATGGCCTCTTCCCGATTCAGATGAATAAGGTTTTTGGTGGCGTACCGGCCGAATATCTGCAGAGCCGAAGTGGTGGGCTTCCACGGGCGGTCTTTGCAGCTCATTATGCGCATTCCAATGGTCTCGTAGCTGAGCCGGGGAAGATCGACATCGCTAATGGCCCAGATGCTCTGAGCTTTCCTGAAAAATTTGCAGCCTGCAAATGCCTGCTCTGAAATGCCGAACCGGTCTTGCCACAGCTTCGCTATGATTGACCTGTCCAGCGGCTCGAATATATTCCTAGTTCTTGATGATCTTGGCGACATAAAAACCTCCCGTGTCGTTGATATGAGGGTAGTAGCGGGCGGTGCACGACAGTTCATCGTTTAGTCTTTTGCCGTTCCACTGCGTTATTCCCGGACATTCCTGAAGGCCGG
>JBAQXX010000018.1:0-47018 GCA_049299735.1 Methanothrix sp. | reverse complement strand
TCGGCGCCTACTGGGCAAAAGCCGCGGACTCGGATGCCGTGCTCAGCGAAACCATCGTCTGCCTGCTGGTGATCCTCTTTGCCGGACTCTCCTGGTTTATCCTGCTGCTCGCCTTCTATTTGCTGGGCGGAGCTTTTACTCGCTACGGATATTCCCATAAGCACAAGCTCGGCATAGCTCAGTCTCATGGAGGCAGGCGCGGCTACAAGAACGTCTACAGCAACAGCCTGGTGCCTCTTGTTCTGGCCATCTGCTACGGAGTTTACGGCAATGATGTCTTCATCTTTGCCTTCATTGCCTCGGTGGCTACCGCCAACGGAGACACTCTGGCCAGCGAGATTGGTGAGACCAGCCGCTCCAAACCCCGCATGATAACCACGCTCAAAGAGATAGAGGCGGGCGTGGACGGAGGTGTGACGCCGTTGGGCGAAGCAGCTTCGCTCGCAGGAGCCATAATCATCGGCCTTTTGGCCACCGGCATGGGAATGGTGGGCGTTTTTGGCATCATAGTCGCTGCCGTCGGCGGCTTCTTGGGCACGAACTTCGACAGCCTTCTCGGAGCAACGCTGCAAAGCCGGGGCACTTTGAGCAACAATGGTGTGAATCTGGTGGCAACGGCCTTCGGCGCTCTGGTAGGCGGAGCCCTCTGGTATATCCTGCAAATTATTTAGGGATGATTATGAAGATATTCGGGATCTTTGGCGACCCAATTGAGCACAGTCTCTCCCCAGTCATGCAGAACGCAGCCTTGCGGGCTCTGGGTGAAGATGCCTGCTACCATGCTTTTCGCGTAAGCTCGGGGGATCTGGAAGATGCTATTCTTGGGGCCGCTGCCATGGGATTTTCCGGACTGAATCTGACCATTCCTCTCAAGGAAACGGCGCTGGAACTGGATTTCTTGCAGCTCGATCCTCTCGCAAAGGCCATCGGCGCGGTAAATACGGTGAGCTTCGGGCCGCAGGGCGTCGCGGGCTACAACACAGACGGATGGGGCGCGCTTTTGGCACTACAGGATGCTGGCGTCAAGATCGGAGGGAAAAGCGTGCTGATGATCGGCGCAGGAGGCGCGGCGCGGGCTATTGCCTACACTTTGCAGCAGGAAGGAGCAAAGATCTCCATTGCCAACCGCAGCCAGAAGAGAGCAGAGGAGCTGGCATCCCAGGTGGGAGCCGAAGGCTTTAGCCTGAGCGACCTTGCAAGGCTCGCGCCTCAGGCGGACATAATAATAAACTGCACATCGGTAGGCATGCGCGAGGGCGACGCCAGGCTGCTGGAGGGAAGGCTCTTGCAAAGCCGTCATGCGGTCTTTGATATCGTCTACAACCGGGACACACAGCTGCTCAAGGATGCCCGCGCCGCCGGAGCTGTGGCCGTGGACGGAGTGATGATGCTGGTCTATCAAGGGGCCAAGGCTCTGGAGATCTGGACGGGCAAAAAGGCTCCCGCGGATGTGATGGAAAGAGCGGTTCGAGAGGCTCTGGCGGCCAGGCGGGCCGGTCTGGGATAGAAATTGGGCATGGCTGATGTCAAGCTCGACCAATACAACGAAAGCGTCCTGCAGGATCTACGGCTTCTCGACACTGCGCCCTTTCAGGATTGCGGGCTGCATCGATCTCCGCGGCCTTGTGTCATGCTCTTGCGGGACTGCTAACCCCTGTTTTCCCGCCTCTAACTGCCATGTGTAGGTATAACCTACAAATAATTCATATTTTTTTATTCT
Source organism: Methanothrix sp. (assembly GCA_049299735.1). GTDB lineage: Archaea > Halobacteriota > Methanosarcinia > Methanotrichales > Methanotrichaceae > Methanothrix. Next base: position 45,298 of record JBAQXX010000018.1, on the reverse strand, counting down.
TTCATAGACAGGACTTAAATCAGATCTGCCCATCTGACCATTCCAGTACTCTATGAAATAATCCATTAACAATTGCAGTTTATCGATTAGCCAGCATCAGCTAAAATGAAAATGCGCTACATAATCTGGAGCGCAGCATCAGACCTCACAAGGTCGAAAACATGCTTATAAAAAATTATGAGGATAATTTATACCGGACCGGAATGTTACATAGCTTAAATATATATAAAGTGAAGGTGATTTAGTATTCATTTGTCTCCAAATAGCTTTGACATAGCAAACTCAATGAATTTCTGCTTGTGTCTACCGATAAACCCATCTTTCCCAATCTCAGGATCACAATAGAATTTTCCACTACCTATTAGCCAAAACACTTTATCCACATTGTAGGGTGTAACGTTGGAATGATTCGCCACTCGTATAATGGCTTTGAATAGCTGGTATTGGTCTTTTCCGTCCTTACAGAGTTTAAGCGCCGAAAAGATTCCACCTAGATGAACGTCAGGTTTGGGAAAATTGACATATCCAAGTTCCTTGAGGAAATTACAGGATAGAGCAAATCCGAATCCTTCGATCTCGTGATCCAGAAGCATGGGTAGACTTGCCCTTGATCTTTCATCCTGATCAAAAAAGTCGACCCATCTAAAGAAATCATCCGCCGAATCGAACTGTTCAACGAATTCCGCTGCCGAAATGATTGTTTGGCAGTAGCGCGGCCAAATGCTTTTTGGCCCCAGCGTTCTATGGATCCGCGGTTTGAGTTCCTTCACGATCTGACCGAGAACTACTTCCCAGTTACCCGCGTAATTGTCCAATACCTCCTTAGGGTTGAAATAGTACAAAACTGGAGCAAGTTTATCCACACCCCCGATAGAACCTCCTATGACGCCAGACTTCATGCCCGCTTCCTGGGCGGACCAGAGTATGCGGCGATAGAGTTCCTCTTTCGATGCAGGTTTAGAATTGACAGATAATGGGTCGAGGTATTTCTCAATAAGTGTCTGTGTCACACCCGGAATTCCTAGGCTAGGCAAATAGCCTTTGGCCAATTCGTAGACTCGCCGGTCAATCTCGGGATCAGGTTTCATTCTTTTGACAAATGAAATCTCAAACTTATTAAATATCGTGTTTGAATAGCAAAAGGATACTTTTTATAAGTCAGTCGCTCTAATGAAAAATGATACTAAAAGATTAAGAAAGACCTGTGCATTGAGGGCCAACAATGAAGGTTATCTTAAGTAGAAAAGGATTCGATTCCGAAAATGGGGGCTATCCTAGCCCAATCCTTCCAAATGGGCAAATGATTTCGTTACCAATTCCAGATCAAAAGGATGACATAAGGTACTCTGATGTCAACACTGGTGAGTTGACGTGTTATGACTTGATGAAAGGTTTTAACCCCCGAATAAGGTCTAATAATAAGCGGCTAGATATCGATGAGGATACGAGATGTCATTTAGACCCAGATATTCATAGAAAAGCCATAGGCAGAGAACCCAACTGGAAACCGTTGTTTGGCCAAGTAGACGCGGCTCAAGGGCACCTAAGAAAGCAAAAGGTTAGCGAAGGTGATCTGTTTCTATTCTTTGGATGGTTCAGGAAAACCAGATATAACGAGGGTAAGCTTGTATTCGATCCCATCGAAAGAGACCTTCATGCCATTTTCGGTTATCTTCAGATCGGCGAGATAACAAAAGTAGATCATGAATTCGGTGTTCCAAAATGGATGAAGTATCACCCACATACCAACGAGAAGTACTGGAACAACAAAACAAACACAATCTACATTGCCCGAGATGTCTTGAACTGGAATGAGGCAATTCCCGGCGCGGGAAGATTCATGTTCAACGATAAGCTCGTTCTGACTAAGAAGGGGCTTTCCCGGTCGAAATGGGATCTACCTGATTGTTTTAGAGATGCTGAGATCAGTTATAACAAACACCCGTGGAGAGATGGATACTTCAAATCAGCTGACAAAGGACAGGAATTTGTTGTAAAGGATAACCAAAGGATAGAAGAGTGGGCTATGAATAAAATTGAAGGTTCGCAAATTGATTATTAAATAGGCGCGAAGGCTGAAAGGAGAAACGGACGTGGCTCTGGCAGAGGCCGAAGCCCTCAAGCTCCGGGCCTGTTTGAAGGCCCAAATCTGATTGGAAGATGGGCATGTGTCATCGGACTTCGCGCCTTTGCGTGATTCACAGGATCTCATGCGAAGCCTTGACGGGCGCGAAGAGGGCAAAATGCAAAGCTTTACGAAGCTTAAAGGCATTTTCATAGCCAAACGTGGTGGAGGGCGAAGGCATAATGGCGAGCATACTGATTTTGGGCGGCACTGGGGAGACCGGTTCCTGGTTTGCCCGCTACTTTAAGGAAAAAGGCTTTGATGTGGCGGTCTGGGGCCCGAGCGGCAAGGTGGAGGTGGCAAAGCGCCTGGGGGTGCGCTATGCAAAGGACATGATGGCAGAAGTGGAAAAAAGCGACATCGTCCTGGTCAGCGTTCTCATAGAGAAGACCGTGGAAATAATTCGCGAGGTTGCGCCTCACATGCATCCCGGCAGCCTGATCATGGATGTGACCTCCATCAAGTCCGGGCCGGTAAGGGCCATGAAAACCTACGCACCAAAAGGGGTAGAGGTGCTCGGCACGCATCCCATGTTCGGGCCCACCATGCCGGCTCTGCGCGGCCAGACGATCATCCTGACACCCGTCGAAGGAAAGACGGTAAAGTGGCTCTCTATCATGCAGTCGCTCTTCGAGTCGGACGGAGCGCACGTGGAAATCCTGGATGCAGAGGAGCACGACGAGATCATGGCCGTGGTGCAGGCGCTGACCCATTTCGCCTACATCGGCATCGGGGCGGCGCTGCGCACCCTGGATTTTGATGTGCAAAGATCGCGCAGATTCATGTCCCCGGTCTACGAGACCATGATCGATTTCGTGGGCCGAATTTTAGACCAGAATCCAGAACTGTACGCCTCCATCCAGAAGAATCCCAAGGCCGCAGTTGTTCGCCAGACCTTTGTGGCCGAATGCATGCGACTGAGCGAAAAAGCGGATGCGGGAGATCTGGAGGGCTTCAAGCAGATTATGCGGGCGGCGGCAGAGCACTACGGGGAAACGCACGAGGCTCTGGAGAGGTCGGATCGAATGATCAACGTGCTGATAGGAGAAAAAGGAAAAAACTAATCCGAAGAGATATTGATCATCAGCGAACTGGACCATCCTGAAGTGGCTCCTTTATCATCCAGGGCCATGGCTTTGACCTGGTATGTTCCAGCCTGGCTCCATTTATGAGATACGCTTTCGCGTTTCCCTGAATCAGAGAAGACCAAACCGGTCCAGGAAGTTGTTTTATCGCCCCAGTCGAACACGTACTTGACCGGGTCGCCGTCAGGATCGTTTGCAGATGTAGCATATCGATAAGTGGCCTTGCGTCTTCCATGGGTCGGTCCCGTCGGCACAATCGGCGACTCGGGGGGATCATTTTCGCTGATAGTCACATTCATTAGATCAGTCCACCCTGATGATGCGCCTTTGCTGTCTGTAGCGTTGGCTTTGATCTGGTAGCTTCCAGCTTTAATCCAGGTATGATTTGCGCTTTCAACCGATCCGGAATCGACCATCCCGGTAGTGGAAGTCGCCCCATCCCCCCAGTCGAAGGAGTACATGACTCTGTCACCATCGAGATCTTTGGCCATTGTAAAGTAGCTATGGGCGATCCCTATGTAGCCAAAACCCGGTCCAAATAGGTTTCTGGGCGTATTGGGTTTGTTGTTTGCAATAACAGTCACCGTCAAATTCCCAGACCAATTTGACGTGGCTCCTAACCGATCCCTGGCAATGACGCGGACCAGGTAAGTTCCTTCTTCACACCAACTGTGCCCACCACTTGCATTGCACCCGGACCGGATAAGATTTGTGCGAGACATATTTCCGTCACCCCAATCGAAGGTAAACTCTGCTTCATCTCCGTCAGGGTCTGATGCAAATGAAATGCAAGTATATTCGGCCCAGGCATATACCGATTCGGGTCCGGATGGTTTTGAGGGGCTATTGGGAGGAGAATTTATGATGACATTTTGCGCATCCGACCATCCAGAGGAGGCTCCTTTTTCGTCAACAGCAAATGCTTTGATCCGGTATGTTCCGGCTTTCTTCCAGGTATGATTTGCGGTCGCTCTTGCACCGGAAGGGAGGAAGCCGGTGACCGATTCCGTTTCATCGCCCCAATCAAAAGTGTACCTAATCTGATCTTCATCTGGATCATTGGAGGATACGGTATAATTATTGGCAGCTCCGGGTATGCCCAAAATCGGACCGGATGGAGACTCGGGTTTGCTCGGCGGTGTATTTATGGCGATGTCGAACGGCTCCGACCACCTAGAGACGGCTCCTTTGCTATCTGTGGCAATGGCTCTGATTTTATATGTACCTGCCTTGCTCCAGGTGTGATTCGCACTCGCAGCAACACCCGAATCGATGAGAAGCGTGGTCGATTCGGTTTCGTCTCCCCAATCGATGGTGACCTTCACCTGGCCCCCATCTGGATCAACGGCGAAAACGGAATAGCCGTAGGATTCATCAGGAACACCATTATCCGATCCGGAGATAACCGGTATTTCAGGAGGATTATTATAAGTTTCTATATATATCAATGGTCCAGGCCAATAGGGCACGATAGCTGCGTATCCGCCCGCCCATTGCAGTGATTGGCCTGCATCGAAGACTGATCCGCAGATGACACAACCCACATTTCCGGCGGAAGGCGATCCTTGTGAAAATATAATTGATGACCATAGCATTGCCAATATGAAATAAAGCCTTAATGAGTTGCGAAAATTCATACAATGCACAAAGGAATAATCGATAACAATAGTATTTAAATTTTTCTACAGACATGATTGTATTTGGGGGCGTGACTTTTTCAACTTGCTTATCCCATGGAAAGGGAGCATTAGATTAATGGAAGCTCGATTCTTTTGGTCATTCACCGGAATATACTTACAGGCCAAGCCTGTTCATCAAAAGGAGTGAGGCTCAATAGTAATGCACGTTGAAGAAAGTAATTTGGAAAAGGAATCCGGCAGCAAAAATCGTTACATAGTCTTGCTGCTTGTTCTCACAGGCGTCTTGATGGCAGTGGTTGATGGGTCCGTGGTCAGCATCGCCCTTCCGACCATTACGGCATATTTCCGTGTCAGCATCGCCCAGTCGCAAATGATCATGACCGCTTATCTTGTCGCACTCACCAGCTTGCTAATGATCTTCGGCAAGGTCGCAGAATACGTTGGCAAGGCCAGGCTCTTCTTTCTCGGCATTGCCCTCTTTACCGTCAGTTCTTTAGCCTGCGGCTTGTCCACAAGCTTGAACCTCCTTGTGCTTTGCAGGATAATCCAGGCTACGGGAGCGGCCATGATGTTTTCCATAAGCTCTGCCATAATCTTCCAGGCTTTCCCCAGGGGTGAGCAGGGCCGGGCCATGGGTTACATCGGAGCCACCGTCGCTATCGGAAGCATGTTAGGACCCACATTGGGCGGCTTTATCGTAGATCTATTGGGCTGGAAGTATATATTCCTCATAAACGTGCCTATCGGCATCATGCAGTTGCTGCTCTCTTCCCGGTACATGAGAATCGAAGACAACAGATCCCATAGCGTCGATGTAGACTGGATTGGCGCTGTAACCCTGATAGCCTTCATAGTTTCTCTGATGGCAATATTGGGCCAGCTTTCCATCAGCTTCACCTTTCAGCCCGCTATTCTTGCCACGGCTATGATCTTTCTTGGCTCTCTGACGGCTTTCGTGATAATTGAGTCACGGCATAAGTCCCCGCTCCTGGACCTCTCCATATTCCGCTACAGGATGTTTGTGCTTCCTTGCATCAGCATGATACTATTTTTTGTAGCCAACCTGATGATATCAGTCTTAGGGCCATTTTATTTTGAGGGCGTGATGGGCTACACTGCATCACAAGTAGGTTTGATTTACCTTATCGTCCCGGCCATAATGGTTATTGGTTCGCCGGTAACCGGATGGGTCTACGATAAACACCAATTCCGATACTTAGCTGCTCTCGGAATGCTGATTATGGCAATTTCCATGATGCTCCTCGGATATCTGGCAGGGAGCATAGATCGTGATCCACGGTTGCTGCTGCTCACCTTTGTGTCCATGGGCATAGGTGGCGTCTTCTTCCAGAGCCCCAACAACACCGAGATAATGAGGGCCCTTCCCCGAGCAAAGATAAACATAGCCTCCAGCTTCACAGCCACTATCAGAAACCTGGGAATGGCATTGGGGGTATCCTTTTCAGGTGTTCTGGTGTCTCTACAGCTCGCCCAAGCGGGATACTATGGGACTCTTGTTGGGGCCGGGCCTGAGCTTCTCGCTGCGACCATAAGTCGAGTGATGATATTGGCAGGACTGCTGTGCATAATAGGCACACTGGTCTCCATATACAGAGGAATGAATTCAGCTTAGTTCTAATTGTATATCATGTAAGCGAGCAGCTTTTCGATCCGCGGAGATAGTGCATGTTGATGCCACTGCAGTTGGATGGAACCGGTTACGCTACAGAAGATTCAGCGGCACCGATAGAAGCAGGAAGCACCGGAGTGGCACCGAAGACCACCTTTTTTCCCGCTATCTATTTTTCTCGTTAATTTGTTTTAGTAGTTATATGATTCTTAAAATACATTGTTTGCTTGATTAGCAATCCATTGTTAATAAACCGATTGACAAGCGTTTAAATCACAATTTCATAACAGTCTCTATTGACAATCTGTCTTTTTGATAATAGTAGTCGCATTCAAGATCATCGATTATAAAATATAGACAATAATATTTAATTAAGAGGTGCCGCGACAACTTCTTATACTTATAACATAAGACGGGTATTGTAAAAAATACTTATTATGATTAATACTTATTACCCAAAACATAATGGGGTTTCTCCATGAAGGCAAATTTCGCACGATCGGCATTTATATGCGTTTTAACTATATGCATCGCGGCAACAACTGCAGCGGGAATTACTGTAAGCGTTTGCTCATCAGACGGTGCTGAAACTTCCGCTTCCCATCAGAGCTATAGTCTGGATAAATCAACATGGCTGAAACAAGACATAAAACTGGCCTCCGGCAAAATCTCATCCTACCTGCAAGCTGAAGGAGGTGGAAAAAACAGATTGGCGCAGTCACTGTCCGGAAATAGTTATGCTCTCACCAGTGACGTTCTCAGCCAGGGAACGCTTTCTATCTCTACATCCTCTTCAGCATCAGGGCAAGCAGCCAGTATCAGCCAGGATGTGACAGGAGCGGGTATCCTGAGTCTCAATATGCAAAGCAGGCAGGACGATGCGACTGCGGGTCAAGAGGCAAGCGTGGCCCATGGCGTGCTGTCCAGCTCGCTAAGCCTTTATGCGGATGAGAGGCAAGGCGCCTTTGCCTGCCAGAGAACGGACATGGAAGGCCAGGGGGGCAAAGTCGTTTCGGGAGCGCTGGGTGAGGAGAATGTAATGCTGGCCGAAGGCGGCTTTTCCGGCCAGGGCAGCATGAATGCCAATCTTGCATCTGCAGCTTCCGGGCGCGCCTTTTCCCGCGGTTTTGCGGCCATAGATGATATTCTCGTTCTGAGCGACGACACCATCAATGCCGTCTCCTCAGAGGGCGAGAATCTGATGATGGGAATGTCGGGGCTGCGAATGGTGGGCGATGGAAGCGACATAGGCAGCTTTGATGTGAGCATCCTCAATTTCGGCCTGACTGATGCGAAAGGAGCGGCAAAGGCCTCCAAGACCGCCGCGAAAGCGACGACCGTGACTGGCGGATCGTATTCATCCTATAAGCTTACGGGATATCGCTGGAACGTGCTGAATCCCAAGGTTCAGCTCTACTTAAATCCAACAGGTACACCCACCGGACTTACATCGGCATCCTCGCAAAGCGCTATTGCTGCTGCTGCCAATACCTGGGATAATGCTGTGGCCGGCAATATCTTTGCAGATGGAACTACTGTGATAATTGATTCCAAAAAGGTGGTGGACAATCCATTCTCCACCACCCCCAAGAAAGACGGCTACAATGTAAATGGCTGGAAAAAATTTGGGAACAGCTTTATTGCGCTGAATCGCTGGTGGACAAATGGCGTTAAGGTAGGCGGATACTATTCCATTATAGAATCGGATATCTGGTACAACCTCGATTATCAGTGGACCACATCCCTAACTACTGCCAAGAACTCCAATAAGCTGGATCTGCAAAGCGTTGCCCTTCATGAACTGGGCCATTGTATCGGCATGGGTGATATCTACTCAACCACGTACGGAGGAAGTTTGCCACCTAGCGATGAACGTACCAAGGACTTAGAGCAAGTGATGAATCTCTACAATGGGCCGCAGAGGACGCTTGGCAACGGGGACAAGGCAGGAGCGCAGATTCTGTATGGAAAGGTTTAGAAAAGAATGAAGCTAGGAATGCATCCGACTCCCGGATAGCTGGTAGCTCGGATCGCTTATCTATTTTTTCACTATGGCATAGCTCTTGATATACTCTTATCCTATTCTTATGTAATCAAGCAATAAGATTATAAATGGCAGTTACATAAGAGGAATTCTTGATACCAAAGACGATCATTTACACACTTGAGCATCAGGATCTCTCCACGCTTTACGAGATAAGGGACCTAGTCGAGCGACTCATCTCAGAGAGGAGCAAGCCGCCCCGGTCGGAGGAGCTGCCGGGCGATAGGGAGGTATTGGATGTGCAAACGACTGGGTGCATAACCTACCGCCTTGAGAAGGTCTCCTGCGGCAAGAACTGCAAAGGCTGTCCGCACGGTCCCTACTGGTACGGCTACTGGCGGGAGGGGGGCAAGACGCGCTCCAAATACATCGGCAAGAATCTGCTGTCCCAAGATACTAAAAAAAAGGTGTAGCTATATGATTTACAATATTAATAAAAACATATCGATATTGGTTTTGCTGCTGGCAGTGACCATACTCTCCGGCTGCATCTCGCAAGATGAGTCCTCGTCCGACGCTTCAGCCATCGCTTCTTCTGCCGATTCTTCAGGCATTGCTTCCGGCAAAATCAAGGTGGCTACGACTATCACACCTCTGGGCGATTTCGTAAGAGCTGTGGGCGGCGAGAAGGTCGAAGTCACTGTGGTAGTTCCGCCGGGAGCCGAGCCTCATACCTTCGAACCCACGCCGTCTCTGATGATGGATGTGGCCAAAGCCGACCTGTACGTGATGAACGGTGCGGGTCTCGAGTTCTGGATGGACAAGCTGCTGCAAGCTAACAAGATGATAGTAGTAGACTCTTCTCAGGGCATCGCCTTGATACAAGAGAGCGAAGGTGAGATGGATCCGCACATATGGATCTCCCTGCGAAATGCTGCAATGCAGGTGAATAACATCTGCTCCGGACTGATCGCGGTAGACCCGGCAAATAAAGATTATTATATCAAGAACAGAGATGATTATGTGGAGAAGCTGCAATCCCTGGATGAAGAACTGAATCAGACCTTTGCCGGCAAGGATAGCAGGATCTTCATTGTGCACCATCCTGCCTGGACCTATTTTGCTCGGGACTATAACCTTCGCCAGGTGCCGCTCATGGAGAACGAAAAGGAGCCTGGACCCAAGTACCTGGGCGAGGTGATCGACTTGGCCCGAAAGAGTAATATAACTACCGTATTCGTTGAGCCGGAGTATAACCCCAAGACAGCCGAGGTGATCGCTCGGGAGATGAACGCCAGCATTGTGACTTTAGATCCCCTGGCTAAGAACTATCTGGAGAACCTGGCCTGTGCCGGAAGGGGGATTGCCAAGAGCCTATCATGAAGACGAATATCGTATCTATCAAGGACCTCTGGGTCTACCGAACAGAGCATGCCGTCCTTGAGAGCATAAACCTGGATCTGAAGGCGGGGGACTTTCTTGGCCTCATCGGCCCAAACGGCGGCGGCAAATCCACTCTGCTAAAGGTAATGCTGGGCCTGATTAAGCCCGACCGTGGCAGCATTGCCATCTTCGGTCTCTCGCCGGCGGCGGCACGCAGCCGCGTCGGCTACATGCCCCAGAAGACCATCTTCGACCAGAGCTTTCCGGTTAATGTGCTGGATGTCGTGCTCATGGGAAGATATACCCGCACCGGACTCTTGCACCGCTATGGTTCCAGGGATCGCAAAGCCGCGCAAAGCGCCCTCGAAGCCGTGGGAATGGAAGACAGGGCTGTGCGCGAGATTGGTGCACTCTCAGGAGGAGAGCAGCAGAGGGTCTTTGTAGCCCGCTCATTAGTCTCCGATCCGGAGCTGCTCCTACTGGATGAGCCAACCGCCGGTGTTGATTCCGCCCAGCAGACGGATTTTTACGATCTGCTCTGCCACCTGAATCGCGATCTTCGCATCGCCATTGTGCTGGTCTCCCATGATGTTACAGCTATCTCCAAGTATGTGAGCAAGATTGCCTGCTTAAACCAGCGGCTTTATTATCACGATTCCAAGGAACTGAGCAATGAGGACATCGAGAAGGCCTACGGCTGCCCGGTGGAGATGATAGCGCACGGTACACCCCATCGAGTCTTGAGGGAACATGATTAATTTGGATTTTCTCCAGTACGACTTCATGAGAAATGCCCTGGCTGCGGGCCTGGCCGCCTCGGTGCTCTGCGGCGTAATCGGAATATATGTGATTTTGAATAGGATCGTATTCATAAGCGACGGCATCGCTCACGCCGCCTTTGGCGGCATTGGTCTTGGCTACTTCCTGGGCTACGATCCGCTGGCCTTCGGAATAGGATCGGCCGTTTTAACAGCGCTTGGCATAGGCATGGTCAGCAACCGGGCGCGCGTCTCGGAGGACACGGCCATTGGCGTCTTCATGGCCACCGGAATGGCTTTGGGAATAATGCTCCTCACTCTTTCCCAGGGCTACGCTCGAGACCTTTATGGCTACCTGTTCGGAAATATTTTAGCTGTGACGAGGGGCGATGTGCTGCTTATTTCTGCACTCACATTGATCATCCTGGCTCTCGTCTTTCTGCTCTACAAAGAGTTTCTTCTCCTGAGCTTCGATCCCATCTACGCAGAAGCCATCGGCCTTCCCGTGCAAAGCCTTCGTCTCTTGCTCCTGGCCATGGTGGCCTTTAGCGTGGTCATTCTCATCAAGATCGTGGGGATTATCATGGTCATAGCGCTTCTGACCATTCCCGGCGCCATAAGCAGGCGGCACATGTCGGGCTTGCCCGCCATCATGGCCGGCTCCGTATTCCTGGGAGCGATCTTTGTGACCATTGGGCTTGTGATATCCTATGAGCTGGATGTTCCCTCCGGAGCGACCATAATTCTGACTGCCGCAGTGGCCTTTTTCCTGAGCACTGTGATTTCCCGATAGATAAGTAATTAATGGATGCAAATTAACATAAAAGAGGATGAAGCTCCCGCATGTCATCAGCATTCTGCTGCTTCTTGCCTGGACGGTCCAGGCAGAGGATATAATATTTTTCGCAGATGACCACTATAAATCCTTGGGACGGCCAGAGCTTACTGCCAGTGTGACCAATCCGGCTCTGGTCCAGGGCGATTGTATCCTGCGAATAAACCTGGCCAATGTAGGCGAGCTGGAAGAGCTGATGCCAATTAACGAGAGCGGCTCAAATGAAGACATTTTGCGGGAGATGAAAGCGGAGATGCACAGCTGTGATGCTCTGAACATCAGTGCCACCCTGGGGGGATCGGGACCCATAAAGGTGACAACAGGGCCGCAGCTTATCATGATCCTTCCTGCGGGAGACGCGGCAATGCTGCAGTTTAATATCACTGCACTGAAGAATGCGAGCGGCTGGTATGCCCTTCCCTTAAGCGTTGATTATGAGCGGCAGGTGGATGTAAGCGTGAAGAGCGGCGAGGTCTTCCCCCTCTATGAAGCAGAAAGGCAAAAACTCACTTGTCAAGCATTTTTGGCAGGAGATAATCAGACGTTGCACATCTCCGGGATTGAGTCGGATCTCTACGCGGGTGGAAGTGAAGGCTTGAGGATGGCAATCAGCAATGATGGCGCCACATTGCTTCATAATTGCTCGGCAAAGCTTCTGGCTGCTCCTCCCTTCTACGTAGAGAGCCCGGCGACAATGCTTGGAGACCTGGACCCAGGATCGTTGAATGTAATCGAATTCAAGGTGCGCGTAGATGGAAATGCAGGCCTGCAGGACTACCAACTGGGTTGTGAGATTGATTGCCAAGAGAAAAGCATAATTGTCCCCCTGCAAATCTCTCTATCGCGCGCCGGGATTTTAGGAACCTTTGCACAGCCGGTATTGGGAGGTCTGGCAATAGCAGGCATCGCAGCTTTTCTTATATGGAAAAGAAGAGATCAAATCTTCCGCCGCAAGAAAAGACGACGGCAAATGTAGTAGTGAGATAAAACAAGGGCGGAACATGACGGAAAAACCTGTAGAAGCTAAAGGAATTTGCAAGAGATATAAGAGCTTCCTGGGAAGCAGCACCACTGTCCTTCAGAACATATCCCTGGATATCGAGGAGGGAGAGATATTCGGCCTGCTCGGCCCCAACGGCTCAGGCAAGACCACACTCATCTCCATCTTCTCCACCCTCATCTACCCGGAGCAGGGCAGTCTTTTCATCCTGGGAATGGACGCACGTCGCGACAACGGAGAGATACGCAAAGTCATAAACATCAGCACCGCCAAGCCCAATTTTCCCTGGAGCTTGACAGTGCAAGAGAATCTGCGCCACTACGGCATGCTCTACGGCCTTTATGGCTCCGCCCTCTCCAGGACGGTGGGAGATCAGATCGATGCCTTTGAGCTTGGTGATTTTAGGGATACTAAGTTCGAGAACCTCTCCACAGGCCTAAAGCAGCGTCTCTCTCTGGCCAAAGCCATGCTCAACCACCCACGTCTGCTGTTCCTGGACGAGCCCACCACGGGTCTTGATCCGGATATCTCCATAAAAACCCGTATGCTGATAAAGAAAATTCACCAGGAGCAGAACATCTCCGTGGTCTTATCCACTCACTACATGCCTGAGGCGGAGATGCTCTGTGACAGGATTGCCTTTTTGCGCAAGGGTCAGATTGTAGCACTGGATACGCCCCGCAATTTAAAGAAGCATCTGGGGCTGGGGGAAAGGGTGGTGGTCTCTTACGAAGGGCCGGTAGACATCGCGACCCTGGAGAGCATGCCGGGCGTTTTAGGCGTAAAAGCGGAAAGAGGCCGCTTGGAGATTGTGATCGACAGAAACGAGGATAGTCTGGACAGGATCATCAAGCTCTTTTGCAATGCCAGAATCCTTGACATAACCATAAAAGAGCCCGATTTGGAGGATGTATTCCTTGAACTGGCAAGGTGAATTGAACAAGTACCTGGCCAGTGCCTACAAGAACTGGATCACATCCAAGAGGAACATCTTCACCTTATTCGAGCTATTCTTCTGGCCCATGATCAGCCTGCTATCCATTGGTCTCCTCACCCGGTTCCTGAAGGTGGAGGGCTCGATGGTCTCCTTTCTCCTGGTGGGCGCTATTGCCCTTACCATTTTGCAGGTGGCCCAGATCGATGTAGCCTACGTTCTTTTATTCGACATGTGGTCCAAGAGCATCAAGAACACTTTCATCGCTCCGATTCATAGCTACCATCTGGTCTTTGGTGCAACACTTTTCGGCATCCTTCGGGGCAGTGTAGTATTCTTCATTCTGGCGATAGTCAGCCGCTACCTCTTTGGCTTTGATTTCCAGGAGGGCGGCCTTCTACCGGTGCTGATATTTCTGGCAGGTGTTTTCGCTACGGCTGCGGTCATCGGCATCATCGTATGCATATCCATCCTCACCTTCGGCCAGAAGGCGGACGTTGCCGCCTGGAGCCTGAGCGGTATGATCCTGCTCGTGAGTGGAATTTACTATCCCGTAGAGGTGTTGCCTCCCTTGTTGCAGACGCTTGCCAGAGCCATACCCCTGACCTACTTTTTAGAATACTACAGGTCAATATTTATTCCGGGGCCCCATCATCTGGCCATTGGCGCATTTCTGGCCGTTTTCTACCTGGTACTGGGGCTGATCCTCTTTGATCGCGCCATTGAGAGGGCGAGAAGGACAGGAATATTGTTGCGGCTGTCGGAGTAGCGTTGCAAGAGAAGGCATTACATGTTCCGGTTTGTGAGGTGTTGGGATTGATAGAAGGCATTTTGGGTCGCGTCCCGGTAGGAGACAGTCACCCCGTGCGGCTGATGGGCGTAATCAATCTCAGCCGTGAATCATTCTACAAGGGCTCAGTAGCCGGCCCCCATGAGGCACTCTCCCTGGCGATGGCTATGCAAGAGCAGGGCGCGGATATGATCGATCTGGGCGCAGTCTCCACGGCGCCAGGCTCTCCACCGATTAGTGAGGCCGTGGAACGAGAGAGGCTCTTTCCCGCGCTCAAGGATATTTTGGAAAACCTGGATATCACCATCTCTATAGACACACAGAGGTCCGGCATTGCCAAAGAGGCCCTTTCTCGCGGTGCCCTCTGCATAAATGATGTCTCCGGACTGTCTGACCCCAATATGGCTGCCGGTGTGGCCGAGCACGACGGCTCCTTGATCATCATGGCCGCCCGGCAGAGAGCAGGCGATCTGCTCCAAATAAACGAGATAATTGCCTTGCTGGGAGAAAGAGTACGGGCTGCAGCCTTGGCCGGAGTAAGCCCGACTAAGATCTCAGTTGATCCGGGCATCGGCAAATGGATACCGGAAAAGACGCCTGCCCACGATCTGGCCATTTTGGACGGCATGTCGCGTCTGCGCTCTTTGGAGCGGCCGGTGGTTGCGGCGCTTTCCCGCAAGTCCTTTATCGGGGAGCGCCTGCATAAGCCCGATCCCTTCCAGAGGCTGTCGGGAACGCTGGCGGCCACAGCCATAGCTGTTTATCTGGGGGCGCATATCGTCAGGACGCATGATATCGCCGCCAGCCTGGATACAGTAGCCATGGCAAAGGCCATCAGAGGCCGTCCGGCATTGTCTGCAGACGAGGAGATGGAGGTGGAGGTGCTGGGCTATCTGGGCCATGGAGAGGATCTGGCTGAGACCCTTCGCAGGACAGAGGTAGATGAGCCGGGATTTGGCACGATCTGCAAGAAGAGTTCTTTTCGCATCCTGTCCGTGCGCGGCCTTAGCAGCATGGAGGCCATAATAATAAAGCAGGAGATGCTGGCCCGAGGCGGAGATGCCGCCATTCCCAAGCTGGCGCTTCGCTGCGATCCCCGACCGGAAGAGGTTTTAATATTTGGCACGTCTCACCAAATAGCCGGCCTGGTAAAGAACTTGAGCGGTCAGCCCTTTCGGCTCTCACGCCTAGCCACAAGGATAAATGAGGCTACAACAATGATAGAAAGCCCAGAGCGTTACAGGTGAGTGTATTGCAGGTTTTAGGCATAAAGACGGATCTCATAGGCCCGGGCGATGACCTGGTAAAGTCTCTTGATAAGGCCATGGCCGGATCGGGCCTGGCCTTGCAGGACGGCGACATTCTGGTCGTCTCGGAGAGCACTGTGGCTACAGCAGAGGGGAGGGTTGTGGCTCTGAATGATGTCACTGCTAGCCCTCTTGCGCTCTCTATGGCCGCCAAGTACGGCAAAGATCCGCGCGAGATGGAGCTGATCCTCCAAGAATCGGATGAGATAATGGGAGGCATCCCGGGCGTGGTGCTGACGCTGCGAGAGGGATTTCTCTATCCCAATGCAGGCATCGACAACTCCAATGCCCCTCCCGGGCACGTGGTTCTATTTCCGGCGGATGCACAAAAATCGGCATTAGAAATTAGGGAGCGCATGGCAAAAGGCAGAAGGATTGCGGTTATCATCGGCGACAGCCGGACTCATCCCCTGCGGCTGGGCTGCGTAGGCGTGGCCTTGGCCTGTGTGGGCATGGAACCAGTCGAGGACGCCAGAGGCCAAAAGGATCTCTTCGGCCGAGAGCTCAAGATCACCCGAAAGGCGGTGGCAGATAATTTAGTCTCTGCCGCTCAGATAGTGATGGGCGAAGGTGACGAGGGAATTCCGGCTGTGATCATAAGGGATGCACCTGTGTCCATAAGCGAGGTGCATTGCGCCATACCCACCATCCCGCCACAGGAGTGCATGTACATCGGCGCACTACGCTGCGGCCCCCGTCCTTATACCGGAGGGTATGATCAGCTCATCGAGCAGGCCGCGCAGGCAGCGAAAGATGCCTATGCCCCCTACTCCGGATTTTTGGTAGGCGCGGCGCTTCTCTCCCGGAGCGGCAAAATCTACTCGGCAGGCAACATTGAGAATGCCGCTTCCGGGGCGGACATCTGTGCGGAGAGAGCTGCCCTGGCAAGAGCCATTGCCTCAGGCGAGAAGGAATTTGAGGCGATTGCGATAGTTGGAAATGCAGCCGAACCGATATCGCCCTGCGGCATATGCCGGCAGAGCCTGATTGAGTTTGGTGAGGATATCGTGGTCATCATGGCAAATGCAAACGGTGATGCAATGACTGCTACACTCGCCGATCTTCTGCCAAAAGCGTTTACAGGCAAGTGCCTGAGATAGCTAAGACCATTTTTTTTACAAGCTATATTTTTAAATCGTAAGCAAAATTATATAATAAATTTTTAAAAAATATGATCAAAGAATGTCCGGAATTCCGGGCATCCTTTAGTGAGCTTCGCCCACCAGATCCTTGCCAGGTTCCTTGCGCTCCACGGTATCGAGCTTGCACTCGACCGGGCTGCAGACCAGGACATCCTGGGACTGGAATTTAGTGTACGGGTTTTCAGGTATGGTCGTATCCAGGCCCATGGAGGCAGCCATCATCTCAACAATATCCACCATCTTAATGGGGGACTTTGCAGTGTTTCTTCCGTCGATCAGGTTCAGCCTGCAGAACGGACAGGTGGAACAGATTACCTCTGCCTGAATATCCGTTGCATCCTGAACTCTGGCCATAGCGCAGTCCATGGCCAGGTCGGGAATACCGGCCTTCACACCGCCGCCTGCTCCACAGCACCTCTGCAGAGCCCTGTTTCTTACCATCTCCTGGAATTTGACGCCGGGAATGGACTGAACTACATCCCTGGGTGCCTCGAAGGACCAATCTTTTCCCTTGAGGTGCATGAGATGCCGGCCGTTGTGGCAGGGATCATGGTAAGTGAATCTGTAATTCAGAGGTATCTTGTACTCAACCTCGCCTTTCCTTATCTTCTCCCTCAGGAATACGGAGAGGGGCATGGTCTCGTAGGGGATGTAGCCCTCGTACCACAGTGGCCAATCTACTGCTGCATTTCGCAGACATCCGGCGCATGCGAAGAGCACGTTCTTCGCTCCGCCATCCTTGAGAGCATCGATATTATGCACGGCATGCTCGGCCATGACCTCGCGCTGGCCGGTTCTGATCAGAGCTGAAGCGCAGCACCATTCGTCCTTGCCGAGCATTGCGAAGTCCACGTTCAATTTATTCAGGATCCTGACGGTAGCAACTCCCAGAGCCTGCTGCCTGTATGCGGCAGTGCATCCTGCAAAGTAAAATAAGTCTCCGGAATCCAGTACCTTGGCATCCTTGGGTACCCAGCACAGTCGGTCTTCTTGCTTGGCCATATAGGGATTTCTGTCTCCCTTGATGAGCTTGGGGAAGAAGGGCTGTTTTCCCACAGGTCCGTCGCCACGCTTTACCAGGTTAGGCCGCATGGCCTCCCACAGCTCAACGGTCTTGATTCCTGCCTCACAGACCGTGCCGCAGACGCCGCAGGTGGTGCAGCTGTATGTATCTTCGGTGAAGACCTTCATCTCATCATCGGTGAGGGGCTTGGGACCGAATATCTTGGCGCGCAGGCTATGGCTCTTGGCCATGAGCTCTCTCCACCTTGCGTTTTTATACATGGGAGTAATGCCTGGCCGATCCTGTCTCACCGCGAAGGTCGGGCACCACTTCATACACTCTTGACATCTATTGCAGCCATCTACTTCCATGAGCTGAGTGGACATCATATAGCCCGTCATCAAGGGCTTGGAGCCTTTTTGATCAGCCATTTTTATTCTCCTCCTCTGTTGGCTATCAGGGTCATGGGTGTGGCTATGACGTGAATGTACTTGCTCCATGGCAAAATCAGGGCGAACAGACCAATTGCCAGGACGGTGTGAATCAATGCGAAGTGGGGTGCATAGATGGGATAATCAAAGGCATTTCCGATGAGGAAGGAATTGCCGCGCATCCACTCGGCATAAAATCCGGTGATGGTGATGAGAAACACGGCACCGATCAAGAAAGCATCATAGGCGCTTGTGTTATCCCGGACGAACTTAAGCAGAAATCTCCTGGACACGGCGATGGTGGCTCCGATGAGGAGCAGGTAGCCGAAGATATCGAAAGGCAGCGACAGTAGTTCCTTGGCCATCTCAGCTTCTTCAGAGAGACCGAGCAGGTTGAAATGCTCAACGATATCGATCATGAGTCCAAGACCAGAAAGAGCCGCCAGCATCAAGAATCCATAGAACATGGACATGTGCATAACCCATCGCACCGGGCTTCTGGCTAAAGTCCTCCTCAAGAGAAGAACATCAAGCACAACTGTCCTCAAAAATACCCATAATCCATCCTTAAATGCCTCGTGAATCCAGGTGGCAAGGAAGAGCCAGAAGCTATTGCGCAACTGGTCGTGGTAGCCGGTGGATCCGAGGCCCCATTTCTTAAAGTTGAAATATATACCATATATCCAAACAGCAAGTACAATTACTGTCAGGAATATCACAAGATTAAAAGTGAGGCCCAACGTGTAGAACGCCATCTCATTTCCTCCTCGTTATATTTATCACTATATCGGGGCGATACGACCATCATTTGTGTCAAACTTACCGGACAACTAATACTTAAATATTCCCTCACCGCAGCCTGAAATTGCTTCCAGCGGGACGGAGTTCATAAGAAATCATATCTGCAAAAATGCTTCTGCGTATCTTTCCCGACAAGCCTTTTGCTTTTGCCTGGTATTTGACGCCGGGAAGAATATCGAAAAATTGCTAAAAAAAAGATTGGCCAATTCCGAATCGTCTTTGGGCCAGGGGCCGCGAAGGCCACATACAGGCCCAATTTTGCTTTAAAGGATTTGCGGTCTTCTCTTCTTGGGCCACTGGGGTCCGGGCTGCGGGCCCTGGGGCAGATCCCAATTCGCCGGTCTCATGCCTGTGCGGATGCCTGCGGCATCTTCAAACAAGTAGTCTGCTTCGAATCTGAGCAAGTTTCCTCCCGATTAATGGGATTCTTTTTTTGCAGTGCAGTCTAATTTATTTTCGGTATTAGACGAACCTGCTTTAGGCAATAATCGAATATAAGGATTTCGGTCTTTGCATGGAAAAGCCTTAAAGATCAGCTTTACCCTATTTCCTGCGACCATGTCTGCTATCAAATTCTTCAGCACCAACGGCCAAACTGAGCGCGTGGACTTTCGAGCAGCGCTCTTGATGGGCCAGGCCCCGGACAAGGGGCTGTTTATGCCGGAAGAGATCCCACAAATATCCAAGAGTCAGATCAGGCGATTTTCCAAGATGAGCTATCCGCAAATCGCCTATGAGGTCATCAAGCCCTATTTGGGCGATCTCATCTCAGACTCCGACCTGAGGGCAATGCTGGAAGACGCCTACAATTACGAGGTCCCGGTAGAGCGAGTCTATGACGAAAAGTATGTAATGCGGCTGGATCGCGGCCCAACCTGCTCTTTCAAGGACTTCGCAGCCAGGGCAATGGGCCGGATGATCCAATACTTCCTGAAACAGGAAGGCAAAAGCATACTCATCCTCACTGCCACCTCGGGAGACACGGGCTCTGCCGTGGCTCATGCCTTCTATGGGCTGGATAACGTATTGGTGGTAGTATTATTCCCGGAGAAAGAGGTAACCGAGAGGCAGCGCCGCCAGATGACCACCCTGGGCAAAAATATCTTTCCGCTTGCCGTAAAAGGCAAGTTTGATGACTGCCAGGCTCTGGTCAAGAAGGCCTTTGTAGATGCAGATCTGTCTGCCCTCAATCTCTCCTCGGCCAATTCCATAAATATCGGCAGACTGCTGCCTCAGGCCGTCTATTACTTCTACGCGCACTCACGCGCCGCACCGCGGGGCGAAGATATCGTCTTCTCGGTGCCCAGCGGCAACTTCGGAGACCTCATGGGCGGCCTTTTGGCCTTGAAGATGGGGCTTCCCGCGAGAGAGTTCGTGGTGGCGACCAATGAGAATGATGAGTTTCCCCGCTTCATGGATACAGGCATCTACGAGCCCATCCGGCCCAGCAAGAACTGCATCTCGAACGCCATGAACGTCGGCCACCCCAGTAACCTCGCCCGCCTCTTCTGCCTTTATGGCGGCAAGATGGATGAGACTGGACAAGTAAGCAAGCAGCCGGATATGACGGCCATGCGTAGAGACATCTATGCCAGATCTATCACTGACGGAGAGACCCGCCAGACCATCAAGGAGGCATACAGCCGGTACAACGTCCTGCTCGAGCCGCACGGAGCCGTCGCCTGGGCCGGGCTCATGAAGTACTTGAAAGAGTGCGGCGATTTCAGCCCATGCGTCTCCCTGGAGACGGCCGACCCGGCCAAGTTCCCTGATGAGATCGTGCGAGCCACCGGCATAAATCCGCCTCTGCCTGCGGCCATGGCCCGGCTGGATGAACTGGAGGAAAAATTCGAGAAGATGGACGGACAGTACTCCTCTTTGAAGGATTACTTGAGGAGCTTTCTTTAGAGGAGGTGATTAGAGGATGTCGCGGCAAATTGAGGGCATATTCTTCGACGATATAGGCAGCTTTCCCCTGCCCAAAGGAGTCAGGCTGGAGAGCTTGTCTCGCGATCAATATCTAAATATGGTGCGCGATGTTCTGGATCAAAAGAGCCGTGCCGGTGTAGAGGTTCCAACTTATCCACAGTTCCGGGATATGATCAGCATGTTCATGGACGGCATCGAGAATCCGGATTTCGCACAGAGCCCCTACCTGATCAAGAGAGAGCATGCAAATATCATGGAGCTGGAGGCGGTGTCGGCGGGCGGGGATGTGCGCGTCTGCGTCACCGGACCGGTGGAGCTTTATATCTCCGTCTTCGGGGCCACGCATTATCCGGATATTCTCAATAACCTGGCGCAGAGCGTGTCCAGGTTCATGGACGTGGCGCTGGAAGAGGGAAAGATGACGGTGGCATCTTTAGACGAGCCTAGCCTCGGTTTGAACTCCAACATTATTTTTTCTGAGGATGAGATCCTTGATGCCCTGCAGATCGCAAGCGTGCCCTGTCTGGGCATAGACTGCGAGGTACACCTGCATTCGCCCCTTTATGCCGAGGCCTGTGCTCGCGTTCCCGGCATCAGTATTGTGGGCATTGAGTCGGCGGCACATCCCGACTATCTGCAATTGATCGATAAAAAGGTGCTGGAAGAGACAGACAGTTATCTTCGCGCAGGGATCGCACGAACTGATATTCTATCCATGTCCGCCCGCTTGAACGAACAGTTGGGCATCAATCTCTGGCAGGACATGCCAAGGCTGGAAAGAGAGATCCTGGAGTTGGAATCGCCCCAGATAATGAGGAAAAGGCTGGACAGAGCCTATGCCCAGTTCGGAGACAGACTGAGGGCGACAGGTCCCGATTGCGGCCTGGGGTCCTGGCCAAGTCAAGATCTGGCAGGCAGGATTCTGGCAAACTGCGCAAAAGCGGTGAGATCTTTTCGCCAGGACGGCACATAGGTAGGTATATAGACAGAGCGATACCGGACTGATTGGTAACTGATCCTGGACAAGATGCGGTATGATTCCAGACACCATGTAACCTGAAAGACTTTTAAGCAAAAGGCTTGTCTGCAAAAGCCTGACATAACCAGCCGGGCCTGATTTATAATATTACCGCTAACTAGTCAATAGCTAGCTTTCCTAATATAAAAATTCATGCATCATATAAACATATTCAAATCATTGACATAACTTGGAAAATATCTCAGACCATTAGCGCTGATGCATAAATATTTTACCGGTTCGGTTACTGATCTCAGTATATCTAATTAAGGATTACTATGATTACCATTATCTATAAATATTTTAAGAGCATTGGTAAGTGGCATGAAACTGAGGGTAGTTAGTTCTAAGAAAGAAATAACCGATCTAAACAGGAACGAGCAGCTGGTTCATCTGGCTTTCCGAGCTTCAAATATGGACGTGATGAACCTGGTCCAGTCATGCCCGCGCCTGCGAGCAGTGCAGATTCCTCCATCCTACCATGAGACCATGTCCAAGGCCGCCCAGCAATTCCTGGAGATCCAGGGAGTGCAGCTCTTGCGAGGAGATGTTTGGGGCCATAGGAAGGATATTGATGAGTATTATGCCATAGGCGAGAAGATTGTGGGCCGAATATCTAATCTCATGGCGGAAGGCAACAGCATCGACGAGACTGTAAAGAAGCTGCAAAGGGAGACCAAACTCTCGGAAGACCTGATCCGCTATATTCTCAAGGAGCAGGTGATGGCGTAGGTCGAATGAGGGTGCCCTCAGTCATTTTTTGCGGAATCCAGCGGAAAAATATGAAAAGATATTCCGTTCTTTTTAAGTGGTAGGAGTATCAGCCATGAAGGACCCTTGACATTGCGCCGTCGCGAATTGAGCTACAATGGCGGATCGATCTGCTGGTTTACGGGCGTTAAGATTTAAGGGAAGATGAAGTTGCTATCCGCGCCACCCATCAGATGCATAAAGCTGCCAGGAGATTCTACTGCCCATGAAGCCTCTAGCCGGATGGGATGGGCCAGATTGCATCACAGAGGGAGTCTTTCGCTACTCGAAGTACATCTCCTGGATAAGGCTGTACATCGATGTGGAGGATGGAGTTCTTTACGGCGGAACCAGCGGGGCTGGCCGCAATTTCGAGGTGGAGAGGGAAGGCGACAGGTGGATGCGCTTTGAGACCGATCTGGCCACAACGCCGGCAGGCGAGCTGGTCTTGGGACTGCGAAATTACAGCACATTGGAAGTTGTTTACGAGCGCATCTCGGAAGGCGCGCCCATAGATGAGAAGATAGAGAGCATCGAGGATCTGGCGGCTTTTCTGGAGAGGTGCTTTGCGTAAATATTTTGAGCGCACTAAAACGCCATAATTCGTAATTCCCATACCGTGCTCTAAGATCTTACGCAGTCAGTTCTTCCGCAACCGAGTCACTTTTGCTCCAAGGTATCGGTATCACTTCGTAGCTCTGAAGAGCATCCATAGCCGTTAGTGGAACATCACGCTCAGAATCGTTCAATATGGTGTAGGCACTGGACTTAGGTGATCGAACCTCTTTGGTATCAAACATTGCGCGCAAAAATCGATCCCGCTATTTAGCACTAATATTAGAATATATTTTGTATAAATAATTTCAAAGAAAGCAGAAAAAGTTAACATCATTGTCTTCCATCTCACGTCCCAAATATGGACATATTCGATGTGGCTGTCATCGGCGCCGGGCCGGCGGGCTCAATGGCCGCCAAGTATGCCGCCAAAGCCGGTGCCAGCACAATTTTGCTGGAGGAGCATACAGGAGCAGGATGGCCGGTGCAGTGCGCGGGCCTTCTGGGCCAGGAGGCTATGGCCGAGTCGGAGCTGCCGCCCGGCTCCTTCCTGCTGCGCGGCATAATGGGCGCGACTGTCCTTTCCCCGTCGGGAGCACGACTGGACTTCAAGGCCAAAGCTTGCAAGGCCTGGGTTATAGACAGGAGGCTCTTTGACAGGGCAATGCTGCGCCGGGCTGTGCAGGATGGCGCAATTCTTCGCCTCCGCTCGTCTGTGCGAAAAATCAGACGGGAAAAAGAATGCAGTGTCCTAACCCTGGCCGGGGGAGAGGAGATCGAGGCAAAGATAGTGATATCTGCGGAGGGCGTATCTGCCCTTCTCGCCCGCCGGGCAGGTATTGCGCCGCCTCAGATGATCTTCTCCGGGGCGCAGGTGCAGGCACCATTTGCGGTAGAAGACGCCGAGAAGGTGGAAGTGCACCTGGGGCCGGCTCCGGGGCTTTTCGCCTGGGTGATTCCCCTGGACGAAGGAACGGCACGCATCGGTCTGTGCGCCCGCGATCGGGGATGCGAGCATTTACGAGCGTTCTTGAAAACGAATGTCATCAAGAAGAGGCTGCAGGGCTCCCCAGTGGCCCTGAATGTAGGCGGCCTGCCCCTGGGCCCGCCTGCGGCGACAGCAGTCGCGGGCCTGCTGGCCGTGGGCGATGCGGCAGGCCAGGTCAAGCCTACCTCAGGCGGCGGAATCTATCCGGGACTGGTGGCGGCCAAGATCGCGGGCGGCGTGGCCGCAGCTGCGGCAATGGAAGTCGACGGCTCCGCCCGGAGGCTCTCCGAGTACGACCGGCTCTGGAAGGCGGCCCTGGGCCGAGAGCTTGAGATAGGCATGAGGGTTAATCGCATGCTTGGCAAAATGAGCGCTGCCGAATTGGATGAGCTGGTGAGCTATCTGGCCAGCAAGCCCCGTCTCATAAAAGCCATAGAGGAGCACGGGGATATCGACAGGCCCAGCCTTCTTTTGACCAGGATGCTCCGCCACCTGGACTGGGATGCCATCCGGCTGGCCAGGCTGCTGGGATATGCTTTGGGATAATTGTTTATCTATGGCATGTTATATTATTCTGCTATCATAAGAAATACCTATTTAAATTTTTGTTTACTAATTTTAATAAAGTTGGTCCAAGGTTCTTACTGATTGGGTTTTTGGCTTTAGATATAGAAACCCTTTTCAAAATCAAGAGAAATACAAATCCGATAAATCCAGCTTGGCATTGGAGTAGGGAAAACAGTAGATAGGGTAATAAGAATAATAGACCCGGTGCGTTCTTAATAATTTATCTAGGAGGAATCATGGAAGCTAGGAACCGGAGACTTGAAGAATGGTACAGCAAAATAAAACTCAGCGAGATCAAGCTCCCACGTTTTCAACGATTTGAGGCTTGGGATCGACATCGAATCTGCAGTCTGAACGAGATGGTCATTCATAACTTGCCGTTAGGCATAACTCTGATCTTAGAAGTCGGCGACCAAGAGAAGTTTGTCTCGCGTTTCCTAAGTACTGCTCCTGAAAGAGATGGTCGCGTCTTCGAACACCTGCTTGACGGACAACAACGTCTCACTGCCTTATGGAGAACCTTTCACAATAATTACGAGAACGAGACATACTTCATATATCTCAAGGAATTCGATCGATACAAAGGAGACATAGATCGCGAAGACCTTTCCGTATTTTGCCGAAGCCGCTACGATGATAAAAGAGGTGATCGTTATCCTCTTTGGTGTGATAGTCCACATCAATGCCTTGAAAGGGGCATGATCCCAACAGACCTCCTGCGACCAGAAGACATTCAGAAAGAAATAGATGACTGGATCGAAGCAGCAACAAGGCCTATGGAGCCAAATGAGGGGAAAGAGGAACTACGTCAGTTCTTTGATTTTAAAAAACAGGTAAGCGACCGGATCAGGGACGTTCGTTCAACTGTCGCCAATTACAATCTTCCATATCTCTCACTACCACCACATACCGATAAGACCGTCGCCCTGAACGTTTTCATCAACATGAACACCAACAGCAAGCCACTTTCAACCTATGATATCATTGTTGCAGAAGTGGAGAGCACTATGGAGCAATCCATTCATGATCTCGAAGCGGATCTTAACAGAAAATATCCCGAAATTATCCGGTATTCGCCACTCTCAGATCAAATTCTCACGACTTCTGCACTTCTGCAAGGTAATCTGCCGAACCAACGCGGTTCATGGGATATGGATAAGATACGCATGGTGGAAAACTGGGATAAAATGGAAAAGGGGCTGCATCGAATGGCCATATTCCTCAAGGGCCAAGGCATTTATGATAAGCAGCGTCTTCCTACAAACGCAGTACTAGCTGTTATTGCGGCCCTGTATGCATATATTCCTGAATCAGGGGACAAAATGGGACAGGACGAACTCTTGCTAAAAAAGTACCTATGGTACGCCTTTTTCACGGAGCGCTATGAAAACTCAGCAGCCTCCCACGCATTTGCCGATTTTAATGCATTGAAACGGATAATCATCAGAGAATGCAAGCCGGATGGCTCAAATTATGACATCGAAGACGTCCCCATATTTTCGGAGCAGAGTCTCGCAGAAGTAGAAGAGCTAATATCAGCCGAATGGCCGAAGCGAGCAACAATTCGTGGTCGTGGTGTGTTAGCTGTCGCTTGCCGCCTTGGAGCCCACGACTTCGCATCAGGTAACCAACTTAACGCTGACAATATCAAAGGGCGGCACTATCACCACATATATCCCGATGCTCTATTAAAAGAAGCTAGAATCAACAGCTTTCTCGCTATGAACTGCGCACTCATCGACGATAAGACGAACACTTATATCGGTCGGAAAGACCCGAAGCAGTACCTGATAGATCGATATAAATGGACCACAGAAACTATCGTTTCCGAGCGTCTGCAGTCGCACCTAATACCCATCGGAGAACTTGAAACGGGAGGGTATGAAAAACTATCGGATTCGGAAAAGAAGATAAAACTTGCAGCAAATTTTGATGCATTCGTCCGCAGACGTGCAGAACTAGTACTTAAGGCTGTAAAGCTGCTAGCAGAAGGTAGACAGCTGAGCGCCAGTGAGATTTATGGCAAGTGAAACTGCGTGGGGCACACCCGCGCAGCAAGCTGCGGGGGTATTGAGCTTAATATATAGCATATTGCCTGGACCGTGCGCATCAGAGCAAGCCCTCAGTTTCACTCGCCCATACCCTCGTTCCGAACGTCCTGCTGTACTATCGGCTGCCAGAACGTCGAAGAGTTTAACAGTTTGGATTTAACACCCCATTCTTTCCAGCTCTGGCCAGCCTCGGGCATATTTAGTAAAGTCCAAGACCGCCAGCCAGTCGAAATCTGTGAAGCTTTGAGGAGTTAGTGCGAAGTAGGTCGGGTTCTTCATGCTGCCCGAGCGGACCGGAAGAGCCTCGATTTCAGAGGTTGCAAGCCCCTGGCCTTTGTGGGTGGGAATGAACCGCGCCGGACCCGGCACGCTGGTCAGCCGCGCCTCAATAGTGCCGGCTTGCGGCCGGCCTATGCCGTTGGCATCAGAAACTCCCACAGCCGAACCGATAACCGCATAGCTCTGACCGAAGATCTCATCGAGGTGCGCTCCCGCCGGCCACCATGTCAGTAGGTCAGTGCCCAGCTGCCACTCTGCCTTTCCGCGCTGCAGATGGCTGTTGTGAGCGAAGGCCAATACTTTTCCCCGGTCGCGTTCACGGTACACCACATACGCCAGATTATCCGCCATCATCGCATCGCGAAGGCCGAGACCCTGGACAAGCCGGTTGTTCGATTTTCGCGCCAGCGCGGCGTGATAGTTGAGCAACCATCGTGCGAGTGTTGCATACTGCATGGCCTCTAAATAGCTGCTTATGCCGCTTTTGGCCGCCAGCTCGGGACGGCGTACTTGCAGCTCTGAGATAAGATCCTCTACCTCAATGCGCAAGGAAGTGGCAGCAGGTGACAAGCCTATCGACTTCGTTGGGTCCATCATTGCCGCAGGGTTCTCCCAATCAGAGTCCAGGCCTAAAAGCAGATCGATGCGCAATCGTTGCTCCTCGCCGTTGGTGCTGTCGATCGAGGCAAGGTAATCGAGAACAAAATGCAGAACCTGGTCAGGACTATCGCAAAACATCATCTCGGTTGGACTGTCGAAGCCGTAGAACCGCAGTTTGGCGCAGTGCGCCCCACCGGCATTGTAGGATCTCATCCACTCCACAAGCTCTCGATTGGCCTCAAGCTGGCCAAAGCCGTGGCTAAATCCCGTATCCTGCAAAGCTTCATACGATGCAGGGCCGCGACCGGCCACGTACTCGTTCACGACGCGCGCCCGCGGGAAACTGCTCTCCATGGCAATGGCGCTGTAGCCATGCTTCTCCACCAGGCGCTGGAAGAGCCTGTTGCGCAGCATTAGAATATCCTCGCCGCCGTGCAGTGCTTCGCCAAAGCCCAGCAGCTTCACCGAGCCCCCGAGTGAGGCCATGACCCGGTCGACTGAGGCGTTGAAGGATTGGGACGAATCGACGGAGAACGCAGTCGCTTCATGCAGGATCCAATCGTCGAGGGTGGCATACGCTGGGCCTGGACTTTTCTGAAGAAATGGACTTTCTTTCATTTTCTTGAGGACACCATATAATTAGATCAATCCATGCATCTTAACCATTTTCGCGATTTGGACCGATACATTTCTATTGAGATTAAGAGTCGGCCGACGGCTCACGCCCAAATCAGACGACGGAGTCTTTCTGGAGGAGCTGGTGGGCTACCTAGCAAGCAAGCCACTGCTCAAAAAACCGTAGAAGAGCACGGGGATTTAGACAGACCCAGCCGCCTAATGACCCGGATGCTCTTCCATCCGGACCGGGATGCCATCCGGCTGGCCCGGCAGCTGGGATACGCGTGGTTTTTTCCTCTCGCGTACAATTGCTGATAACACGAATGCTGCAACGGAAAACAATAGTCCGATCATCATAGAAAAATGGAAGCCGTCCATTAATGTGCCGATATCAAGGTCGGAAAATGCTACAATACCCCCATCTGCAGTTGTAATTGTAAAAGCCGTTGCATAGACAGCGATACCAATTACACCGCCAAGATACAATGCAGTAATCATCAGTGATGACGCGGTACCTTCTTCGCCGCGAGGGGCGTAATCCACAACTCTGCTGGCTGCAGGTCCTCCGGCGAATCCCCAGAAAAGGCCCATCAAAATGAGACCCGCAAATAGGGGAAGCGACCCCATCTCCGGAAGAATCACCATATAGATGCTGCTAATCGCAATCAATACAAGACATGCTGCAATAGCAAAAGGCCTGCGGCCAATTCTGTCTGACCACCTCCCCAGCGGGATACCAATAATCGCCGTGATTGCAGGAGGAATCAGCAGATACATACCGCTCACCGCTGCATCAAACTGCATTCCTGCCTGAAGGTAGAACGGCAGGAGATAGAAAATCCCCATAAATACAATATTGATAAGAAGAAATGAGATGAAAACCGCTGTAAACCTCCATGCAGTAAAGATACGAACGTTAATCAGCGGAGTTGTGCACAAAAGCTCCCTGACAAGAAACACAATAGCACACACAAAACCAAGGACCATGCAGAACAGGATCTGCTGATTGGCAATTCCCAGATGGGGGATACGTTCCAGAGCATACACCTCAAATGCGATCATGCCAAAGAGTACGGCAGCACCGGCAAAGTCGAACGGCTGCTTTATCCGGAGACTATCCTTGGGAATAACATGCATGGCAAAGGGCAACGCAAGCAGTCCTATCGGGATATTGATTAAGAAAACCCAGTGCCACGTAAGATAGTGGGTGAGAAATCCCCCTATAGCAGGACCTGCAGCAGCACCTATGGAGACTGTCATTGCCATTGTTCCAAGAGACATTCCCAGCATATTTTTCGGCAGATACGTCACGCAAAGCAGAGGTGCAGTTGCAGCAATCATGGCTGCTCCGATTCCCTGAAAAATCCGGGATGAAAGAAGGAACCCAAAATTGGGGGAGAGTCCGCATGCCGCAGATCCAAGCGTAAAGATGAGAAGGCCCCAGAGGAATATCTTCCGGAGAAAACCCCGTTCTGCGATTTTCCCAAATACAAGAATGAGCCCCGCGATCATCAAGAGATAGGTGATGATGACCCAGGAGACCGTCCCGGCATCTGTTCCGAATGATACGGATATTTGTGGAAGGACAATATTCACAATAGAACTATCAAGCCCGTCAAAGAGCATCCCGATTGCAGCAGCTGCGAGAAGGAGCTTTTGATGCCGGGGATTGGTGATGATGTCAGACATGCGCTATGGCGGTGCGTTGAGAAGGCCCTTCAATATTGCGGCATATGAGGCCATCCAGCTTAAATCGCCTCCACCCTGCTGTTGCCCTGCTCGTCTTCCACCACCAAGAATGTGTTGTCAAACTGCCCCTGCACGTCGCTGATGTGGCTGATGGCGATGATCTGGGGAAAACGCTCCTCAAGGCTTCGCAGCATCTGGATCATCTTCTCCCTGTGCTCCTGGTCCTGGCTGCCGAATACCTCGTCCAAAATAAGGAAGGAGTAGCTCTCACCGTCAGGCCCAAAGCGCATCAGGTACTCGCTGATGGCCACGCGCACGGAGACGGCAATCATGTCGATCTCACCGCCAGAGTAACGGGAAATTGGATAATAATTGCCTCCGTCCTCGACCTGGATGTTGAAGTCGTCATCGATTTTGAGCAGGCTGTACTTGCCTGAGACCTCCTCCAGGATCTCTCCGGCAGAGCGGGCGATGTCGTTCTTGACCCGGATCAGGACCTGGTCCATGAAGCTGTTTACTAAATCACGGGTCACCTCCACCACCTCCAGCCTGCGGCTTGCCAGAGCAGCCTTCTTCTCCAGATCCTCTTTCCTCTGCACTTCCTGAGCAAGTCGATCACGGGCGGCCAGCAGAATGCCGAGGTTCACTTGTCGCTCAGAAACGGCTTTGCGGGCCATTTCCAGCTGCACCTCTGCGCTCGCAAGCACGGCTTTCGCCTTTTCGTGCTCCTCCGGGCTATATGCCTGAGCCAGAAGGTGCTGCCTGCACTCATTTAAATCCAAATTGAGCTTTTGCTGGGCCAGCCGGACTGCAGCCAGCCTCTCTTGCACCTCGATCTCGCCCGCCATTATCAGGCGAATCTTCTGCGCTTCCTTTTCCACTGCAGTGAGGTCTTTCTTCTCCTCAGAGAGTGCCTCATATTCCTGCGGATTGTAGCCCAGATTCCTTTGCGAGATCTGCATAGCCTTCAGCGCCAGGTCGAGCCTCTCTATCTCTTGCTCTTGCCTTCTCAACCTCTCATTCAAGGCGGGAATTTGTGCCACCCTCTCCGAGAGAGAAAGGAAGCGATCGTGCAGCGGCTTGAGAGAGGCCAGGCTCTTTCTGGCTTTCAGGTAATCCGATTCGGCGTAGCCCAGGGCCTGCATCTCCCTTGCGAGCTGCTCCTGCCTCTCCGTTAGCGCAGCCAGCTCTTTCTGCCGCAGGCCAATCTCCGCTTCCAGGCCGGGCAGATCCTCCAGCCGCTGGGAGAGGGCCGCGTACTCCATGACCAAAGGCCCGAGAGCCTTCAGGGTCGCTTCGACCTCGACAAGCTTGCTGGCATCAAAGCTGACCGTTCCCAGCCCCTCGATCTTGGTCGAGATCTCCTTGATCTCAGACTGCGACTCGTGCATCTGCATGGCCAGGCTCCTCAGTTCCGCTTGCAGAGCCGAGAGCCGGCTCTTTTGGACATTGAGTTCATCAAAAGCCGCTCGCAAATTGCTCCTTGACCTGGTAGCCCCTTCAATCTTCTCTGTTTGAGCGGCAATCCCGGCGGCAAGACTTTCCATCTCGGCTTTTGCATTCGCCACGGAATTTTCATACTTCTTGATGAGCAGATCACGCTGGCCCTCTAAAGGTCTCTCGCAGGTGGGGCAGAGCCCCTCTGCTCCCAGAGCAGTAACCCGTTTCATGGAGCGCTCCGCCTCTGCCATAGCCAGCTCCTCTACCTTGTGGCTGCCTCTTAAGTCTGCAAGGATGCGGCCAAGCTCGCTGCCCAGTTGATCCAGATCCTTATCCTGGCTGCGCAGGGCTGCCTCCTTCTCCTCGATGCCTAAAAGGCCCTCCATCTCGGCGCGCGCGGCTGCCGCCTCGCTCTTCAGTCTGGCCAGACGCTCTTCCTGAACATTCTTTCTCGCCAGCAGTCCATCCAGCTCCTTTTGCAGCTCTCTTTGCAGTACAAGCTCCGCCAGCTCAATCTTGCACCTCTTTTCTTCCTCCGGACAGGATGCAATCTCTTCTTGCCTGACCCGAGCTTTGTGAAGATCCCCGATCAGCCTTTTCACGCGGGTGATATTGGCCACAATTGCCTGCACTCTGACGCCCTCTTCCTTTTGCCGGGCCTGCATCTCGTTATGCTTATCCCGCAGTCCCTCCAGGGCGAGTAGCCTGGTCTGCAGCTTTGTATGCTCCGCCTCTTTAGGCCGCAGTTCCTCAAGCATCGCGCCGTCTTTGTCCAGCTCCAGCAGCCTTCTCTGGCTTTCAGCAAAAGCTTTTTTTTCGCCCTGGATTGCAGCCTCTTGGGCGGCTGCACGCCGCGCGGTCTGCTCATAGACCACTCTCTTGGGCTGCAGAATTTCCAGCCTATCGGTTATGCCGGCCAGTCTCTCCAGCATGCACTGAAGATCCGATAGCTTCTTTTTGCAGACATCGATTTCAGAGAGACGTTTATCTGCGGCTTTTGCCGTCTCTTTCATCTCTCGGTCCGCTGCCTCAAGGCCCTTTATCCTCTCCGCCAAAAGTCCATGCAAGCGCATCTTCTCGGCCATGGCCTCCAGCTCCTGACGTCTCTTCTCCCCGGCTTCCAGAAGCCTTGCCCGGCACCCCTCTGCTTCCTGCAGGCCTTTTTCCCCGGTTAGAATCTCCAAAGAGGCATTCTCCAGCCGGGCCTCTACCTCTCCGATCTCAGCCAGTGCTCCAGCCAGCCAGCTTTTCTTCTCCACCAGAGAATCACGATCGGCTTTGATCTGCATTATGGCATTTTCCTTGATGTCTTCCAGGCCCAGGAGCTTGAGCAGATACTCCCGTTTGCCCATTCCACCCTCTTTGAGCAGATTGTCCAGGTCTTTTTGCCGGGCGTAGAAGGTCTTCATAAAGTCCTGATAGCTGATCTTTAGGATCTCCTCGAGCCTCTTGTCCACCTCTTTGCTTCCCGTGGCAATCCTCTCTCCATCCAGCACGAGAAAGGCCTCTGCCATCATGCCCTTTCCTTTCATGGCCCTGTAGATGACCAGCTCCTGCTTGCCTAAGGAGAGGGCCAGGCGGGTCTCCACAGGATCGGATTCTCTGGCCCGTGCATTGCGTATGAAGTCTCTTTTGATGCTTGAAGCCCGGTTGCCGTAAAGAGCCCAGGCAATGGCTTCCACTATGGTGCTCTTGCCTGCCCCGTTGCTTCCCACGATGCCGGTAAGCCCGTCGGAAAACTCGAGCTGTGCGTGGCGAAATTTTTTGAAGTTTTTCATGACCAGCTTATTAAGATGCATCCAATGCCTCTTTATTCCTGGCCAATACGGCATTCTTCATAATCTCCGATCCATAGGCCACTACCTCATCCTTTATCTTTGCGGAAATCAGCTCTCGAGAGGATTCTTCCACCAGGTATCCGGAAAACTCCTCATGCAGCGTGCGCCGGTCTACGGGCCGCTCGAAATGCTCCTCGTCATCCAAAAACTCCGGCCGGATCTTGAAGTAGAGGGCAGAGGAACCCAGTTGATTAAGCATTGTCTGATCTATGCTCCTGTAAGCCGCACGGCTCACGTTTTTGAGAGTGATGCGAACCATTTCATCTCTGATTTCATCTTCGTGGCATAGCTTTATCAGGCACTGTGCGATCTCCTCAGATCGCATCCCGCTGCAATCTATGGCCGGGTGATCGATCATGTATTTGGGCCTTACCGGCACACTCTCGGCTTTTCCGCTCTCCAGGTCCACCAGCAGCATTCCTTTCATATCCTGGGCCTCGCCGAAGTTGAAGTACTCAAGCGAGCCGCTGTACCAGGCGTTCTGGGAAAGCTGCGCCTGTCCATGAAAGTGACCCAGTGCAATATAGTCAAAATCGCTTTTGAGGAAGCTGTCCGAGAGCTCATGCTCCCCCACGCTCCTCATCTTTCTATTCTGGAGCGACTCCACCAGTCCGTGCATGACCAGCACATCTCTTCCTGAGCGTTCTATCCTCTTAAACTCGGTCAGGTAGTCCTGCGGCTCCAGGCAAAACGGTATGCAATGGAAATAGTGGTCTCCCACTTCAATTCTTTCATACTGATACCGCTGGGCGATATGCACGCCCCGCAGATCCTCAAAGAGACGGAAGGGGCTGGTGGATGAGAAGCTCTTGGGAGCATCGTGATTGCCGCTGATCATGATAACTGGTATGTCCTCTTTCATGAGCCGCAAAAGGCCCCTCTGGAATACCACCAGGGGCTTGATCTTGGGGCGAACGTGATGAAAGACATCGCCAGCATGGACAACTGCATCAGGTCCGATCTCAATGATCTTGTCTATGGCCTGTTCAAAACCGGAATATACCATCTCTTCTATGCGATTTCTGCCATGCTCGTCCAGGCGGCTGTAGCTGGAAAAGCCCAGGTGCGAATCGGCCAGGTGAATTATCTTCATGTGCCTGCATCCTAATCTAAAAACGGCTTGAAGCCGCCTCTGGTGATAAGGCCCTCAGGCTTATCTTCCTTATCCAGACGGCGCAAGTAATCTTCGTATCTGTGTATCCTGGCGGGCACGGGAAAAGGAATATTCAGGGTGGATACGACTGCTTCGCCCTTCTCCAGAGTCTGAATCTCGATATCCATGGAGGAAAGATCTTGCTTGGCCGACTCTTCCAGTTGCATGCGGTCGTTTTTGTCCCCCAGGCCCATGACCACCAGAGTGTTGAACTGGGAGAGAAGCTGCTTGTCTATTAGCTTGGGCTGCTGGGTAATGGCACACAGGCCCACTCCGAACTTGCGCCCCTCTCGGGCTATGTTCTCGAAGCGCGCCGTGTTGCTGCCAGCGCCCAAAACCCTTTGCGCCTCCTCGATGGTGATAAGGCAATTCTTGCGGCTCTCCTGGCCTTCTTTCTCGTCCTTTTTGTACTCATCCAGGATATAGCGCGATATAACGGAGAGCAAGAAAAGCTCGGATCGGTCGCTCATCCTGGGTATATCCACCAGCACGACCTTTCCTTTCTGCAGATTGGCCAGAATATTGGCCAGGCTGGACCTTTTGCGAATGTATGGATTTCTTCCCAGTTCATTTTTGATCCTACGAACCAAAACATTGACTGTGCTGTCCTTGAAGCCCTCCTGCATCATGCGGGCCATGCCTGCGGGGCTTTGGATCTCCTCCAGCCAGCTTGCCGGTTCCAATATCCTGGAAATTGCTTCCAGGGCATCTCTTTGCGGCGGCGACCAATCATAGAGCAAAGCAATGTCCTCCGGAAGAATCTCGCTTTCCGATATGGCCAGCTCCTCCACGCCTGGATCGGAGGCGTTCTGCTTGCTTGTTGAATAGCAGGCGAGACCATCCCGATATTTCTTGAGATGGGTCAGACCCTTGATAAGACCCTTACCTTTCAGGTATTCCCCATGAGGATCGACGATGAGAAGGCCGAACTTGGACTCCCCCCGCGCGTGCAGTCGCATGCATGAGGCGGCAAAGACCTTCATGAAGTTGGACTTGCCCATGCCGGTGGTGGCGAAGACGCCCATGTGGTGGTCCATGGCCTCGCTGTGCAGGGCCACGGGAATCTCTTCGACCAGCCGAGAGCCGTTTCTCAGGTATCCCACCTCTATATCACCCATCACCTGGCTTAAAAACCCAAACTCCTCTTTCTCCGCTCGCGCTACGGGCGCAAATTTTGTGGGCAGTGTCCTGGACCTTTTAAACTCCAGTCTTTTGTTTATGCAACCTAATGGCTCGGCGATGACGCGATTGAAGATCTGATCGTCGTCGAAGAACTGGGTGCCTTTCATGGTGGTATCCCAGTGGCCGTCATAGTTGGAGCTGTGCTCTATGTTCAGAACGCGGGCGAGAAAGGTCAGCCCCTGGTCTTTGATGGAAAAGATCTGCCCCACCTCTACCCTCTCCTCATCGGAAAGGGCGAAAGGCACAGTAAAATGATACTCGGTCACGCTCTTGGATACAATTTTGTAGGTCGTGTCCCCATTCGCGATTTCTCTTCTATTTAGCAGGCTTTCTTCCTTGCGGGGCTGTCTCACCTCTTGCACTGTAGCCACGTTTATTTCTCCCTATTTTCCGCTCGCTTATTTCGCCGCATGTTCCTCATTTTCCATTGCGTTTCTGTTTCCTCTTCTCGCTCTTGTATTTCCGGTTCTTTCTTTTCAAGGGCTCGCTCTTTTTTTAAAATCCAGACCTCATCTCCAGGATGTCGTGGAAATCCTGCATAAGCATTCTTATCTCAGAACGAGTCATCCCTCTCTCCAAAAGCAGGGCTATTAGTCTCTGGCGCACGTCTGCCCCCTCTTGCTCTGTGATCCTGATGTCCCGGTGCGCCCGGAAGAGTGCATGAGGATATCCAAGGCACTCAGAGGAGCAGGAGTAGGCGGCCAGCTTTCCCAGAACCGATCCCATTTCGTCCTGGAGAAAGGATGGCGCATCCACCCGGAAAGCGTGCTCGGACTGGCCGCAAAAACGGACGATGTAGGCCTCACCGTTCCATTTGCCCTGGCCCGCATCCACTTTTTTATCCTTCAGGCTGAGATACCAGGCAGCGCCCGGCGCCAGCAGGCTTCCGGCCATACTGGTATGCTGCACAAAGGGAAGCGTGATCTCCTCGCCCCAGGAAAGAGAGGAGGACTTGGCCACGGCCAGAAGGGCAACGCCCTTTTCCTCTGCCCTTGCAAAGACGGTGGCAAGAGCACCCCTCAGGAGTTCAAAGACGTCAAAGCTGCCGTCGTAAAGAATGATGTCTCCTGCATGGGCTTCGCCCAGGGCATCATTAATGGCCACATACTCCTGCAGCTCCCGATAGTAGCTGGAGAGACGATCCAGATCCGACTCCTTGAGATCGACTCCATTCAGGCCGAAGAATTGCTCCAGGTAGGGGTCGAACATATTTCTGCAAAGCTTCGGGTCGGCCAGCAAGACATTGTCAAAGGTGATAACCGTGCGCCTCCATTCTCGTCCCCGGTAGACCGCATAGCCTGCCCGGATCAGGTTCACATTGGCCGTAGACCAGTTGCAGATGGAGACATTGGAGCCGTCCACTGCAAATATTTCTCCGGCAAATTCACAGGGCTCTACGGGCACGAAGTCGCGGCTTTGCACCCCAGTCTCGGCAAGATATCGGTCACTTTCGTCAAGTGAGATATGATCGCGGATCATTTCTGCAATAAGAGATAGGCGGCTGTCATCTTCCATTCAAAATTATATTGACATAGGCAAAGTATATACGGATTTTGAAGGGAGTGAAAAGGAGAGAGGCAAAAGCCTTGGTTTAGAAGGGAAAAAAATATTCGAGATCAAGATGAACAGCCGATCTCACTGTTCCTTTTCGCCCGATCTTGCGTCATCACCCGAAAGACACCGGTCACCACGCCAACCATTGCCGGAGCCAGGAAGAAGCCGGCGATTCCGGCGACAAGTCCGCCTCCCAGGAAAGCAAGCAGCACCAGCAGAGGATGCAACGAGGACTTGGTGTAGACGATGTAAGGCCGGATGACCAGCTCCGCGATATGAACCAGAATCGAGGCGGCCAGGAAGAAGAGCCAGGCATCCAGAGGCCCTACCTCGATGTACCGGCCCACCGCCGTGGGTATGAAGACGAGCCAGGTCAGAAAGGGCACCATTCCCGCCAGAAAGACGATGCTGGCCATGGCGAAGGGCCGGGGAACGCCAAATATGTAAAAGATTGCCACGGAGGTAATCCCGCCCGCGATGGCTGTGTAGATGCTGCCCATATAAACCCCACAAAGAATACTATCTATTCTGACCAGGCAGCGCAGCTCAAAGCTGTCGTTTTCCAGATGGAAAAGCTCACTTGCGGCTTTTGAGAGTTTGTCGCCGTCAAGCAATAAAAAGTAGCAGACGCAAAAGGCGATCAAGAAATTGACAATCCCGAGTGTGATGGTTGAGCCCAGGCTGAAGACGGGCAGGCTGGCCAAAAGATTGAGGCCCATTCCCATTAAGTTGGCCATGCCCCGCGAGATTTCATCGAATATCGCTTGAGGAATATGCACCCTGGCGACAAATTCAAAGATGAGGGAGACGATCACCCGATCATGGCTCTCCAGCCACCTGATCTGGTTTGAAGTCTCGACAACCCCCGTAGCAAAGATCGCGGAGAGCGGAACGACAATGCAGATGATGGCAGCCAGCGAGCCGATGCGCCGGTTCTTTCCGAATAGATCACGTACCGGTCGGCCCACGTAGGAGAAGACGAGGCCCAGGACAAGGCCGTCGAGAAGCGGCCAGATGTAGTAAGAAAGCAGGATGATAAGGGCTAGCGTGAATACTATCAGCCAATTTTTCTTGCCCAGGCGGATTGGCAGATCAAGTTGCATGGATGAATATGCCATTATTGCGTTTTCATCTAAACACCTGGCAGCGCATTCCCAGGATTTTCTGGAGACGTTCCAGGAACCGCACCTATCCACGTGTAGTAAGAATCGGCAGGATAGCCAAGAATTCTTCCGCTTGCATCCGGCTTTAGCACTCCGGTGCTCGATGATCGCAGCCCTACGGCGATGGGTGAGAGCATAAACTCATTAATCAAGGACTGATTGTTGGCAAAAGATGCCCAAAGAAACTGATTGTAGCTTTCCAGATAGGTATTGAACTGCCCGGCAGTTTCCATTACGTACTGGCCTTTTCCATGATATTCGCCCATAAACAGTCCGATCTTCAGCCCATTGGCCACACCTCTCTGGTAGTCGGTCATATCACAGAGGGCAGGAGGAACGGCTATTATGAGCATAATTAAAACGGCTATTGCCGCGATTAACTTCATTTAATGTCATCTCCAAGAGATCTGCAATACTGCATAAGCTTTTAGCTTTTCTGGCATCATCGATGATCTATGCCAAAATGGCGAAATATACCTAAAAAATAGTCATTAAAAATGGGAAAAAATTATTTTATTCCTTTGAAGCATTCCTCCAGATGTTTATTGTTCGGCCTCTTTGTCATCAGGCTTACAGCTACGGTTACCAGCGCTGCCAGCGGCAAGGCTACAAGTATCGGATCTACTACCGGCCAGGGCATCGAAGCTATCAGCACATCCTGGCCAAAGAGCATCTTGCAGATTCCAAGAGGCACCGCCTCCGCTTTATGGATGAACAGATACCAAAAGACAGTCACGAGCGTGCCGGTGACAAGCCCGGCAATGGCTCCTGATTTGGTTGCTCCCTTCCAGTAGAGTGCGCTGGTGTACATGGGCAGGAAGGCGGCAGCACACAGGCCGAAGAAGATGGCCGTGCCGCGAGCGATTATGTTCTCAGGGAGAATGTAGCCCAGGATCACGGCGATTATGATCGCAATGATTATTCCTATTCTTGTAATCAGTATCGATTCGCCGCCTTTTTTGTGGGTTAGTGTCTCATAGATGTCCCTACCGATAGCGGTCCCCTGAGCATGAAACTGAGAGCTGGATGTGGACATGGCTGCAGCCAGAAGCGTGAGCATGAAGAGGTAAACGAACCACTCAGGCGTCGCAGCATTGATGTAGATGGGAATTATGCTGTCAGCATTGCCCTTAGCGATATTTATCGATATATTGTTCTGTGTTTGGTAGAAGAATACATTGGAAAGGGCTCCTACCACGAAGGCAATACCGGTCATGGCAAGGATGAAAACCCCGCCGATCAGAACGCCCCGGTTCAGCTCGCGATTGGATTTCACAGTCATGAATCGCACCACGAGCTGAGGCATGGCCAAAACTCCAATCCCCACGCCCAGGACAATGGTAGACATAAGCGTCCACCACCAGGTGCTGCCGAAGGTTGGCATCGATGTCCAGCCGGTATGTCCCATGGCCGCGAACTTGGCTGGAACCAGGTGCGCCATGTCGGTGAGGGCCTGGTGAGCTGGCGTTATCCCGCCCAGATGAGTGTAGGTCATAATCAAGAGAAAGACCATGCCTACGAACATGATGGTTCCCTGCATGGCATCGGTATACATGACGCCGCGCAGTCCCCCCCATATCACGTAGGCTGCGATTATGACTGAGTAAATAAGCAATGCCACATCGAAGTCTATGGCAAGAGTCGTCTCCATGAAGCGGGCCGCGCCTATCAGGACTACTGATGCATAGAGCGGCATGCCCAGGAAGATCACAATGCCGCTGAAATACTGGATAAATTTGCTGTCAAATCGCTTGCCCAAAAGCTCTGGGAAGGTCATGGCATTGAGGTTGTGGCCGATCTTTCGGGTTCTTTTGCCGTAGACTATGAAGGCCAAAAAGATGCCCACGAAGATATTGAGCAGCGTCAGCCATAACAATCCCATGCCGAAGAGGGCGGCATTTCCGCCGAAGCCGACGATGGCCGATGTGCTGATGAAGGTGGCACCGTAGCTCATGGCCATGATGTAGGGGTGGGTCTTTCTGCCCGCTACCAGATAGCCTTCTGAGTCTTTGGTTGATTTCCAGCCTCTGTAACCCAGATAGAGAGTGGCAAGAAGGTAGATTATAATAATGATATTGAGGAGAAGAAGATTCATTTAGATCACAATCCAATCTCTTCTTTCTGCATTTCTTCTTCACTCTCTTCCCAGGCGGCTTCTTCTTTTATTTCTATTGCCTCAAGCTCTCCTTCTCTATTCCAGTTTATGATTCCGTAAATCACGCATAAAAGCGCGCTGAGGATGGATAGAAGATAGACGCCCCAAATCCAAGGATCATCGATGCCGAGCACGATTATCACCAACCGTAATGCTGACTGATTGCAGTCTTTTGCGAGCCTTCACACATATTGCGGGCTTTCCTGGGGAATGCCGTGGTATGTGGTAGCGTGTAGCATTGCAGCATGCTATAAGGGTGTCGGTCAGGAATATATATTACAATTTATGCATATCTCAGGATGCTATCGATGGGTATAAGATGAATAGATTGATGGATCGACAAACGGATCGATACGCGGATTGATCGGACCCCAAGGTACTTGCGATGCTCGAAATGCTCGAAGCAGTAAATTGCGCCAATATTTCTGTTATGGCACTAGCAGCGGTTTTCATTCTCATTGCCGTCCGGCAAGTGGGTAAGAACAGCCTTGCCATCTGGCAGATTATGCTGCTGGGAGCTTTTGTGGTTCTCCTCACCGGCCAGATATCGCCAGAGGATGCTGTTCGCGCCATAAACCTGGATGTGATGATCTTTCTGGGAGCAATGTTCGTAATCGGGCAGTCTATGCAGGAGAGCGGCTATCTCCTTTTTCTCAACAATTGCATCTTCGGTCGGGCCCGCAATCTGGATCAGCTCCTGCTTCTCATCCTTTTTGCCATGGGGTTTCTATCGGCTCTGCTCATGAATGACACCTTGGCCATCATCGGCACGCCGCTCATGCTCTACCTTGCCCGGACGCTCAAAATAGACCCCAAGCTTCTGCTCCTTACTCTGGCCTTTGCCGTGACCATCGGCAGCGCCATGAGCCCGATAGGCAATCCGCAAAATCTGCTCATCGCCGTCAACTCGGATCTATCCAATCCCTTTCTCGTCTTTTTGCAGTATCTGCTGCTGCCTACAATTGCCAACCTTCTACTGGCCTATCTGCTTCTAAGACTTTTCTACAGAGGGCAGTTTCAGAAAAGGAGGCTGGAGATCTGCCAAGAAGAGATCTCGGACCCGGCATTAGCTCGTCTCTCCCGCATATCCCTTCTTCTCCTCTTCGCATTGATCCTGGCCAAGATGGGAGCGGTAATCCTTGGCATGGGCG
Organism: Methanothrix sp.; assembly: GCA_049299735.1. Taxonomy (GTDB): domain Archaea; phylum Halobacteriota; class Methanosarcinia; order Methanotrichales; family Methanotrichaceae; genus Methanothrix. The sequence continues at coordinate 3,770 of JBAQXX010000018.1, read as the reverse complement.
GCGAGTTTCGGTTGACTTACATCGCCCTTATCTCGGCGCTGCCCATCCTTCTTTTCAGCAGCAAGAGATACGGGATCCTGAGAGACATAGACTGGTGCACTCTGATCTTCTTTGCTTGCATGTTCGTTCTCATGGACGCGGTCTGGCGGGCGGGGATCTTTCAGTCTCTTCTGGCCGGATCAGATGCAGATCTGGCCTCCATTCCTACCATTCTGGCTTTCAGCGTCCTCTTAAGCCAGCTCATCTCCAATGTGCCACTGGTGGCCCTCTGCCAGCCGCTGCTGGTCAATCCATCCCCACAGGCGCTCATGGCTCTGGCCGCGGGAAGCACCATTGCCGGAAACCTCTTCATTTTGGGAGCAGCGAGCAACGTGATAATCATTCAAAATGCGGAGAAGAGCGGCGAGACGCTGACCTTCCTGGAGTTCGCCCGGGTGGGGGTGCCGCTGACGGTGCTGAACGTGCTGGTTTACTGGCTATTTCTTTAAATAATGATAATAACAGATAAAAAGCGATGAAAGAGGACTCAACCGTCTCATGCTACGACAGACACGCCCAGGCCTACGACCTCTACCAGTCTGCCGTCGTTCCCGCCTACCAGGAGATGCTCGACCTGGTGGCCGGAGCTTGCCGGAGGTATCTGCCCCAAGAGGCGAAGATCATCGATCTGGGCTGCGGCACGGGAAATGCCGCTCTGGCTGTGCTCCAGAAGATTCCGTCGGCCAGGATCTATCTCCTCGATGGCTCGGGAAGAATGGTAAAGGTGGCAGAGGAGAAGATCACCAGCACCCATCCGGAGGCGATCCTGGGGTGCAAGGTGGCGGACCTTGCAGGAAGCGATTGGGACGATGGCATCGAGAGCGATGGCCCGGATGGGGGCAAGGGGTACGACGCCATAGTCTCCACACTGGTTTTAGAGCACCTGCCCTTTGATCGCTACCAAGAGGCCATTGCAAAATGCTACAGCCATCTCAAGCCGGGCGGCTGGCTCCTGGCAGCGGAAGGCTACTCAGAGAAAGGAAGCGACATGCAGCCGTGGTTCTTTGAGGAGATGGAGCAGAGGAGAAAAGCAATTGATCCTGAGCTCTCCGACTTCGTGGCACGGCTGCGGGACGAGAATGAGACGCATTACTATTGCAGCAAGGCCGAGAAGGAAGAGTGGTGGAGGCAAGCGGGATTCGCGCAGGTCAATGTGCTCTGGCAGTATCTTTGCATCGCCCTGATGGCGGGAAGAAAGCCCTTTTGAAAAGCCAAAACCCGCCAAATAGTTAAGCAAGCATGGCATTTGATTTAGGGGGAAGCGCATGCCAGAGAAAAAAGTCACAATAGCATTGATTCAAACCACTGTATCCGAGGATCTCGATCTCAACCTGAAAAGAACCATGGAAAAGGTAAAAGAGGCAGCAATCCAAGGTGCCCAGATCGTCTGCCTGCAAGAGCTTTTCCGCACGCGCTACTTTCCTCAGTGGGATGGCAAAGATGCTGCGGCCCTGGCCGAGACCATTCCCGGCCCGTCGACAGAGGCATTTTCCGCGCTGGCGGAAGAGCTATCGATAGTGATAATAGTACCAGTCTTCGAGAAGGACGAGTCCGGCCATTACAACTCCGTGGCCGTGATTGACGCGGACGGCAGCCTTCTTCCCACCTATCGCAAGGTGCACATTCCCCACGATCCTCTGTTTTACGAGAAGAGCTACTTTTCTCCCGGCGAGGAGATCCGGGTTTACGATACCCGCCATGCCAGATTTGCCGCGCTCATCTGTTACGACCAGTGGTTCCCGGAGGCGGCGCGCGTAGCGGCCCTGGGCGGAGCGCAGATCATTTTCTATCCTACTGCCATCGGCTGGATAAAAGGCGAGGAGGAGCCGGAGGAGGGAGATTGGCATGATGCCTGGGAGACGGTGCAAAGAGGCCACGCCATCGCCAACAGCGTTTATGTGGCTGCGGACAACAGGGTGGGCTGTGAGGAAGACCTGGTTTTCTGGGGCAGCTCCTTTGTCTGCGACCCCTTCGGCAAAATCCTGGCCAGGGCCGGCAGCAGCGCCGAGGAGGTGCTGGTGGTGGAGCTTGATCTGGCCATGAACGATTCCGTGCGGGAGGGCTGGGGCTTTTTCCGCAACCGCCGCCCGGATGTCTACTGGCCGCTCATAGAGATGGTGCAAGAGGAGGCAACACCGGAGAAGAAGGCCGGAAAAAAGGCGGGCACAGTGCTCTGCCCAAAAGACACGCCGCGCTCTTTGGGCTACCACATGCCTGCCGAATGGGAGCGCCACGAGGCCATCTGGCTCTCCTGGCCCTACGACCGGGACAGCTTCCCTGAGATCGAGGCGGTGGAGAAGGCCTACACTGCCATCATCAAAGCAATTCACGAAAGCGAGATTGTCAACCTGCTGGTCAAAGATAAGCTTGCGCAAAAGGATGTGGTGGACCGGCTGAAGAGCGAAAAGGTCGATCTGCACCGCATTCACTTCCACGTGATAAATTATGCTGACGTGTGGTTCCGCGACTACGGCCCCACCTTTGTGGTCCGTGAGAATGAGGCGGGAAAGAGCGTGGCTGCGGTAAACTGGATCTTCAATGCCTGGGGCGAAAAATATGCGGAGCTGATGGGCGACAGCAGAATTGGCAGCCTCATCAACGATGACCTCAAGATGGAGCGCTTCCTGCCGGGCATTGTCATGGAGGGCGGCTCAATCGATGTGAATGGCTGCGGAACTGTGCTCACCACGGAGCAGTGCCTGCTCAATAAGAACCGGAACCCATCCTTGAACAAAGAGAAGATCGAAGGCTATCTCCGGGAATACTTGGGTGTGCAGAAGGTCATCTGGCTGAAAGAGGGCATCGCCGGGGACGACACGGACGGGCATGTGGATGACATTGCCAGGTTCGTGAATCCGACCACGGTGCTATGCGCTTACGAGGACGATCCCGAGGATGAGAACTTCTTGCCGCTCAAGCAGAACTACGAGCTGCTCTGCCGGGAGACGGACCAGGACGGCCTTCCCCTGACGGTGATCAAGCTGCCCATGCCGGGAAAGGTGGGCGCACAGCGCCGGCTGCCCGCCAGCTACGCCAACTTCTACATCGGCAACGATGTGGTCATGGTGCCGGTCTTCGGGCACAGAAACGATAGTGTGGCGCTGAAGATAATTGGGGAGGCGTTCCCGGAGCGAAAGGTCGTGGGCATCAACTGCCGGGAGATGGTGCACGGCCTGGGGACGGTGCACTGCATCAGCCAGCAGCAGCCGATGGGGTGAGGGGAAAGTGGATTCTTGAATCTCAAATTTTTTCCCATTCCGGACATCTAAAAGGGCAATAATTTCCGACCAGGGAATTCCCTGGCGAGCCTGGGTCATTGATCTAGCTGAGGTGGTTGGTCGCTGCAATGTGTTCTTTGTTACGCATTCAGTGGTCCTGCACTCCAAGGAAAGTTTAGATTTCATAATTATTTATTCGAATACCCCGCAGCTTGCATCGGGGTGCTCCGCCATCATTTGACAGGTGATTTTGGAAGGGGGCCGGAATGGGAATTTTACATGCAATGTCATGTTTAAATTAGGTGCCAGGAAAAACTAAGGAAGTAAAATTCACCAATTAAGTGTTCGAGATGATATTGAGATAATCGATGAAAGAGCTATAATTTGGTAGCGTGCCAGTTTTGTTGTAAATTTCATAGTAATATCCAGTAGCAAGAACCAACTTGCATTTCACCAGATAACAGCAAGTTATTTCTTCAAGGGATATTATAATTGGCCCTATATCCCCAAGTC
>JBAQXX010000017.1:0-4451 GCA_049299735.1 Methanothrix sp. | reverse complement strand
GATTTTAATATGACTTCAAATCCCCATTGAGGGGACGATGTCAGTAGGTTCAGGGTTCAAATCCCTGCGGGGGCGCTTTGATTTTAATATGACTTCGAATCCCCATTGAGGGGACGATGTCAGTAGGTTCAAGGTTCGATTCCCTGCGGAGGCGCAAGATAAATCTTGCTGTACCCATTCTGAAATATATCGCAGAGATGATCCGCGTAAATAGTTATTCTTCCACTATGCTTGTGCGAATTATGATGAGACGAGATTGACCCTGGGCTTAAATTGAGAAGATTAGATAATGAGTCGGACGGTTAATGAATGTCCTTAGAGCTATGGATATTTTTTACGTAAAATTGGAAAAGGGCATTGTGCGTTCTCTTAACTCATTTAAACGAAACAAAGTTTAATATCGATCTTGATCTTGTCGCCGTATAAAGATCCCGTCGAATCTCGGATCAGTTTTTGGGGAATGTGAAGTGAATATTATCTCAAGGAACAAGTTATAAAAAGAGAAATTCTTTTATAAAAAGCTGCGTCGAAGCCTTATCGAATGAAGAGTTATACCAACCCAAAAACCAACCTGAGTGGACACATTGTAGGCTGGTTTTTTTTATTATTCATTCTGTCTGGTTGTCTTTTTATTCTAATGAATTCCTTACCGCCAAGATGGCGGCCTGGGTTCGATCTGTTACCCCTAGTTTTGATAAAACATTACTGACGTAATTCTTTATTGTGCCTTCAGTTAAAAACAAAGAATGCGCAATTTCTGCATTTGTATATCCGCGCCCCAGGTATTGGAGGATTTCGCGTTCGCGATCATTTAAAGTGTTTATCAGTTGTTGATCTTGAATGGATGGCGAAGCTTGGGAATTGGCGACATACTCAAGCAGTTTGCCTGCCACTTGCGGATCAATAAAATGGAGACCGTTTACAGTATCGATAATTGTTTTAACCAACTCTTCACGGGGAGTGTCTTTGAGGATGTATCCGGCAGCACCGCTGCGTACAGCATTGAGAAGCCATTCCTCAGTATCAAAAGTGGTTAGGATGAGCACCTGCGTTTCAGGGAATTTCTCGCGGATGATTCGGGTGGCTCGTACGCCGTCCATTTCAGGCATCTTCAAATCCATCAAAACCAAGTCAGGATACAGTGATGATACACAGTCCACAGCCTCCAGCCCATTATGCGCAATTCCAACAAGCTGCACTTCGGGTACAGTGTCAAATATCGCACGCAGCCCCTCACACACTATGGATTGGTCGTCGCAAATCAACAAACGTATCTTTTTCTTCGCTTGAGTCATGCGTGATTTCCATATATCAGTTCAATTTTTGTACCAGAACCTGGTTGGCTTGAGATGATCAATAATCCACCAATCATTTCAGTCCGCTCTTGCATCCCCAACAAACCATATTTCTCAACCCGGTCAACGGTGTCGACATTAAATCCAGTGCCATTATCTATAATGGAAAGTTTCAAAACTGTTCCTTCTTGATTCAGTGTAATGCAAATTGTGGTTGCATGGGCATAGGACACAATATTATTAAGCGCTTCTTGGGCAATTCGATAAAAGCAGTGTTCGACTTCAACAGGAAATCCCTGAATGTTGTTGTCTATTTGTAGTTCTAATTTGTAACTCGAGCTATTGGGTATTGCATCCACAAGGTTGCGAATGGATAATCCCAAACCAAGATCTTCAAGAGGCGATGATCTGAGGGCTTTTAATGCCCTTCGCGTCTCGGTTAGCCCCTGCCGAATTGCCAATAAAGAGTGATCCAATAATTCATCAGCCTGTTGAGGTTTAACTTTCGACATTGCCTTAACCCCCTCAAGTTCTACTGCAACACCGCTCATGGTATGAGCGATTAAATCGTGTAGCTCGCGCGCCATCCTATTTCGTTCACGGCTGATGGTTAATTGTTCCATCGTTGCGGCATAACGAACCAGTTTGTCATTGGCTTCGGTCAATTGTTTGCGCTGTTCGTGCTGAACCTTCATTAGACGTGTAATCATGTTCCCAACCACCAAAAACAGGATAGTTCGGATAAGCGCAATGCTGATAATGCTTACGAAGGCCGTAGTTGAAAAAGAAAACACCTGGATGGAAAATAAACAATCGAGGAGAAATGTCGAAACGCAGAAATAAAAAACAAAACGCTGGTTATATTGCCAGGCTACGATCACCAGTGGAATAAACATCACCAAAAAAGGCAGAGGAGTGATGAAATAAGTGGAAATTTGAATCATATCTGATTCTGTGAAGAGGAAACCTAAATAAACCTGGACCATCGGTCCCAAGGTTGCCCAAATGATTGCAATTGGTAGATAGAATTTCTTGAATATGCTAATTAATCGTGAACACGACAGGAAAACAAAAAGTAGTGCAGCGTCAAAAATCACAATCACAATTAAAACTTTAAGGTTTGAAGCGATACTCCAACCGGTCCAAATCACCAAGTATAACAATGAGTTTAATACCAGTGCTAATCGCACTCCAATAAATAATCTGAAGTTTTTTAATACCCCTGGTTCTATCGCGTTTGGACTAATCATTCTTTTATGTTATCACAATGGGAAAAACAGCTCCAGTGCGGTTAGCTACTTTTTGAAATGACTCTGGTCACCTAAACAAATTACCTAAGAGAATTCAATTCTTTATCCCAAATGAATATGCTTGAGTTGGGTTACATGCGTGCAAATATTTACCATTGTCGCGCTGAGTAAAGAAAGAAACACCAATGCAAATATACTTTTTTTCGTCCTTTGTAACCGCTGTTGCGGATGTGATTATCTGGGTCATCCTTCACCTTGGGATTGGCTATTTATGTTCGGTTATCCCAATCCAAAAGATCACAATTGATCGGTCATTTTATCAGACACAATCATGGGAAAAAGAAGGTGGTATCTACCAAAGGTTATTCAAAGTCCGCGACTGGAAAAAATTTATCCCTCAAGGTTCAAAACTATACCGAAACGATTTCTCTCTTCAACATATTGATTCTTTTGATCCTGCCTATTTGGAACGCTGGTTGAAGGAAAGTGTGCGGGCGGAATTTTGTCATTGGGTCATGATGATCCCCGGATTCTTTTTCTTTTTATGGAACAGTTTTATCGGCGGAATTGGGATGATATTCTACGCGATTCTTGTTAACTTATTTCCTATCATTTTGCAGCGGTTTAATCGACCACGCATTCGACGTATGTTGGAACAAGCCAGGATTAAGCAGGGTTTTTATAAAAATAATGAAACTAACGCCTTTTTGGTCAACTTGACTGCAACACCAAACAATAATTAGTTGAAAGGAAATAATAATGAATAAGAAAAAGAAAATCTTAATTCTGACTTTGGATGCTGGGTTTGGACACCGTCGGGCAGCTTCGGCAATTCAGAATGCCCTGCAGCAAATCCATGCTGACGAAGTGGAGTGTAAGATTGTGAATCCCATTAAGGGAGAAGGATTATCCAGTATAGTCCAAAAAACACAGGTCCAGTATGATGACACCTCCCGCAACCATAGAGAAATCTATGGCATAGTTTTTAACGTGCTTAATCACTATCCCCTTAGTCTTATGGCGGATCATGCGGTGACACAACTGTTTATCAAGGAAGTTACCGAGACAATCCTTGATGAGTGTCCTGATGGAATCATATCCACTTTTCCATTATTCATCACTGCAATCAGGCGAATTCTATTTATATTGAGGCTGCGAATTCCATTTTATACTGTTGTGACCGACCTGGATGATGTTCACCGAACCTGGTTTCATCCTGGCCCAAACAAATATTTTGTGGCTTCAGAACAATTAAAATATCAAGCCGTTGAGTGCGGCATAAGCCCTGAAAAAGTGGTCATTTCTGGTATCCCGGTTGATACACGAATTACAGCAGAAACCCGTGATAAATCGACTCTCCGACAACAGCTTGGATGGGATTCCAATCTACCAACCTTGTTGGCCATTGGCAGTAAGAGAGTTCAAAATTTGTTGGAAAAAATGATAGCTGTTGATGAATGCGGCCTTGTGCTTCAACTTTGCATTGTTGCCGGCGGGGATGATGAGTTGTTCAAAGCCATAAACGCCAAAGAGTGGAAAAACAACATTCATTGCTATAACTTTGTTGAAAACATACCTGAAATGCTGCTTGCTTCAGATATTCTGATCACAAAAGCAGGCGGTCTGATCACCAGCGAAGGGCTGGCTTGCGGCCTGCCCATGATCATCATTGATTCGATTTCTGGCCAAGAAACCGGCAACGTAAAATACTTATTGAAAAATAACGCTGCGGTCGTGGTTAGTTCAAACGACGAGTTAAAACGCACGCTCAATCTCTGGCTGATGAATGATCATCAACTTAAGGATCAGTATGCACAAAACGCCAGGAGACTCGGAAAACCCGATGCAGCCTATATTATCAGTAATAATTTGATTAACGATATGCGCACTAATAAAAATCAGTTAA
>JBAQXX010000016.1:0-12275 GCA_049299735.1 Methanothrix sp. | reverse complement strand
ATCCCCCAACTTATATGAGGTATCACGTATTCTATATAAATCTTATTAAATTGACTATTACTATTGATAAATTAATGAGGATCTATAATGATTGTGGCATAAATGATCAGCTAACCGAAGACGCATGAAGGCTCGCTCACTTCGGCTCTATTGCTGTAGACCATTTGATTCTCTATCGACTCTTGGCAAGCAGTTTCTGGCGAAGGCCTCACTTCGCAGGCAAAGCAGCATCGTTGATGACATATGCCAGCCAGGATCCGATTGTCTCGCAAATTGTCCTGAGACAGGCTGGCAGAGTGGCCATCTGCGCTGTGGAATACCGCATTAGCTTCTATTGCGCTCAGCCTTGCCCAGAAGAGCCCAAGTAATCATCAAAGTTCATCCCGTCCTTTGGGAGCGCTCTCTGTTGTGCTATTTATCTTCTTGACTTTGGCCAGACGGGCTTTGGTGGCCTTGATGGAGCCTCCCAGGCTGGAGGTATCTTCCGCTGGGCTCTCACAATCATGACAAACCTTCGTACCCTGGATGGCAGGGACAAGGCCCGCCTCTAGATCTATATTCATTGTCAGAGAGCTGTTATTGGAATACCTGTAGATCAGCTCCACCGGTCTGCTGAGTGGCGAGACTGAGTTGAATATCAAGCCGGATCTAATGGTCTCATTTTGCGCCAGCATCATTGCAGACATGCCCTTCTTTCCATAGTTGTCGTACTCACTGCTGTCGTACTTCCAGTCCCACTGGTCCATCAATGTGAAGTTATTGGCATCAATGGAAAGCTTCTTCGTGCCGTTATTGGTGATCGCCACATCTAATTCTATGGTCTTTTTATTGGAGGATATGCCGGACCGAAGCACCCCGTAGTAGAGCAAGGTCACATTTGGGTTGCTGGAGTTGACAAGCTCGGGAAAGCGAAGCGAGAACTGCTCCCCACCCGCTTTGTCCTGAGACAAATCTATAGTCAGGCTCTTGGCAATAGTCTCTTTCGGGACAACAAAACCGATCAGCCTGCGGCCTGGCTGCAATTCTTTTATATATTGAGAATTGGTCTGAAAAACCCGGTCGTTTCCATCGGTTAGGGTGTAGGCAGCACGAATTGGCTGTTTATCGCTTTCGTTTATTCTGGTCAGGCGAGTGTCTACAACCAGGACGGAATATGAGTCGGAATAAGAGAATCCAGAAAACCCTGGGTCCTTGAAGGAGCCGAAGATAGTGCAGTTGACGACCCCGTTGCTCATTTGCAGAGGATAATCTTGAGCGATTCCCGGTAATAGGGTTATGAACAATGCCAGAGCCATCCATCTCATCTATAACATACCTCCAATGTTATGATATATTCTTTTGGGTGCTTTTTTAGGTATTTGTCTCCAATAGACAGATGTTATTCATAAATCTTGGCTATTGAAGCCTTATTAAGAAAATGCCTGGGAGATTCCCAGGCGGCTTGAAATATCCCCGGAAATCCGTCCGTCTGGCTATACGGAAATGTTCGATGAGCTATTCGATGCGTTGCCAGATGTACTGGCTGTTTCATTTGTATCCGGCGTCTGTTTATCGAGACTCTCTTTCGTGGCTTCGAGCCGCGCCTTGCTGGCAGCTACCTTCTCCTTAATGGAGCTGATCTTGGTGCTTGTGTTCTGCTGCGCGGTAGCCTGCACGGCCGCCGCGCTTTGCGCTGTCTGATCGGTGGCAGGCAAAGCTGCGACAGTTGCCGGCTGTACGCTGGCTGCACTCGCAGTGGCATTGGCACCGTATACCAGCTCATCTGAGAGCGGCACGTAGTCTCTCTCAAACATGATCAAGATTTTGTTGGATGCCTCATTGTCATATGCCAGGGCGGCAGGACGACTGAGAAGCGAGATGCCGGTAAAGCCCACGAGGACACGATCTGTGGCATTTCCAAGCAGGACAATCTGCTGATCAAAGCCCAGGGTAGGACGGTATGGCCAGCCCCACTGGTCCAGCAGAGTGAAGTTCTCCGGGCCAACAATGAGATTTCGAGTGCCGTTATTCTGTACGCGGACCTGAACTACTATCCCCTGTTCATCGGGATTTATCAGCCAATCAGTGATTCCGTAGTACCTTACTATCAGATTATCATTGCTGCCTTTGGGTGTCGCCCACCAGTTGATGTAAATGGGCGCGCCCCCTTTTGGCGTCACATTCATGAGCTTGAAGAGGCTGTCTTTGGGAACCAGGAAGTAAACAAGCTGTTTTCCGGAAGAGAGAGGCTTGTACAGGCCAGCCGGATAGATATTATTATCAGCATCTACCAATTGGTATGTGGCATTCTCAGTACCCATGAATCCGACATCGACCTTTAATATCTCCTGTGTGGCATTCTCATCATCCAGAGGCGTTCTGGTCGCCCCGAAGAGCACTACGGTTGCGTTTCCATCGCTGCCCTGTAGCGGCGTGGCCTGGGCCGTTCCGAAGGCTAAAGCCATCAGAAGGGCTAGTACAATTATTCTCATCTGATACCCCCGTTATATCTATTGTCTCTAATTCTATTTTCTTTCATGTGATTGCCATTCAATTATATACATTTTATCCAAGAGCTTATTCATAGGAAACGGCGAGACCGCTCAGGCTGGGAAACCTATATCTGCCTGTTTCATCATAAGCAGAGGCGGTGTTCTCATTGTCATCGCCTATCCTTGTAACTTGCGGCCTGCCCTATGCCAATGGGCCATGTCATTTAGGTCATTTAAGAACCTATGTACCTGCGGACATCTTCGTTCGAGGTTTGAAAAAGATGGGCAAAGAGGTGCTCTTCGTCTGCGGCTCGGACGCCCATGGAACTCCCATCGTGGTCAATGCCGAAGGCCTGGGAATGACGCCCAAAGCGCTCGTCGCCAGATATCATCAGCATTTTAACGAGGTCTTCAAAGGGATGAGCGTCGACTTCGACTTCTTCGGCGACACCGACGATCCCGCCTGTCACAACCGCACGCAAGAGATTGTCAAAGCCCTCATGGACGGCGGCCACGTCTATCCTAAAGAGATCGATCTGGCCTACTGCCCCAAATGCGAGCGCTTCTTGCCGGACAGATATGTGGAGGGAGAGTGTCCGTACTGCGGAAAGCCAGCTCGCGGCGACGAGTGCGACATGGGCTGCGGTCGCCATCTGGAGCCGGGAGAGATCAAAAATGCGGTATGCAAGGTCTGCGGCGGAAAGGCCGAGTATCGCAGGCAGATCCATTATTTCTTCAAGCTATCTGAATTCAAGGATTTTCTGCTCCAGTATCTTGAGACGTTGGGAGGTACGACTTCCGCCCGCAATTACGCTATGGAGTGGGTTCGCCAGGAGCTGAAGGATTGGTGCATAACCCGCAATATGGCCTGGGGCATCAAGTTCCCAGGACACGAAGATCTGGTGGTATATGTATGGGTGGATGCACCTATCGGCTACATCGCCTTCACCGAGGAGTGGTGTGCCAGGAACGGCCGGGACTGGCAAAGCTATTGGAAGAATGGGGCCGAGATCATACATTTCATTGGCGGGGACATAGTCTACCATCACTGCATATTCTGGCCGGCCATGCTCAAAGGAGCCGGGTACACCCTGCCTTCTGCAGTGGTTGCCAGCGGCATGCTCAAGATCGATGATAAGAAGTTTTCCAAATCGCGGGGCAATGTCATCTGGGTCAAAGACGATTACCTGGATAAGGGCCTTCATCCCGATCTGCTGCGCTACTACCTGGCCAGTTACACAGCTCACAACAAAGAGGTCAACTTCGCCTGGAAGATCTTTGCCGATAAGGTAAACACCGAGCTGGTGGGAGCGTTTGGAAACTTCCTCAACCGTGCTTTGACATTCACAGTTAAAAACTTCGACGGCAGAGTGCCTCCGGGCGAGATCGACCCGGAGGTCATGGCCAGGATAAATCAGACCTTAAATGAGGTCGTATCCGGCCTGGAGGAGTACGAGTTCAAGAAGGCCGCAGATAGCGTGATGACTTTGGCGGATTATGGCAATATCTACTTCCAGAGCCATGAGCCCTGGAAGCTGGTCAAGAGCGACAAAGCCTCAGCCGGCGCCGTGCTGAGAAGCTGTCTACAGATCGCCAGGGCGCTGGTCCTTTTCATGGAGCCGTTCATGCCCTCCAAAATGCAAAATGCCTGGAAGCAACTGGGCCAGGAGGGAGATGTGGCGAAAAAGCCTTTCCAGGAGGCTTTGCTTCCTCTGGCGGAAGGAGGCCTGCTCGGCACTCCCGAGATTCTTTTCTCACGCATGGAAGAGGCATTCGTCAAAGAGCTGGACAGTATCTTTAAAGAAAGGGTAGAGAAAGCCGAAGTTAAGGGAAAGCTGGCGGAAAAAACGGCCGCGAAGAAAGGTGAAATCTCTTTTGAGGAGTTTGGATCTTTGGACTTACGCATAGGTGAAATTAAGGAGGCCGGCCCCATTAAGGGCTCAAAGAAGCTTCTCAAGCTCCTGGTCGATATCGGAGACGAGACTCGTCAGGTTGTAGCAGGCATTGCCGGGGCCTACTCGGCGGAGGAGCTGGTAGGCACGCAGGTGGTCGTCTTGACCAATCTCAAGCCTACCAAGCTCTTTGGCGTCGAGTCGCAAGCCATGCTCCTGGCCGCAGATGCAGTCGGCAAGGCCGTGCTGCTCCGGCCTCGTGAATTTGTGGAAACGGGAACTAAGGTAAGGTAGGAGGTTTTTATTTTGCTCCAGATAGAAAATCTGTCCAAGACATACAGGGTGAAGGACAGAGATGTTGTGGCTCTTGAAAATGTCAGCTTCACCACGAGGCCTGGTGAGATTTTAGGATTGGTGGGAAAGAGCGGGGGAGGCAAGAGCACCCTCATGAAGATCCTGAGAGGTATGGAGAGCTTTGATTCCGGCAAGATACTCCTGGATGGAATGACCATCACACCCGATTCCAGCGACGATGTGAAAAGGGCGCAGATGGCCGTTACTGCCATACATCTGCAAAGAGACTTCGCGCTCTGGACAGAGACTGCCCTCAAAAACGTGGTGCGAAGAATTCATGCCAGGAAAACCGGCTATGAGGTTCTGCCTATTATCGAGGACGTGGACTATGATGAGATGTACCAGGAGGCCATGCACTACCTGCGGCTGGTGGGCCTGGGGGACAAAGCGCAGCATCTGGCCACCATCCTCAGCGGCGGCGAGAAACAAAGGCTGCTCATAGCCAGGCAACTGGCCAAGAAGCCCAAAATATTGCTGCTGGATGAGCCGGCCACCATGGCCTGTCCGGCCACCAAGCAAGAGGTGCTAGATGCCATCAAGAACGTGAACAAGGAGCTGGATCTGACCATAATCGTAGTGTCGCATCTGCCCGAGATTCATGAGTATCTGGCACATAGACTGATTTGGCTGGAGAAGGGAAAGATCGTAGCAGATGGGAAACCGAGGCTTGTCCTGGACAAGTTCATGGAAGGGATAGGAAAAATGGAGCCTCTGGCATGCTGGCCTGATGCTCAGCCTCTCATCAAAGTGAGAGGCCTCTCTAAGAGAGGCTGCCAGATTTGCACAGGAGAGGTTCTGAATGTCCTCAGAATGGAGAACCTCAACTTCGATATAAACGAGAGCGAGATCACATCAATCATCGGCAACAGCGGTGGGGGAAAGACCACACTTCTCAAGATCATGCAGGGCGTGAGACTGCCGGACGAGGGTAGCGTATGCTATCGTTATGGTGATAAGTGGGTGGACATGATTACCTACTCGCCCTACAGAATGGATGTGCGCCGGTCTTTAGGCATCATGTATCAGGAGTTTGCTCTCTATGCCGGAGAGACCATACTCGATCAGATCGCCTATAAAATGGGCATCAAGGGCACTGATGTGATTGACCATGCCAGGGCTGTGGCTGAGGAGCTGGGCATAAGCGACAAGGTGCTTGATGTCATTTATGCAATGACGGATATGTCGGAAGAGGATGCCAAATCCGCTCTTGAGGCTCTGGGACTGACCAGAGACATATTCAAAGATCTATTCCCACGGTTTCCGACGACAGAAGCCCGCAAGTATGCTGAGCCGATCTTTGATCTGATCTCCCTTGATAAAGAAGCCATGTGGAAGCTGCCCGAACAATTGAGCGGCGGAGAGCTGGTGAGGGCGTCTTTAGCCATTATCCTGGCGGCCCGGCCCAAGATCCTGATTCTGGACGAGCCATTCGGCGATATCGACCCCATCACCATGCGTGAGGTCTCTAACGCCATTAAGAAGATAAATGCTGAGCTTGGCACCACTATAATCCTGGTCAGCCACCATGTTGATTTCGTCAAGGAGATCTCCCACCGGGCCATACTCATTGAGAAGGGAGCTATTTCGGCGGACGGAGACCCGGCAACGGTCTGTAACGCCTTCCTGGCCTCCTGTCATGCTCCTTATCTCAAGTACCTGGAAGAGCGCTATAAAGTTCATGGATGATCTGGTATGGACGCGCAAGTTGAGGAGATTTACCGGCAGGTTGCAGATCAGATAACACCGGAGGATTTCCAGGCAAGAGTAGAGGAGAAGGTAGCCCTCATGGCGGGGCTATGTGATGGCAGGACGGCTGCATTGCTCGTGGCGCGGGACCTGGGTGCAACCGAGGTGCTGACAAAGATCGGCAGCATCAGGCCGGAGACGGGGAATGTCACATTCACGGGCCGGGTGCTCGCCGTCTCCGAGATACGCGAGTTTCCCCGTTCGGATGGATCCATGGGACGGGTCGCCAACCTGACGCTGGCCGACGAGACGGGATCTGTGCGCGTGGCTCTCTGGGATGAGACGGTGGAGCTGGTCCGCTCCGGAGATCTGAAGGTAGACCAGTGCCTCAAGGTGAGGGGGCTGGCCAAAGAAGGCTACGCGGGAACTGAGGTGAGCCTGGGCAGAAGCGGGGGCATAGAGGAGGTGGACTTGGACATACTGCCGAGGACAGCGCCCTATAAAATTGCAGAGATCAAGAGCGACATGGGTGAGGTCAGCCTTCTGGGCGTCGTTGTCGATCCGGGCGGGATCAGGGAGTTTTTGCGCAAAGACGGAGGAAAAGGGCAAGTGCGCACAGTGCTTTTAGGAGATGAGACCGGCAAGATCAGGCTTACCCTCTGGAATGAGCAGGCGGCAATGCCGCTCGAGAAGGGCGAGACAATCGAGGTCAGGAACGGCTCATGCCGGGAGAGGTACGGGTCGCTGGAGATTCAGACCGGAAGCTGCAGCACAATTAAAAAGAGCAGCGAAAAGGTGCAGTTCTCAGAGAAGATGACGCCCATTGCTGACCTGATGCCGGGCATGCTCTGCAGCGTCTCCGGCTTTGTGACCGGCCTTGGAGAGGTGCGGGAGTTCCAAAGAGATGACGGAAAAGTCGGAAGAGTTGCCAATATCTACATCTCCGATGAGACGGGCCGCATCAAAGTGGCTCTGTGGGCCGAGCATGTGGATCTCCTGGGGGCCCTGGATCTGGGCTACAAAGCACAGCTGATAGATGCCCTGGCCAAGAGCGGCTGGAACGAGGAACTGGAGCTGTCTTGCGGATGGCGCACCAGGATTACTTTCGCCCCGCCTGGATAACGTTGTTAAAGATGATCTGAGAACTCTCATTTGAGGAATATTCTAAGGAACTGGGAAGATGCCGACAAAATTACTGGAAGATCTGCCGGGTGTGGGTCCGGCCACTGCGGAAAAGCTGCGCGAGGCCGGCTTTGGCTCCGTGGAAGCTATAGCTGTTGCCTCTCCAGGCGAGCTGGTGAGCGCAGCAGAGGTGGGTGAAGCCACTGCGGCCAAGATCATTGCCGGGGCCCGGGAAGCTGCCGATGTGGGCGGCTTTGAGACTGGTGACCGGATCTTGGAGCGCAGAAAGCTGGTGGGCAAGATCACTACCGGCAGCAAGAACTTCGATGAGCTTTTGGGCGGGGGAATGGAGACCCAATCCATAGTGGAGCTCTACGGTGAATTCGGCTCGGGCAAGACTCAGGTGGCCCATCAGATGGCCATAAACGTACAACTGCCTGAGGAAATGGGCGGCCTGCACGGTTCTGTAATCATTATCGACACGGAGAACACCTTCCGGCCGGAGCGCATCGCTCAGATGGTGAAGGGCTTGCCACCCGCTCCTGACGGATTGGACCGCGACCCGGCTGATTTCTTAAAAAACATCAGCGTGGCCAGAGCCTTCAACTCCAATCACCAGATACTTCTGGCGGAGAGCGCCATGGACCTGGCTGAGAAGGCCAAGGAGTCGGAATATCCCGTGCGCCTGATCATCGTGGACTCAGTGACGGCCCATTTTCGCGCCGAGTATGTGGGGCGCGGCACTCTCGCCAACAGGCAGCAGAAGCTGAACAAGCATCTGCATGACCTGATGCGCTTTGGCGATCTGAACAATGCCATGATCCTGGTGACCAATCAGGTCATGAGCAAGCCGGACACCTTCTTCGGCGATCCGACCAAGCCTGTGGGCGGGCACGTGCTGGGGCACACGTCCACTTTCAGATTGTACCTGCGAAAGTCCAAGGGCGAAAAACGCATTGCCAGACTGGTGGACTCACCGAACCTGCCGGATGGCGAAGCAGTCTTCACAGTGACTACGGATGGTGTGAAGGATTAAAATGTGAATGGTGATAAGGGCATCTTAGAAGGGATTATAGTCTTTGTCGATACCAGATGTCCCCTCACCAATCGCTATATAGTCACATCTGATATATATTTCTTTTGTTATGTCAAGAATCACGGCATGAATTGGCCTATCGACCAATTCCGGAAAGAAACCTGCATGAGTAGAGGGGGATCCGGGTAAAGGAGGGAGATTAAAACAGTATTTTGCCGCGGATCGCCATCTTCCCGTTCTCTTCACAATACATATAGATGATTGCGATAATCTATTGCGCTAATCAAATAAGAAAATTCTAATGCAAAAGCTGTCTGTATCTCATTTCGTCCCGGCGAACCGTTTGATAGTCTCCCTCTTGCGCTGCCACCTGCGTGCTTCTCTTGCTTTGTCTTCCTCCAATATGGCCATTCGTCCTGACTTATTCACCAATTCATTCTTCTTCTTCTCGGTTTGATCTATGTCCGGTTGATCCATGCTCATTTCACCTGATTTTCGTTTCTCCCCAAATATTGACTAATATCCGTTGAGAGAAGATGCTCGAACAGAAAATACTCAAGTTTTAAATGGGGATGAATGTATTTAAAGCAATCGTCCCACCCAAAGCTTTAATCTTACCTCCTCCTTTTCCACTCACCATGAACTTCGGTCGGCTCTTCAAGTCCAAACCCACGCCTCGCATTGCCATCAGCCCGCACTTCAACTACCTTGACCTTCGCACCAAACCGTTTTACATCGTGGCCTCGGTGGAAGTTGGCAATACCACCACCAAATGCATACTCACTGCCACGGACATGAACACCGGCAAGACCTACATCGTCGATAAGACCGTGAAGATGACCAGAGACGTGCGAAGGCCAAAAGCCGGGGAGGAGGTATTTGCCCACACCATTAACGCAACGGCGCTTACCAGAGAGTCTATTGCCGAACTGGTGAAAAACACTCTCATTGAGAGCCACGATAAGGCCCGCCTGGACATCAAGACCGATCTGAACTTTGTGGTGCGCTCCACAGGCGTGGTTGCCGAACTGGACTCGCCCGACCAGGTGGGCGCCTTCATCCAGGCCCTGGCAAAGGGGTGCCTTGATGCCGGAGTTCCGCCCCGGCTCATGACTCCGGCGATGAGCATCCATAACATCCTGGAAAAGTTCAAGCGTTACACCATGATTGAGAAGGTGATCTTCATGGGCGCAGTGGCTTCCTGCTTTCCGCCGCAGGGCTCTACCGGCGTGGAAGTCGTAGCCAACGAGATGGAAGGCGAGCTTGCCACAGCCGGCATAAAGGAAGGCAGCCGCTGGACGGATGTGGACTTTAGAAATCCATGCCTTTCCATGGACTTCGGCACGACACTGGACGGCAGGGTTACGAGCGGTGATCTTCCCTATGCCTACACCATAGGAAATCTTCTGGGTCTTGCCGGGGCCATTCCCGATGCAGTCGTCCAGGGAACGGGACTGGTGGACAAGATGACCGGAGCCACACTGGATATCTTTGACGGCAAGACCAAGCCGGACTACGGCAAAGAGGCGCAGCAGTACGCGGACCAGATTGACGAGCTGGTAGTAATAGAAAAGGTTCCGGCAAGCCGAACCAAATTCGGTCTCGTGCCGGTGTGCCCGCAAGCTGCGGCCTGCAATAACGTCGTTCTCATCGGCTGCGATGTGGGAGTGAACGGCAGCGATCTTCCCAAGCTCTCCAAAATTGGGGCCGATCTTTATAAATCCGGTAACCTGAAGATTCTTTTCGGCACCCTGGACATTGCCATGGCTCGCGTGGCCCGTCGGCTGGTGCAGGTGGGTGTCGAGGAGGGAGTCGTCACCAAAGATACTGCCCTGGGAGTGACCGGACGGGCGGGAATTAGCGGCGGCAAGCCCGCACTTATTTTGGAGGAGCTGGAGAAGCTGGGGCTCTACGAGCAGGTGGAAAAGAACGTGGTCTTCGTGGATGACGGCCTGGCGCGGGGCGCGGCTGTCATGGCCCGCTGCATGAACTCCATGGGCACTCCCAAAAACCCGCTGGGAGGACTGCGGGGCGGCAAATGCATCCTCAAAGAGAGAATGAAATATGAGTCTTCCAAGGGCGCAGCGCCCGTGCCCCAGCAGGCGCAGGGTGGCAAGGACACACAGGCTTATTTCGTGGGAGGCCACAAGAGAACATAAAGATGCCCTCAAAAAGACGCGGCCCTCTGCCCGCAGAGGGAAAGGAGATACAAATATCCGTTCAGGCCGTTGAACCACGCGAGGAGATGCTCTGGACTGCCCGAGAGCCTGCGGGAGAGGAGGCCTTCCCGCCCTGCATCAGGGGCATAATCTCCGGGGCGGCAGCCCAGAGAGGCAAGCACAGGACCGCCGCTATCCTGGCCTCATTTCTGGGACAGGCAGGCTACAGCCGGGAGGAGGCAAAAAAGATCTGGTCTGATGCGGCAGCCGCAGAAGAGCGGATCTTTGAGGAGTGGTTTTTGAAGATGAACTGCCCCAAATGCCGGGTTATGCAGCGGCAGAGCAAAGGCTACCCCGATCTGGGTGTAGCCGACCTGGGACTGTGCCTGCCGGATGAGGCATGCCAGGAGTTCGACAGTCCTGTTGAGTATGCCTGCCGCATACATTCGAACGAGGATCGGGAAAAGGGGGCTCTTTTGCATATCAAAACCCAGTACCGTGTCCGGATCTTTGACTGGTCGACGGGCCAAGAGGGCGAGATCGAGCTGTCCGAAAGGGAAAAGGATACTCTTGAGGCATTGCTGGCGGAAAAGTCCGGGCAGAATGATAAAATCCTAGTCTATGCAAGAGTTCGGGTGAGGGGAAAGCTGAAGCCCGGATTCTTCCTGCGGGATTTGCAGGGGCCGCGCCGCCAGATGCTCTCGGATGTTCTTTGATTTGCTGCTTTTGAGCGACTCCTGTTGAGATTGAAGAGTTTAAAAACATGGATTTTTAAGTTTTTTCAACTATCCTGATCTCTTTTGTCTTGGGCGTGAGGTCCTCCACTTTGGCCCCCAGGTAGCTCTCCAGCCATCCCAGGAATCCCTTGATCTCCTGCTGCTTCTGCTTGTTCATCTCCAGCATTCTTTCCGCCTGGAAGGCCAGCAGATCGTGCACCACATCTGACCGTTCCTGCTCGGCGATGAAGTTGCCAGCCTCGTCTTTGGGCAGGCAGGCATCCACGGCAGCCAGAATATCGGCGAATTTGTCCTCGGCGTAGAGCTGCTGGCGGGGCCGGGCGGGCGAGCTCAGGTGCGGGGGTGGTGACAACTAGAAATATCGCTGTTAAAATTATGAAAAGATCTCATCCACATTTTTGGGATGCATCACCACGAGCGGAAAAGCATCTGGAATTCTGTATTTCCTCAGGGTTTTATCTGTTGTTATGAGATAATCGAGATCATAAGCCATAGCATAGCCCAAATGAACCAAATCCGTTGGGCTCAGCCTGCTATCACGAACAGATTCATCCATATACAGATTATAGCAGGCTACGGCCACTGCCTTGTTTGGACGAAGAACGACTATATTTAATCCTTGCCAAAATCCAATCCATGCGTCTTCGGTTAGCTGATCATTTATGCCATAATCATTATAGATCCTCATTAATTTATCAATAGTAATAGTCAATTTAATAAGATTTATATAGAATACGTGATACCTCATATAAGTTGGGGGATTAGCATGCCAAATGGGGTATCTACGTTTTGGGAAAGGTATTGTTGAGCAAGAGCTT
>JBAQXX010000015.1:0-16755 GCA_049299735.1 Methanothrix sp. | reverse complement strand
TTATATATCGTTGGCACAATTGCTTATTGGGTTCGCCGATAAAGAAAAAGTCACGGCTGCAATGGATAGCTACTCCGAAAAGTTATTTGAAGCTCAAGCAGAATTGGCAGCATTGAAAATAACTTTTAATTTCGAGTAATCACAATAAAGGGAGGTTATTATGCCATTACGTGTCACGGCAACCGGAAAGACGGCAGGGTTTGTAAATATCGTTTACGCCATTCTGTGTTTTATTTTTGGTTTCACGATTATTCCGCCAAACGAATGGCTGAATTGGTTTACTGCCATATTCGGGGTTCTGGGAGTTTTCTTTCTAGTACGCAGCATCAAGATTTTCAAGTATTACAGCAATCGATAAATCAGTAAAAAGCACACCTGCTTATGCAAAAGTACACCGGCTTGTGCAGGTGCCAAAACCAGCACATATAGGATAACCAAGACCGTGATACTCCCACCCGTGGCGGTCTACAGCCCCCGTAGCGCAATGGACAGAGCACCAGCCTTCTAAGCTGTTGGTTGTGAGTTCGAATCTCACCGGGGGCGCTCAACCTACGCCTGTGGCGGTATCGCACCAGATAGAACCCATATATAGGGGTTATGGGAGAGCGATATGATTTCCGCAAAAACTGAACCCGAAAAAGTTCACCAGATTTATGAGGTCGAGAAGTTCTTCCTGCTGTCGCGTTCTGTACAAGGCGTCAGACCGAGAACAATTGATTTCTATAGGTATCACCTGGACCGTCTGCGGTTGTGGCTCTTCAATCGAGAAGTCAAGAATATTGAGAATGTTACTGCGTTGAACCTGACCGAATATCTGGCAGAAGCGATGTTCCGCTTTGACGGAAAACCGCGTAATGCAGGTGGTCAGTCGATCATCTACCGCCCTATCAAAACATTTTGGACTTGGGTCTCTGTAGAATACGAAATTGACAATCCAATGGCCAGAATTCAACAGAACGCACCTCACTCAAATCCGTTGCCTGGGGTCGCCCTTGTAGATGTTTCTGCTATGCGCAAAAGTTGCGAAGAGCGAACATTCTACGGCGCTCGCGACCGCGCAATTCTATCTGTTCTGATCGATACTGGATTACGCCGGGATGAGTTTTTAGCCCTGAACATCAGCGATCTAGATTTGGATATTGGCCGGATTCATGTTGCCGACGGCAAAGGCGGCTATGCACGTGATGTGTATATTCATTCCCTGGCGACCAGCGACATAATGCGATATTTACGCAAGCACACTTCATTGGCAAACGATGCGCCGTTGTGGATAAGTAAGAACGGCAAGCGGTTACTCCCTGCCGGGTTGCGGGCGGTGATGATACGCCGAGCGCATGGTGCTAAGCTCAAAAGAGTTCCGGGGATTCACGACTTCCGCCGTGCGTTCTGCGTCGCCTGTCTGCGCAACGGCATGCCGATCGTGGAATTGCGCCGGATCACCGGTCATAAATCAACTGCGGTTTTGGAAAGGTATCTCGCCCTCACGGATATTGACATTCAGAAGGCGCATGCGAAATACAGCCCTGCAGATCGGTTATAACGATAATGCATAACTCCCCTAGATTCGGGGGAGTTATGATCTCTGCCTACGCATGGCAGGAGAGGCTATATAGGCGGTCAGGATTTGAACCTGATTTGCGAATCGCACGCTCTTGCGCTCGGCCACGTTCGCGAGCCTTTATCGCTCGTTACTTGATGCCTGTTTATTAGCCGGTGTCACATCCACACCGCCGCCTATTTTTTTTCAATTACTCCGGTAGGGATTTGCGCCCATTCTTGATATACCTTTTTATCGCTTCAACTTACGCCTTTACGCTCGGAGTGATCAATTCAAAATTATTATACAACGCGGGGCAAGCGATCGATCACGGCTTTCGATAAGCAACGACCCTGTTTCCGCGTCTGGTCTTTGCGTTCCTGGCGATCAACTTTCCTTCTTTCGCCAGCTTTTCCAAACAGGCGCGCGCTGTGTTGTCTGAAATTCCGCTGCTGACCGCAAGCATCCTGGCGGTCACTTCGTTTTCTTCGTCAACCACTTTTGGCGTATTCCCCGTGATCTCATGCAGTAATTTGTTTATTTCCAGGGTCAATGCTGGTATTTTCTCTGCCATCATCGATTATCTCCACGGTGCGAAGGTCAAGGGTTTTATGCTCCTTGTGGATCCGTAAAATTTCCCCGTTTTC
Source organism: Methanothrix sp. (assembly GCA_049299735.1). Taxonomy (GTDB): domain Archaea; phylum Halobacteriota; class Methanosarcinia; order Methanotrichales; family Methanotrichaceae; genus Methanothrix. Next base: position 14,571 of record JBAQXX010000015.1, on the reverse strand, counting down.
GATCTCATAGATATTCATGCCAACTGTGACCTCGTATTGTGATTGGGTCACCTGAATTCCGTGATCATTCAAAAACGAGTAAGAGGGCAAAATGTAAATATCCGATGTGTAGCCGCTCATTTCAAGGGGTTCATGTACGTGACTGTGATAGTGCCCTCTCAGCACCAGGCGCGGGGGCGGGTTGCCATGCATGATCTCGCGCTGCATCAGGTCGCGCAGGTAGAATCTGGCGACATTTCCCGTTAGCCAATTCCGTGTACCCGGCCCGGGTCCGTGATGTGCATAGTCCACCGTCACACCGTGGTAATCCAATAGTCCATGATAAAGCGGTCGAACGTCTTTATTCGGGTATAGGTTCTGCAGGGAATGGCAAAGGGAGATCGCGCTTGAGCCGAACCCAAAATTATGAGCTCCCGTTCCGACGACCTGGCGGTAATGTTTCAAATTCGGCAGGTTCAATAGGGGCATGGCGTTATATTCGGCAATAATTATCTGATCCGAAAGGCGGTCGCTGACCAATAGATCCGGGTGTTTATTGCCGTTGCACTCGTCCCCCAGGTGCAGCCCCATGATCGGGTCGCCGTCGGCAATATCTTTCAAGGTCTGAATGTTCTGACTAAACCAGCTCCATAAGAATTTTTGCGACAACGATAATTCAGGATGGTAAGGTTTGAAATTCCCGTGTTCGTCCTCGGAAAACAAGGTCGTTTCGGGATTCATCAATGCAATCTTTAGTCCGGCGTGCGTGTCCGAATGGACCGCGAGAATTGATCTCATTGGTTTTTATCCATTCCGAAAGATGCCCCTGGTCGCCCAGGGGCATTGATTCAATAGGTTGGCTTACGGTGATTTATTGCCAATTTTGGGTGAGATACGATCTGTGGTCTGATTTGAGATTAGGGTGAGAACAAACCATTTCGCACCATCCCAAAAGCCAGCCTGGGTACATGCAACACCCTTCACCAATCCATAACAGGCCATTCCATAGATCACCAGCACGGCAAGTAGAATGGCTCCCATCATCACCAGGCGCTTGTAATTACCTGTCAATTTGGTGTTATACCAGAGCGACACCCCGGGGAAATACGAGAACAGAAGCGAGAGCCCCACCCCGACAATAACGCTCAAGGCGTCCTCGGTCTGATCCACTTTGAACGGGGGATCGGTCGCCCCCTGCGCCGACACGGGGATTACAAAGAGGACCGTCAAAAGCAGCACGATCAGAAGAACAGAAAATACTTTTTTCATTTCACAACTCCTTTATTTGAATAGAGACAACAGAAAATCTCCCAAAAAGGCAGCGCCCACTTGGGTAATCAACACGCCAATGACCAGAAGCCAGATTTTATTCGTAAAGTCAGTCCTGCCGGCTTTGCGCTGTTTTTCCTCGGCTTCGCTTTCTTCGTTTTCGTCAATGTGAGCGCAAAGTTTTTTGTCAACATTCTTGACATCGACCTCGACAATACCCAGCCGGTCGTACATCCCCGGTTTTCCGTTGCCGTTGACTGCCTTGTTCAAACCTGCGACATCCCTTTTGATGACTGCAACATCCTGTAGTAATGTGAGTTCGGTATCAGGTGACATAATCATTGTCCTTTTTATTGAAATTTGAGCAGTTCTTCGCCGTTGTAGCGAAGAGCAGCCCATTGTTTATAGCCAATTCGAGCCCAGGGGTTCGCCCGGTTGTCATTCCTGGTTTCGAGAATGACTAAATCTTTTGTTCCAGTGGGGATCGTTCCGAGATATGCCGCCGCCGTCCCGGGTGCGTCTCGGAAATTTAGATTGGATGCACATACGACCGTCGCCAGGGCAAATTCCTTCCGGCTAATGCCGGTCGGTTCGGGGATTGGGTCTTCGTCGAAAAGCGGAAGGGTTGGATCAGGTGTGTTGTTCGCACCAAACCGCGCCAACTCTTCATGTGTTCCCATGAATTTGACCCGATCAATGTGGAAGGATTCGGCGCCAAATTCAATGCCGTGCCCCTCGCTGTCGTACTGCCAAAGAACGCAGGTTTTCCACGGACCGGCGATCCTCGGCATGGCATTCTCCGGTAGTTTGTCGTCAATTGGCAATACCGGATACCCGGCATGGAAGAGCCAAAACTCCCCAAAGGCTGCGCTGCATTGCTTCTCAATTCCATAATTGGAATAGAAGCCGGGATTACCCGAAATAGTGATCGTTCCCAATGTGGGGATGGTGACGGTAAAGGGTTTGTACACGCCTTTAGACAACAACCTGATTTCCTGCAGCTCCGCCAGCATGATCTTCAAAACCCTGTTTATATTGAGGTAGGTTATTGGTCCGAGATCGGCTTTCCATTCTTCACCGTCGATCACGGGCGCGAGAGAACCTGGGTTGGACTTGATCAAGAGCCATAGCGCCCGCGCCTGTTGCTTTCCCCAGGCGATCAGCGGATCTTGCGTTTGGAATTCTGCGAACAACCGCTCTTTCGAATAAAGCAGCAAGTGGTCGTAATGCTTGTAATCGCAGAACCCATACCAGCCGAAGAGCATATTGGCATCACGGGCAAGTTTGCCGTGATCTACCGCGTCCTCATCGTCCCAAATGCCATACTTGGCGCGAATGTAACAAAATTCGCTCCCCGCGGCTTTCATCCTGGCAAAATCGACCTTGCGATCTTTGGTCGCGTTGTCGTCTTGCCACTTGCTTACGTCATTTCCATCTGGTCTTGACATAGTTTCACACTCCTATTTTTTCCAAAACTGCTCGATATGCCTTATCTTTGGTGCTTGTTTCTTCTTCACTTAGCAAGACGGGGCGTGTTTTGTAATAAGCCTCTGCCGCTTGCTGTTTCAAAATGTCTTCGCTCTCCGTGGCTGCCTTGTGCCAGTACGCACCCTGGATGAACACGGGGATCGACCTCGGGTGATACACGACAAAATCGATCACCTGACCGCCCCGGACGTTTCGCCCGCCATAAAGCGGCACCTGGTAGGAGTAGTCAATTCCCAATTTATCCAGCGCAAGGGCAACGAACCATTCATTTTTTGAATCCGGGATCGTGCCCTGAACCATCCCGATAATATCTTCCGGCGGACTTTCAACTTTCAAATGAGGGGCTTGGGGTTGTTTAGCCATTTATGCCTCATACATCGAAAGGGTAATAATTGCCTTGAGCGTCTTTACCTCGGCGGCGTTCTCAACTTCGACGGGCTGCGCTACAGGCGGTTCAATAAATACCCGGCGATTGTCGAACGCAGCGATCGGGCTGTGCATGATCAGTGGCAGCGGATTGGTTTCGCTGTCAGCCCATTTTTCTAGTTGGCTGATCAATCCCGCGGCTCCCAGCGTTTGCAACGTTCCTTGTCGATCTACCAGCGCATCATCGGCAACGACGGTTAGAGACCAGGCTTTATTTGGCGGCAGCCGGGTAATCGTTGGCGCAGTAATCGCTTTTACCCGCGGGGTTTTTGCCGGGTCGTTTGTGTGCAGGGTGATCCTATACCGCCAGCGTTTCCCGTATGCAGAGAAGTTCTGTGTCATCAAAACCTCTTTCATCGGGCTTGTGTCGTAAATGTCAGGGAGCGCGACAAAATCAGCATCCATGTCGGTCTGATATTCCATTCCGATCCACTGACCGCTACTCAAATTTTCCGCATATACCTGAATGGATCTCCAAAACTTATTGATCTCTTTGAATCCGCCGTTGAACCATGCCGAGGTAAGTGTTCCAGAAGACGTATATCTATATTCGGGTTGCTGGCGCGGGTTCAGGGTGACCGGGATCCATACGGTTGTTGTCGATAATCCGATCCACAACCTTGACACCGCCGTTCCTGGAATGACCTGCACAAACATGCTGCGGATTCGCTGACCCATCGGGGCGCGGTAGACTTCGTGATAGCCTATTTGATTCCAGTACAAAACCGACGATGTACCGGCGGCGGTCGCATCGATCCCCAGGTAAAGACCTCCAGGATAAGACACAATACAGCTTATCTGACCGGTTCGCCCTGCGGGAAATCCTTCGTCGCGGTTGGGTCCTACATCATCCAGGCGGTTTTGATAAAATCGCTCAAGACCATCGAGAACGGTAAAGAATAGATAAACGCCAAACTGGATCGCGGCAGCTCCGTTCGTTGCGCTGCGCACCTGCCCGAGCTCTGAAATAGGCACGGTCGCATATACACCATCGGCAATCGAGCCGAATTCATCCTCTTTGAGCACGTAAGGGATCATCGGTTCGCCATAACCCACCACATTGGTAATCTTGCTGCGCGCGTCGCCGATCTTGATCGGGTAATCGGTTGTGGTCGCAAGCTCGGTTGGTTTTGTCGTGAAATCAAGGGGCGTGCCCCAGGCAGTTGGGGTTGCATAAGCCGCAAGAGGGCATCCGGTCACAGGGTTATTGAATTTCCAGATCTGAATTTTCCCCGTGTGCGCGGGTAGTAACCGCAGGAATGACGCTTTGCTTGTGCCCTCGTCTGCGAACTCCCGCGTCCAAACTCCGGCATTGTTGTACTCGCGCATTTTGCGGATCACAGTATTTTCGCCTTGCGCAAAATAGACCATTTCATTTGCCACCAGAATATTGATAACGCTTCCCGCGAATCCGGTATTTGGAATTTCTGACCAGAGATCGCGCCCCAAAATAACAAACTCGGTCGTGTTATCCGGGGTGTTCAGAAATCCAGCATCCAGTTGAATGGTGTTTGAGGTATTTGAGACGATCTTCCTGAAATTCGGAACTTCGTCGTAACACTTGCCGCCGACAACTAGAATCCTGCATCCGGTCAATTCGTTTGTATTGAAGAACCAGCCGGAAGGGGCGACTATTACGCTCTGCGTTGAACCTGCGCCAGCCACCCCTCGAAAACCGTTCAAAAACAGTTGAGAGGTTGCGCCGCTGTCGCGTTTTACAACGGCATATAAAGCCCCTTTGTAATTGAATAACTGGACGATCCCCTGGTTGATTGCGGTCAGTTTGAAATAAACATTGTCTGCGGTCGAGAAATCAACCCATGTGCCCGGGGTTGTCTCTTTCTTGACCACCCCGCCCGCCAGGGTGTTGTACCCTATTGCTGAGCTCGTTATCACAACCCAATAAGTTGTGCCATAAACGATCGATCCGGAAATAGGGATGCTCACCAGGATCGTTTCTGTTGCGCTGGGTACGTTGATTCCGCGTCCCAATTCATTCAATCCCAACGGAGCGCGTCCTACATCAGCCCCGGCATTGGAAGAACTGATAATCGGGGCTGGTGGGGTGTACAATGCGCTGGCTACCATGTCCGCAGGTGCCGCGCTGGGTACTCCCGCAGCGTCTTTGATGATCTCGATCTTGCATATTGAGTTTGGCGAAACGCGCAGATTGATATTGGTAAACATGAACGAGCTTGATGGAATGTGCTTGCTGGCGAACCGCATATTGCTTGTGGCGGTTTGTTTCATCGAAATATCGTTGATGATCGGCTCGATCACAATAGGGCTGCTGATCAAGGGTACTTCTGTCACTTTACCAGCCAGGATAATATCGCCCATGCGGGTGTCAAGAGAATTGCTGTCGCTGTAGCGTGTCTTATCCTTCTCGAAATCCTCGTTTCCGCGCCCACCTGACCAATCTTTCTGTGTGAACGGGGTGTAAGGCAGTTGATAATCGGAATAATCCGCGTCGCCCTGCCGGATCTGCAAAGAGGTACGCAGCGAACCCGATTGTCTGAATGACCAGGGATTGCCGCTTTGAATGGGAACGCCGCGGCTATTACATAAGATCAACCCAAGACTGGTAACGCCATCGGTCAACTCAAGATCGTGTGTGATTCTGCTGTCGGTTGGTAACGCGCGTACTTGATCATTCATAGATGAACTCTTTCGGGTTTCTGGAATGGAGACTAGACCTCATACTCGAATTCGCCACCTAATACGTCACCGTTCGCCCATGTGATAGGGTTTGTAGCAGACATATCGCTAGTTCCGGCTTTCAAAGAAAAAGTAGTGGCGCCAGGCATAATGGTCATATATAGGTTTGCCACAACCCACGCCGTGCCAGAATCGAGATATCCAACAGGTTTAAACGGAACAACTGAAAAATCGAGCATGGACGCGGACGCCGCGATTGGCAATGTTGGCATGGTGGTAAACGTAATTCCACCTGTAAACGCCGCCTTGAATTGAACTTTGCACGTTCTACCTTCATCGTTGTATCTACCATTAAGAATCACGTTGGAATTCGCTATCCCCGTTATGTTGTAATTGAACCAATACGGAAAATCGGGTGGGTTTCCATAACTTATGTCGATATTCGTGATCGCAGCGTTTGCCAGGCTGAATGAAGTGTTTTGCACCAGGTTGACCGTCGTTATACCCCCTGCAAGAGAGGAGGAAAGGCAGTGTCCATATTTGATGCCTGAATTGCTGACCCTTATCTTCACGCCAATTTTGAAAAATGCCGTGAAATCTCCAGGGAGAGAAAAACTTGTGGGTGAAACATACGTTGCAGTATTCCAAAATCTATACCAGCCTTCCATGCTGGGTACGTCCTGCGCCAATACAGTAATAAATACCTGTTCGGACCCGGAAAGGTTGATGGCCGCCCCACTGTTTGTGCTTGCCAAAATCAAGGATCGGGAAAGGGTGCCGGCATTATAGACACCGCGCCCAACTTCGGAATTGATGCCGTCAGTAATGCCGTAACTGACAATTGATCCGTCAGCGATCCCAGCTCCGGCGAATGTCAGGCAGCCCGAGACGGCCGCTCCCAGGGTGATTGCGCCCGTGCCAACTGTGGATGAAACAACTCTTACAAGATTTGCAAGCATGATTTACCTCCTACCATCCACTCGGACGGCTGGCTTTCTGCCAATGTTTGATCGCGTGCCCCTTTTCGGCGTTCGCCATTTGCTGCGCGAACGGGAGCATTTCTTTGGTGTGCGGTTCTGAATTTTCTGCGATACCCATGCGTACAATGACCGCGCGAGACGCAGCGGTCCAACACAATAAATCCGGAAAGATTGCGTTCATGATCGTGTCTGTGTCGAGATTTACGGTCGGGTGCGGTGCTTCGTGATAAATCTTGATCTGCATGCCGTCGGTTGATGGGGTTTGCATATCAAAATGTAGTTTGCCGTTCTCTTCAAACCAGCCCTTGTTCTCCTGGTAATTCAAAGGCTCGGTCTGGCTCGTTGCAATGAATACCTTTTTGACGTTGAACACGCCAACAGGCAGGGTATATTCTTCCTGGTTGGTCACGGTCAGCAGGGTTGCATCGGTCGTGATTTTTGGGAATGGACCCAATACACTCAATGCGGAATTGATCGCCGCGACCAGGGCTTCCCGGGTGTAATTCGAATCCATTGCCGCATACGAAACGCCGGGGTCAACAACGAAAGTTTGCGCTGGAAACGAGAAAGTACCTGAAATAAAGTCTGAGATAACTGCTGTCTTTCCTGCCAACAATCCAGACCGAAAGAATAATGTCCCCCGCTTGAAATGACCGTCGGGTTCGTTGATATTCGCGTCTGTCAGGCTCGAAGCGGATCCCGCGGTACTGGTCGAATACCGTAATCCCTTGAGACATTCTGCTGTTTTCAAAATTGCATCAAATAAGGTCGTCATGCTCAAACCTTTTGTTTTCTGATTTATGGAATCCGCGCCCGGTCATGCCCGTTCTGATCACCGTTTTGGTGTGGGGTGTGCTGCCGCTTTTACCCAAGAGATTGATTGGGGTCAGCCGGGCGCGGTAGTACTACACTTGAACGAGCCAATAGGTTCCAATGCCTTTGTAGTCTTCCAGGCGATAAACGAACCCCGCATCATCCTTGAAGCGCAGATCGTGCAGTTTGTTGATGTGCATTTCAAGAATTTCTGCTTTGGGTTCTTCTTCTGCTGGCAGAGTTGGATCGGTCGTTTCGGCATCGATCTTCTCTTCCGGTGCCGGTTCGGTTTCGGGTTCAACGGGCGAAATTGTTTCTACGGGTGCGCTTTCGGTTTCTGGCACCACGGGGATCAATTCTTCAACAATTGCACTCTTTTTAGCCATTGAAAAACTCCTGATAGGTGAAAGCCCGTCCATTTCTGAACGGGCTTTGATGATTCGGGTTATTTCTCGTCGTACAACCCAGCGGGGTGTACGCTGATGGTCACGTTCCCGAAGTTCGGGGTTGTGCCGCCCAGGGTGGTCTTCATCCGGCGCCAGCGGTAAGGGGTGATGATTTCCTTGCGGAATTGCCCTTTTGCGTTGATCTGCGGGATGGGAGCGATATCGACGAACCCGGCAACATCACTGGTATTGGAGCCCTGCAGCACGCAATCCAGGGTCGGGGTCGTGCCCGTGGGGGCGATAGGTACGTCCACCTGGTAAACCAGGGGGACTAAATCCTGACCGCCAAAATCTTTGGCGGGGGGCGTGGGTTCTGACGCAGACAATGCGGCGGTTCCATCACGCAATAAGAGATTCTTATCTAACATTGGAAGCCTCCTTATTTGGCGACTACGCCGAAGAGCCGTGCGACTGAACGCGGGTTGGAAATTGCCAGCCCAACCACCCAATCAACCACGGATTGATAGGTTACCTGATCGTCCATGATCTTCGGCTCGGAAACGTCGAGGGCGTACTCCTGCCATGCGGTAAAATCTTCCTTACCGATCTTGACAGCGTAAGCAGCCGTTCCGGTTCCGCCGGTCAAGGCTGATCCATCGAGAGCTTCTACATCACCCATGACGCGGGTAATGTCGTCGTACTTCATCCCCATGTCGATGAATTGCGCGCCCTTGTAGGTCAGGAAAACGCGACCCAGGGTATCTTTCGTGCTATCGGTCTGACCCGATTGGCGGAAGATAGAATTGGTGCGCTGGATCAGGGTGTCGTTGGTGAGGATGTACACACCGTTGCCGCCGTCGAAGTTATCCGTGACCGCATACAGGAGCTCATCGAGTTTGTCGATGTACGCCTGACCGTTCGCGGTAAGACCTGTGGCATCGGGGCTGATATCCAACCCGCCGGATTTCGCCAAGATGTTCTGCGAAGCAGCGAGTTTGTTCTTGACCCTCCACCAAAGACCGACGGGGTTTTTCATGTCTTCTGGCAAACCGTTGATGCATTTGTCGTTGAAGTTCCGGCCAATGGAGCGCACGACCAAATCGGTGTTGTAGGTCATGGGGTTGTACAGTCGAGCCGACTTGTCTTTCATGTAGACTTTATCGACTGTGATGGCATTACCGATACTGAAAGCGTTCTCGGTAACTTCGTCTGGTTTCGTGGCTTTTACGCCGGTGTGAGGTTCTCCAGCATTACGCCATGAAACGTCGGGCATTTTGCCTTCGCGAAGCACTTTGACGCTCAGCGCGCCAACGTCCACGAATTGCAGGATGTCCATAAACTTTGAATTCTTGCGCAGAATCTTTGCGATACCCGCAAGCAATTCTTTTGGTTCGGCTGCATAATCAGCCAGGGTCAAAGGTACGGCAGGCGACATGGTAAATCCTCCTTACAACTCGGATTAGCCGGTCGGCATGATCCGGTTGAAATAATCGTCGAGAGTTTGCAAGCCCGTTTTGTCGATATGAGCCGGTGTGTGCGTCTCGCTCCCGTTCGATAGGCTTGGAATACGCGCGGGGTTGGCGAGATTTCCGGTACGCTTGGCGTAGGCTTGAGAAGCATCATGAACGCTCTTGAGGAATACTTCGGGATCGTCGGTTGTTGCGTCGATCAATTTGTATTCCGGCGCGTCCTGGGGGATTACCCCGCCGCCCTCTTCCTGCATGATGGAAACCGCCTTGCGTACCATCGGATCAGTGGGCATCTCCTGCGCGGGCTGGGCAGCCTGTTGGCCTGAAATTGCACCTGTTTGAGATTGAGCGGACTGTTCTTCTGCGGCAATCATCTTCTGCACCTGTTCGGGAGTAGCTTGAATGCCGTTTTTGGTCAGCCTTTCGACCTCTCGTATGATCCGAGCCTGGCTCTTGTCAGTTAGGCTCTGTGCCTGGCGGACCGCTTCGTTTGCAGCGTCCTTCGCCATTTGCAAAGCTTCACTTTTGGTAACGTACTGTGGCGCGCCTCCATCTGAACCCTCCCCGGCGGATGGTTGGCTTTGCACATCTGCCGACTGTGAAGGGGTTACAGGCTGCCCAGCCTGTCCAGGTTGAAGACCCGTGTTGAGTTCGTCTCCCATTTTCTTGCTCCTTTTTTCTGATATGGTTCCGAGAACAAAAAAGACGGGGCGCAAATAAATGCGTCCCGTCTTTTTGATCTGTCGGACTGATGATTAGATTATATGGTGTTTGCCTATAGATTACAAGTGATTACACTTTTGCATACTTTTATTGTGCAACACTTCCTAAGACCAGCCTCAAGAATTCGTCCTCGGTCATTTCCGGTGCAAGTTCCTGGCGTATACGGTCCAGTTCAGACTTCGCCCCGGCGCTCAAACTGCCGCCCGTGGCGTAGGCAAGGATGGAGCGGATCAACGGTGCGGTGAGTTCGCTTGAGAATTGCGCCTCTATCGCCGAGGCCTCGGTGTCGGTCTGCTGTTTGGCATAGGCTTTTAGTTGGTCGTAGTACGGCTGGATCTCCGGGTGCGCGACCGCATATTGATCTTTCCAATCCCAATAGCTTTGCAGGTATGGATTTTGCGCCAGCCATGCTTTCTTTGCCGCGTCCGACGGCTGCAAGTAATACTGATCCTGGTAAGCCTTGTAATCAGGGAATTTTGCGGTTCTCTCGTCCTTGAATGCCTGGATGGTCAGTTGTGCCGCCTTCTGCGTGAGTTTGATCGTCCTTGATCCGCTTGTTCCGCTGGATTTCGCGGCTGGGGCTGCGGTCGATTCCGCGTCCTTTTGATCCTCAAAGTATTGGCTGATCTCCGGGTGCTGTTGGGTATAGGCATCCTTCCATGTCCAGTAGGCTTTTAGTTGTGGGTGCTGCGCCAGGAATGCTTTGCGCTGCGCCCCGGCGGGTAATTCGTAGTATGCCGATTGCCAGGCGTTATAGGACGGATATTTTGTCTTCCGTTCTTCCTGGAATGCGTTCACCGCATCCACCACGGCGGGGCTGTAGTATTCCGGCGCGGTGAGTTTCGGCGTGCCCTTGAGCTCGTTGACTTCTGGTAATTGACTGCCCAACACTTGCGCCCAGGATGCCAGGGTTTTATCGTCCAGAGCATCATAGGAGCGGGTTTCTTTGTTCAAGAACGAGTTCTCGAAGTCGTCGCCCAATGTCTGCGCCACCTTCCGACGGTTCGCGGGCTCAAGGTCCATGTACCGCTGCCAAATGGAATCTACCAGGAATTGATGTAGCCGCTCTTCCGGCTTGTCGTACAATGCCAGCCGTGCGGAATACTCCGGATAATCGTCAAAGAATTTGTTGATCGCTTCGGTATCGCCCGCGTCGAGTTTTCTCCATGCGTTGTCGTAGATCGGTTTCAATCCGCGCATTTTCAACTCGCCCTCGGAGAACAGGGATCCGCCAAAGATTCCGGTCAAGGTCGCTTTCAAAACCTGTCCTGGGTTCGCGCCTTCTTTTGCCGCGACTATTCCGGCAGCCCCTGGGGTTTTCAAACTGTTTTCGCGCACAACCCGCTGGTATGCTTCCTCATAGTCCGCTCCTGACCGTTGGATCATGGCAATTCTCGCCTGATCTGCACTTATTTCTCCGTCTGCGGCCATTCCAGCAAGGGTTCGGTCAAGGTAGTAATCGCCCCATTGTCCAAACTCGGATAATCCAGCACTTTTGCGGATCGCTTCTTCGGGTCCGGCTAGAGCTCCACCCAGGGCATCCGTGAACGTCTGCAAGAAAGTATTCTTTCCCAGGTCGCGGATGGTCTGCCCGGTGCGTGTGATCGGCAACGTGCCGATCTTTTCTGGCGTTCCGGCTGCAATGTTCCCCGGCACCTGCCACCATAATGCCGGTTGCATCATCATGGAAGCCATACTTGAGGGGCTCGCGCTCTTATCCAGTTCAAGTTCTGCCTGTTTTACGGCTCGATCCCACGCGCTGCCAGCCCGGGTTTCCAATGCCGTTTTTGCATCTGTAGGGGTGATGGCTTCTCCCTGGCGCATTTCGTCTATGATCTGCTCGGCTCGTTTGTCCACCTGGTTTTTATTCATCTGGAATTGCTCAAGCGGTTGGCCGAATTGGTCGAACGGGAAGAGTTTATTGACTGGATCGATCCATAACCCACCGCCCATCCATTCAGGCATCCACGGCATATCAATCCGAACCTTGCCCTTCAACCTGGTTGGCATGCCGTCTCGTGCCATTTTCTGCTGTGTTTGTTGATAGCGTGTGTACATGGCAAACCAGGAGGGCTTATCGACCATCCGCTTTGCCCAATTGATCATCGAGCGTGTGTACCAGAATTGATAGGGAAAGACTGTGCCTAAGACGTTATCAAATCCGTACCGGCGCGAATAATCCAGCATGGCACCGTTGCGCATCGAATCACCGTAATTCAAGGCGGCGAGTTTTGTGCTGGCAAGGTCATTCGTAACCGTGCCCTTGAGGTATTGCTTGATCTGAGCGCGCTCCGCAGCGGACACATCACCCCATTTCACCTGCTGATCGCCCATGTGTTCTTTGAATGAGCGGCGCATATCCTGCAGCATCGGGCGGATCATTTCACTATTCACTTCATCCAGAGTGCGCGCGTAAGGTTCGAGCGCAGGGGTGCCGTTCAATGGAACAGAACCCATTGGCGCATCATTGGCTTCCTGGAAGAGAGACGTTCTTATTTTCCTGGCAACCCTCTCCGCCATTTGCGCATCGATCTTATGCACTGCGTCCAGGATCATTACCTTGCCGGACCTGGTGGGTTCGTCGTCCAGGGCAAATTCAATCGCTTTTTCGCCCTGCCGTACCAATGCTGTGGCTAAAAAGTCGGCTTCCTGGGGGGTCAGCGATCGGTCTCTGGTCTGAATTCCTACCTGGAATAAAGTGCTGCCGAGTTTCGGGCTGACTACATCGTTCGGGTCCACGTTTGAAGCGATCACCTTGCCGTTTGCGTCCAAAATGCGCGCGGTCATGGTTTCCCCCTGGTGCAATGCCAGCGTTTGCCGGATCACTCCCGTTCTCTTCAAATCTATGCGCACATAAGAGGTTGATCCGTTCTCTTTGACGGCGATTTCAATGATCCTGGTCGGCTTGGCTTCGGGGACAAGATCACCGAACATGCCCATTTGGCCACTCTCTGGCCGGGGAGCGAATAATTCATCCTGAGCGCGCGGTGCTGTGCCGGAAAAGAGCGGAAGGTCTTCTGCGGACTGAGAAAATAGATCGCCCTGCCCTTTTTGGTTGAGCTCGCCGCTGGGTTGTTCCTCGGTAAACGTCGGCTTTCGCGTGTCAACCGATTTGATCTCACCGTCGATTTCATATACCCATCGGTTCGGGTCCAATGGATCCAATCCCAGGATTCGGGTGCTGTCGTTGATCTTGGTGTCGGGTAACGGTGTCTCTGGAAGATAAGCAACCAGGCGGCCATCTTTGTACACGTTGGCCACACAAGGGGTATCCCCGTGATTGAATCTATAGACCTTTTGAACGAGCGTGTCGGTCGGCGTGACTTTTTCGCCACCATAACCGAGAACCAATTGGTTCAGCATGTTTAGGTCGGATTCCGGAAGTCTATCTACATCAAGTTTGGATAATTTCTCAAGCAATGCAGCGTCTTTGTTGGCGCGCGCGTCTTCAATCGCCCGATCGATCAGCCATTGATAAGATTCGGTTGTGCTCTTGTTGGTTTCTGATTTTCTCTTCCTGATCTGATCAACCAGATCGGGAGCACGTTCGATCTTTGCGGTCGCTGTCTGTGTGGGAATACCCTTGCTCTTATCCCTGGCATGGTTGCGCAAAATATCCAGAGAATTGGCGTAGTCGTCGATGATCGACTGCGGTACATTAGGCTTTTCGCCCTTCTCGCCGTCGATCACCCACTGCACATAATTTCTCGCAGCTTGTTTGTTGTCGAATCTATAGGTTTCCGCCTGGTCGATCAATGCCTGAACATCATCCGGCACCGGAAGCGTGTCATTGTGCGTGAGCGTCACGTCACCCAGGGAATCAAGCGGGACCTTATCGCCGTTATTGAAGTCGAACATGGCTTCTGTGTTCTTGGCGGTCTTTGCCGCAAGGTCGGGGTAATTCAGCAAGACCTCGGGCGGAACGGGCACATTGTTCTTGAGCGCGTATTCCACCAGCGCACGGGGGTTTATATCGGCTGGTTGGGTTGCTCCACCTGGTTGAGTTGATCCACCTGGTTGGGTTGGCTCGGTTGGTCGGGTTGGCTGTGTCGCTTCCACCAATCCAGGTAGGCTTTCACTTCCTGGTTGTACAGTTCCAGTTGCTTGATCTGTTCCGGTGTCGGGTTTCGCCAGTTGGTTACTCGGTAAACTCTCGGCAACGGCGGCATCGGGTCGGGGTTCTGCTGGGACTGTGAAAAGTCCGGGTTGATCTGTGGATTCTGCTGCGTGGATTGCATCATTGAATATCTCCTCTTTTGTTCTGATCATATCAGCGGTTGTTGTTTGTCCAATAGCCGGCTGATCTTCGACGAGTTTAGCATAACTGCGCATAAACTCACGGATCTTCTTGGGTTGCTTCTGTCCAAATAAAAGCACCAG
>JBAQXX010000014.1:0-33679 GCA_049299735.1 Methanothrix sp. | reverse complement strand
GGCCACATTTGAGAAGACCTACACCGCCCTGGTCAGGCTGGGTGCAGAGGTTTCAGAAGAAAAGCTTAAATCCGTCCTGAAGGAATTGGAAGGGTCGATTGATCAGCGTACGCCCACTCGCGTGTCTCACAGAAGAGCAGATAAGGTCAGAGTGAGAAAAGTCCATAACGCGGATCTACTAGAGGTTGCGGGCAACTTGGTCCGCATAAATATCAGAGGCGACAGCGGTCTGTATATCAAGGAACTGATCTCCGGAGATGGAGGCAGAACCCGCCCGAACCTCGCCGAAGCCCTTAGGGTCGATGCAATCGTCGAAGAATTAGATGTAATAGATGTAGGTGGAGAATCAGATGGCACATCATCACGGAATGCGGAAGAAGTCAAGAGACAAGCTGAGCAGAACAGTCAGGGCTAGGGGCAAATCATCCGTAGTCAGGGCAATTCAGGAGTTCGATACGGGCGCAAAGGTCCATGTGATCATTGATCCAAGCATACACAAGGGCATGCCTCACCCCAGGTTCCACGGAAAGACGGGCGAGGTCGTAGGAAAGAGGGGCAGAGCCTTTGTATTGAAGGTCACAGATGGCAACGCCACCAAGACCTTGATCACATTACCTGAACATCTTACAGCACAAAAATAGATGATTGTCAAAAGCGTATTGCAGGAGGACATCCTGACCATGGCGGAGGTCAGGGAGATCCTAGACCAGATCCGACTCAAGAGAGCCGATGAAGAGGAACTGGGTTACGAACTGCGCCGGGCCATCAGGCATGCGGAGCTCTTTAGCAAGGGCACGGCAGAAGAAAGCCTGGCGATGGTAGCGGAGCTCATGAAGCTGGAAAAGATGAACAAGGTAATTGCCGTAAAGATCGCAGATATCAGGCCCGTCACGAAAGATGAACTGAGAGCGATTTATGCCAAAGAACGGTTCACTTTGAGCGAAGAAGAGCTCAACAGTATTTTAGAGATCGTATTCAGGGGGTAAAGGCAAATGCCTGAGGGGAGACCGCCGAAGAGAGAAGAGGTAGCTAGGATTCTCGATTACCTCCCCTATGGACGTACTCCTGACTCCAGGAGCTACCAAAAGCAACCTCTAGTCCAGGCCGTGGGTGAAGCAAACTTCGTTCTCATGGAGATGACACCCAAGGAGAGCGTAGTTCCAACGGCCGGAACTCGAGTCTACATAGGCAGCGGTAGTCGTGATGTGATCGACCATGTCAATCGCAGAATCGACTATGCGGAGCTGTCCAACAACGCCAAGCTTGAGCTCACTTACCAGATTGTGAACATAATCCTGGAAAATGAGGCCAGGTTCATTCGCTACTTTAATGAGGCCGGACCCATCACCACGCGCATGCACGCCTTGGAGCTGCTGCCCGGAATAGGCAAAAAGCTGATGTGGGCAGTGCTCAATGAGCGCAAGAAGGGACCATTCAAGAGCTTTGCCGACCTGATGGAACGGGTAAAGGGGCTGCACAATCCCGAAAAGATCATCTACAAGCGCGTCGAGGACGAGCTGATGGATGACAAGATCAAGTACCGCGTCTTTACCACGGCGCCACGCACGAGATGAAACTGGGGCAGCATTTTCTTATGGATCGGGCGGCGATTTCCCGCATCGCAAGCTATGCCGATCTCAACCAGGAGGACCGGGTGCTGGAGATTGGGCCGGGAACGGGAAATCTCACAGAGGCACTGGCCTCCCGCGCCAGCCATGTTTATGCGGTGGAGATAGATCCAGATCTGGCCGCTCATCTTTTCGGCCGATTTTCCAATGTCCAAGTGATAAAAGGCGATGCTTTGAGGGTAGAGCTTCCCCCTTACAATAAGATCGTCTCCAACCTTCCTTACCAGATCTCGTCTAAGATCACCTACCGTTTGCTCTCCCGGCCCTTTGAGACGGCTGTTTTGATGTACCAGTGGGAGTTTGCCAGGCGCATGGCGGCATCAACGGGCAGCGAGGAGTACGGCCGTCTGGCCATGGTAGTGGGCTTCTTCTGCCGTATCGAGATTTTAGAAAAGGTCTCCAAGATGGCCTTTCGACCTGTGCCCCAGGTTGACTCGGCAATTGTGCGACTCTTGCCCAGATCGGACCGGCCTGCGGCGGATGGGACGGATTTCATGAGGCTGGCAGAGGGGCTCTTCAACAATAGACGCAAAAAAGTAAAGAAGGGGTTAGCGGCCTTGGGAGCAGGACCACGAGCAATCGCAGAGCTGGACGCCGACATTTTGGAGAGACGGCCGGAGGATCTAACGCCGGATGAGGCGGCAAGCCTTGTCGAAGCAATATCCAGGAAATACGGTCCTTAATAGAATGTAAGCTATTGGGATGGTTGATCTCTCGTGTCCGATCCTAAAACGAGCAAGAATATACTATTATTAGGATTTGTAAGCCTGCTCAACGATATCAGCAGCGAGATCATTCAGCCCGTTTTGCCGCTCTTTATCGCTTCTCTGGGAGGCGGCTCCATGGCCGTCGGTCTCATCGGCGGCATAAGCGACGGCCTGCCCAGCCTGCTCAAGGTCCTGGCAGGATGCTGGTCCGACAGGCTTGGCAAGAGAAAGGCTCTGGTGGTGGCGGGATATGCCATTTCCGCAGCAGGCAAACTCTTTTTGCCCGTGGCCAATACCTGGCAGCAGGTCTTCCTGCTCAAGACGCTGGAAAGAAGCGGCAAAGGCGTGCGCTCTGCTCCCAGAGACGCCATGATCTCCGAGTCAACAGACAAAAGCAATAGAGGACGGGGCTTTGGGCTGCATAGAAGCATGGACTCCACTGGTGCTGTCATCGGTTCTGTCCTGGCCTATCTTCTCTGGCAGGGCGGCATGAACTACAGCTCCATATTCATGGTGGCGGGAGTTTTATCCGTGTTTGCTCTGCTTCCATTTTACCGCGTAAAGGAGAGCTTTCGGGCTTCGAGCTGCGAGGTCAGACTAAAGAGTTCAGGCCTCTCCCCACAGCTGCAACGCTTCCTTGTCATTGCCAGTCTTTTCGCTCTAGGCAACTTCAGCTACATGTTCTTCATCCTGCGCGCCCAGGGTCTTTTTTCCGGGGCGGAGGCTGTGGCCGCACCCCTCTTGCTTTACGCACTCTTCAACTTGGTCTACGCCCTACTGGCCATGCCCGCGGGGATATGGTCGGACCGTGTGGGCAGGAAAAAAGTACTGGCCACGGGCTACGCCCTATTTGCCCTGACCGCCCTGGGATTTTCTGTTGTCACATCTTTAGCGGGCCTGATAGCGCTCTTTGCCCTCTACGGACTGGTCTATGCGCTGGTGGACGGCTCGGAGAGGGCATTGGTATCCGACCTGTCCCCCGGCAGTCTGCGGGGAAGCTCTCTGGGACTCTATTACGGGGCCATTGGTGTGGCTGCCATTTTGTCCAGCCTTGTTGCCGGAGCCCTCTGGGCCTGGTGGGGAGCAGAGGCGACATTCATCTTTGGGGCAGGAGCGGCGGCGCTGGCAGCCATGGCGCTGCTGGGTATGAAAAAGATGGAAAGGCCAGTTAATGACTTGAATTAAATGCGATCCAAGAGTGCTTCTGATTTAGAGTCTTTTGCCATGAATAGATCATCCCCTGCCCAGAAAAGAAGATACACCGCTGGTGTGGCGATATAACCTAACTGACACGACCCTGCCGAGAGCTTACCTTTCAATAAAGTTTTCCAATCCCTAAGGCGTGGATATTCTTATCATCTTGCAGGAGCAATATATTTTTATGGAGTTTTATGTTAAAGCAAAAGAGGACCAAAAATTAACATCCCTCACAGAAATCGACCTGCACTCTCTGGCAGAGACAAGAGATACAAAGGACACATTCCTGACAGTATATTTTGGAACTGCAGGAAGAGATGACGACCAATCCTTTGTAGCATCGAGGCTGAGTATCATACAGAAAGCCCTGCCAAAAGATCTACGGGAGGCTTTTCAAGAGACGCTTGGCATGGTAGAGGCCACTCTGTCTTCTCCACGCGTGAAAGGTGAATGTGGCAGGGTTATCTTTGCCTCAGCCACAGCCGGCTTCCTGCACGTCTACAGATTAAGCGTGGAGCCGGAGCCGCTCGTTGTTTATGATAGTTCGCCATTTCTTCTCCCCCTGGCGAGGCTGAAGGAAGAGTACGAGGACTACGGCCTTTTGCTCATCGACTCCCAGGAGGCAAAGCTCTTTTTGGTGAAGTCTAACCTGCTGGAAGAGAACGAGAATGCCTCCATAGACCTTATGAACAAGCACAAGAAAGGAGGTTGGAGCCAGATGCGCTACAATCGCCTCAGAAAAGGGCAGATCGATTCCTTTTTCACCCAGCTTATCGAGGATTTGCAGAAGAACGAAGATCTGACCAAGGTGCGCGGCCTGGTAGTAGTCGGTCCAGCCGAAGCCAAAGGCCAGCTTATAGAGATGATGCCTCAAGCCCTGAAGGATAAGGTCATAGGAACTGTGGATACCTCTATGGAAGCATCGTCAAAAGACCTGGCGAATATAGGCAAGGATCTCGCCCACGAGGACGGGCTTTCGAGAGAAAAGGTTCTGGCGGAAAAACTGAAAGAAGCCGTGCTGCGCGGTCATCCTGCTGCCTATGGCCTGAAGAATGTTGAAAATGCCCTGAAGGATGGGCGAGTGAATTATCTTTTGATCTCAGAGGGCTTTAGCCTGCCTGGAATGATCTGCACAAGCTGCCAACACATCGATTCAGAAGGCGAGAAGTGCCCTACCTGCGGCGGAGAGGCGGCGGCACTCAGCCTGGAGAGCCTCTATGAGCTGGCAGAGAGAAGGGGTGCGGAAGTGGTTTTAGTGGAGGATGACGCTTTCCTGGAAAGCCTTGGGAATATAGGAGCAATACTCAGGTACTGAAAGGATTTTAATGCTGGTGAATAAGATCAACTCAGGTCGAGCAAGGACACCATCTCTCCAGGCCGAGAAGATATGCGACTCCTGCTGCTGTGGTGCCGTAGAATACGACCCTGCTGTTGTAGCCGCTGGCTGCATTCATCAGATCGTCAATGGTGCCGTTGGCGAAAGTCGATCCGGTTATCAAGAGGAGCTGGCAGCTCTCCAGCATCTTTTCAGCCTGCATTCCATCCAATACCATCACCTGACAGCGATCAGCTCCGGCAGCAGACAGATCCGAGACCATCACCCTTTCCGGACCGAGTGCCTGAACCAGGGCTTCCAGAAGCGCGGGCTGCAAACCGACCAGCCCAACCCTCTTTGCGCCCTGCCCTTTTATCCAGTCCGAGATTGAGGCTTTGCATCTCCTGGGCCCATCATCTCTGCAGTGAACCGTATGCTCGATCTTTCCCATGTACCTGAGCACGGCATTCATGGTTGCGACCAGTACGGCCCGCTCGAAGCATCCGTTGAGAGGCATCTCCAAGACATCGCCCAGAGAGCCGCGAAATCCTCCGCTAGCCGCAGTGAATGCCTGCCCGACAGCGCCTCTGTAAACGGCCTGCATGAGCACCTCTTTTTCCCGGATAAGAGGGAAGTCATCCCTGTCTGTATCTCCGATGGCCTCATAGACACTGAGAGGACGGCTTATCACCAGCTCATCTCGCAAATTCGCGGATGCACAAGCATTGCTTTGTGACTCTAGCAGCGCAATAAAGCGGCTCTTTGCCTCCTCCAGCAGATCTCTTTTCACCATCTTTTCCTCAAGTTTCATCTCACCGGAATGAATCCGTATTTTTCCAGTATGTCCTGACCCTCATTGGACATTATCACATCGATAAATGCCTGCGCCTCATCTTTATGTTTTGACTGGGAGAGCACGCCCACCGGGAAATCTCCGATCACATTATATTTGTCAGGGATCAGTATCCTTGTGACCTTGCCCACCATCTGCGGGCTGACATCGGATATGAAGGCAAACCCCGCATCTGCTTCACCCAAGGCGACCTTGGAGACGATGCGGTTTACAGTGGTCTCCTGAGAGACGACATTGGCCAGAACCGCATCTTTGAAGGCAGGGCCATATTCCGGGTCGGCGGCGAGCTTATCAAGAACCTGAAGAGCATAATCCCCTGCAGGAAGCTCTTTTGTTCCCATCAAGATCTTGACACCAGGGACAGCCAGATCCTTCAGGCCTGTGATGTTGGCGGGATTGTCATTAGGCACGATTATAGCCACTTTGTTTCGGGCAAAGATCTGGACGGTTTGATTGTCGATGAAGCCCTCTGACTGCAATGCCTTCATGTGCTTCACGTTAGCTGAGACCAGAACGTCGGCATAGGCACCCTGCTCAATTTGGGCACGTAAAGCCGGCACGCCGTCGAAGTTGAATATAACGCTCATGTTGCTGCTGTTCTCATAGATCTCGCCAATCTCGCTCAAAGCTCCCGTGAGCCCGGCACCGCAGTAGACGGTTAGATCTTGCTGCTCCTCAGCCAGGCCCGCCGATGCAATAAAAAGCAGGACGGTGAGCAATGAAAGAGACATTAGATAGGCTGCTTTATTGTTGGTCATTGGTATTTCCCTCCCTACGATTTGTTGTGTGTCCTTTTCTTATTTATAAACATATGCGCTTACTATTTTTGTTTAGGTTAGCAGATATGACTATCATATTAATTCTTTGCGCTTCCATTTCCAGGGTTTATCAGGTGGTATAGGCCGAAGATATCAGATTTTTCTTCGGCCTTCAGTCATGCCAGTATTAAAGTGAAGTGCTTAATCTGTTCTGTCGTCTCGGCCCGGCTCACCCCCGATGGGCTGGAATGGGGGGAAATTATAAGAAATTATTTGAGAAGAAAGAGGCAAATGTCGGAATGTTGCCGAGGGATTGTGAAAAGGTGTGAGCTGATAGTGCTCACATCCCCAGGCGGATGTGCTTCGTTTCCAAATAAGCATCCAGGCCATAGTGCCCCAGCTCCCGGCCCAGGCCGCTCTCCTTCCACCCACCAAAGGGCGCTTGCAGGTCCACCACGCTGTTGACATTGACACCGACGCCTCCCGCCTCCAGCCCTTCTG
Source organism: Methanothrix sp. (assembly GCA_049299735.1). Classification (GTDB taxonomy): domain Archaea; phylum Halobacteriota; class Methanosarcinia; order Methanotrichales; family Methanotrichaceae; genus Methanothrix. The sequence continues at coordinate 26,720 of JBAQXX010000014.1, read as the reverse complement.
CAACGCGCAGGGCCGTCTTGAGGTCATTGGTGAAGACATAGGCGGCCAGGCCGTACTCGCTGTCGTTGGCAAGAGCTATGGCCTCCTCCAGAGTCTTGAATTTCATGATAGGGGCCACCGGCCCGAAGGTCTCCTCTCGCATCACTCTCATGCTGTGGTCTGCCTCGTCCAGCACCGTGGGCCTGAAGAAGTAGCCTTTCTCAAAACCCTCGCCCTCCGGTTCCCGCCCGCCCGTGAGAAGCTCTGCCCCTTTTTCAATCGCGTCGGCCACATGCCCCTGCGTTCTCTCCCGCTGCTCCCGGCTGAACATGGGCCCCAGGTCCACATCCGGCTCCAGGCCGTTGCCGATCTTGAGCCGCTCGGCGCACGAGATCAGCAGCTTCGTGAACTCCTCTGCCACCTCCTGCGCTACATAAATTCTATTGACACTGATGCAGATCTGGCCCATGTTGGAGAAGGCCCTCTGGGCGGCAGAGGCGGCAGCCGCCTCTATGTCTGCATCCGGACAGACAATGAATGGCGACTGGCCGCCCAGCTCCAGTGAGACGCGCTTGATATGCGCCGCAGCGTGGGCCATGATCCAGCGGCCTGTCTGTGTCTCTCCGGTAAAGGCGATCTTTCGGGAGATGGGATTTTCCACCAGCTCGGCGCCCACGACGCCTCCCGGCCCGTGCACCACATTAGCCGCGCCCGCCGGCAGGCCCGCGTCGCTCACCGCCCGCACAAACTCCGTAGCGGCCAGAGGAGCCTTGCTAGGGGGCTTGGCCACAAAGGTGCAGCCGGCTGCGAGAGAGGGCGCGACCTTCCAGGCCAACAGATCGACGGGATAGTTCCAGGGAGTGATGAGAGCAGCCACGCCTACGGGCTGCCTGAGCACGATGCTGCGGCCGTGCGATGAAGAAATCCACTCACCAAAGTTTCTCCTGCCCTCTTCGGCATAAAAGTCGAGGACATCCGCAGAGGAGAGGACCTCCATCTTGGCATTTTTTAAGGGCTTGCCCATCTCCAGAGTCAACAGCCGGGCGATCTCCTCCGCTCGCTCCCGAACCAGCCGGGCGGCATCGTGCAGAAGATAGGCCCGCTTTAGGCTGGGCGTTGCTGACCAGATGGGAAAAGCCTTCTTGGCAGCCTGCAGAGCCAGCCGGGCATCCTGACGCGTGCCTACAGCCACCTCGGCCACAGGCTGCTGGTTGGCCGGATTGCGGATGATTTCAACTCTGCCGGATGAGGAGGCGACCTCTTCGCCGTTGATGAGCATGTGAGATTGGTGCATAAACGACCTCTTGGTTGATTGCGACTGGTACTCACGAGCATCTATAGTCTTTGCTTTTGATCGATTAGTATGGTTGACCATCGCGGCTGTCGAGAATACCTGGCATTTGATGATGAGAGTTGCCGAGCGGAAGCGGAACCGCCGGGATTCGGGATCATTTCAATGAAAAATCTCTGGGCAGAAAAAGTATTTAGGCTTGAATGGTTAGCATTGTTTCCGATGCTGCCGCTAAGAAAAGGGGGATGTGCCCTCTGAACAACGATCTTTGGGTCATCTCATTCCTGGGCAAAGACAGACCGGGACTAATCCGCGATATCCTGGAGGAGCCTGCCCAGCAGAATGTGAATATCGTGGATATGGATCAGCGGGTGATGCAGGGCATATTCGTCATGTCTGTGGTAGCAGATTTTGCCAATGCGCGCGTCACCGCCAGCGAGCTACAAGCGTGGCTGCAAAGAAAGGCTGACGATCTCGGCATTCAATTCAATTTCCTCCCCCTCGGCCAGTACCGGGGTCGGCGCAAATCGAAGAAGAACCTGCACGTGGTAACCATTCTGGCCAAAGACCGGCCTGGCATCATCCGCGATGCGGCAAACGTGGCCGCTGGAAATGAGATAAATATAGAACGGGCAGCGGTCACGGCTCGCGGCGATCTCATATCCATTGAATTTCTCACGGACTTTTCCGATTGCAATGAGGATGATTGCAAAAATAAGCTGAAGAAGGATTGCGAGCTTCTCGGCCTGGATGTGGTGATTCAGGATCTGGGCCGCTCACGCAAAGAGAAGCGGCTCATCGTCTTTGATATGGACATGACTATTGTCGATTTCGAGATCATCAACAAGCTGGCAGGATTTGCGGGAGTGGACGAGCAGGTAAAAGCGATAACTGAGAAGGCCATGAACGGGGAGATGGACTTCAAGGAGTCGCTGCGCCAGAGGGTGCGCCTCCTCAAGGGGATGCCGGAGAGATCCTTGCAGGAGATTGCATCCGACCTGCGTCTTACTCCCGGATCTGAGGAGCTGCTGCATCATCTAAAGCACCTGGGCTACAAGATCGCCCTCATCAGCGGCGGATTTACCTATTTTACCGATGTCCTCAAAGAGCAGCTCGGCTTTGACTACACCTTTGCCAATGAGCTGGAGATTGAGAACGGCTTTGTCACCGGCGAGATAAGGGGAGATATAATAGATGCCGAGGCCAAGGGGGGCATCATCTACCGGCTGGCAGAGCTGGAGAACATCAGCCCGGACAGCATCGTGGCCGTGGGCGACGGAGCCAACGACTGCCTAATGATCAAGAACGCTGGCCTGGGTGTGGCCTTCAATGCCAAAGAGGTCCTGAAGAAGGTCTCCGACGGATCACTGTCCAGGGAGAACCTGCTGGGGCTGCTCAATGTGCTGGGGTTGGCTGAGAAGGATAAAGAGATGCCTTGATCCGAAAGAGAGACAATCACAGCCCCTCCCAGGTGGCCGCCGAGCTGGGCCTTTCCGAGAGAATGGCCAGGAACCGATCTTGTGGCCTGGGTTGAAGACGGATGGCTGGAAAAAGCTGATCCGTCCCGCCGCGCCCGAAGCTACAGTTTATCTGCAAAATATCGGCAATACATCGGCAGCTTATCGGCAACGGTTTGGGAAGAAGAGAAGAACATGGGCTGATTGAGTGCACGCAGTTTGTATATATCTTCCAATCACTTCGTCCGCTGGGGTCCGGACAATCCCCATCCTCTCTCCCAGATGAGGACGGAATTGGCCCGGGACGGCAAGTGCAACGAGTACGGCCGCCGCCGCTGTGTGGATGTCGCCCGAGCTGCCTGCCCCGTATGCAGAAGATCGAGACGGTATCTTTTGGCGCATAGAGCTTGCCCCCAATATTTGCTGCAATTTTGAGCGAATGCAGAAATCTCTCTTCTAGAATAGCTAAGTTATTAAGCCGGGAGAACTAAAGAGGCACGCCAAAATTCGTATCGCTCGGAAAAAGCATTTATACTTGTTTCTGCGTAAGGGTTCTGGTTTGTTCCTTATCATTTGGAGGATTGAAGGATTTGACAACTGTTTACGACGTACCTCCCCATGACTTAATAGCTGCCGTGGCCCAGGAGCTAAAGGCGGCGGGCAAGGTTCAGCCCCCGGAATGGGCTGAGTTTGCTAAGACTGGGGTAAATAGGGAGATGCCTCCCACAAACCCCGATTGGTGGTTTGTGCGGTGCGCATCAGTACTGCGCAGAATATATATCGACGGCCCGGTGGGCGTTTCCCGCCTTAGAAGCTTCTATGGAGGAAAACACCGCAAGGGCGTAGCTACAGGATTCTTCTGCAAAGGCAGCGGCTCAGTGGCAAGAGAGTCACTGCAGCAGCTGGAGAAGGCCGGCTACGTGAAGAAGCTAAAGAAAGGACGCCAAATGACCCCCGAGGGTCAGGCATACCTTGATGGGGTAGCCCATAAGATAAGAAGCCAGATGCAAGGCTCGGCTGCACCCGCAGCAGAACCTGCTGCTGATTCGGCATAAAGCTTAGGCGAGGAAAGGAAAAAGTATGGCTGATGATGAGCTTGCAGAATTAAGACGAAAGAGGATGGACCAGATCCAAAAGCAACAGATGGATTCACAGATGGCCGCGGCTTCGCAAGAGCAGGCCCAGCAAGAGATGGAGGCCAAAAAGGCATCCTTGATGAGGACCATCCTCACCCCCGAAGCACGGGAACGGCTCAATGCGATACGCATGACCAAGCCGGAGTTCGTCACTCAGATTGAAGGCCAGCTCATCATGCTTGCTCAAAGCGGCAGGCTGAGGGGCGCAATCACAGATGAGCAACTCAAGGCGATCCTCAAGCAGGCCCTGCCCACTAAGAGAGACATCACCATAACCAGGAGATAAAGCGGCTGAAAGCTGTAGGCAGTTTATGAAGGTTGCAGTCTTGTTTTCCGGCGGAAAAGATAGCAGCCTGGCGGCTCTTCTTCTCGAACCGTTCTTTGACGAGATAGAGCTTGTCACCTTCAGCTTCGGCCATGATAATGCCTGGACGAGAGCAGCTGATGCAGCAAGAGAGCTTGACCATCCCCATAGGAGGATGGTCTTTGAAGATAGCGTCCGGGAGCGGGCCCTGGAGATACTGCTTTGCACGGGCTATCCCAATGATGCTCTCAATTATGTTCATCCTATTGCAGTAGAAACAATAGCAAAAGAGTGCGAATTTGTGGCGGACGGAACGAGGCGGGATGATCGCGCACCCAAAATGGGCTTTAGCGCTATCCGAAGCCTGGAAGACCGGTTGCATATGCAATACTTAAGACCCCTGGCGGGCCTGGGTCAAAAGACCATCCGGGCCATGGCCTCGCGCTATTTGGACTTCGAGGAAGAGCTATCCGAGAGGTATCCTGCCTCAGACTTCGAGGTGGGCCTGAGATATGCGCTAAGAGAGAGGTGCGGCCAGGCTAAGGTCGATGAGATCTTCCCCTCCAATCATACGCACACCAGAGTTATTCGGAGGAAGAGATTTGTCCAAGAAATTAAAGGGCAAGAAGATCAGGCTTGCCAAGGCGTTCAATCAGAATCGTAGGGTGCCCTCGTGGGTCATTGTCAAGACCATGAGGCAGGTAGTCACTCATCCCAAGAGACGACATTGGAGAAGAAGCAGCTTAGAGAGATAGACATGGCGGACACAGAACGAGTTTACACCATACCCCTGGGTATAGTCAAGTGCGCTCCCATTTACAGAAGGTCCAACCGGGCCATAACAGAGATTAGAACCTACCTTGCCCGGCATATGAAAGTAGCAAAGAATAATATAAAGATCGACCCCGGCCTGAGCGAAGTCATCTGGGCCAGAGGCGATATGAAGCCTCCCCGGCGCGTAAGGGTACGCGCGGTCAAGTTCGAAGACGGCGGGGTTGAGGCGGAGTTTGCTGGTGACAGATAAGCGATTGAAGATAGCAGGAAGCAGCCTTCTCGGTGTATTTGCCAAATGCACAGAGAAGGTACTTCTCGTGCCACAGGAAGTGGGCGAGGCCGATAGGCAAGTTCTCGAGGCAGGACTGAAAGTGCCGGCCGTGACGGTACTGGCTGGTGTAGGCTCAGTTTTGGGATCCCTGGTTGCGGCCAATAGCAATGGCTTCGTAGTAACCCATCATGCCGGCAGTGAGGAACTCAAGGTTCTTCGCGAACATGGCCGGGTCACAAGACTGCCAGCCAGAATCAATGCCGCAGGCAATGTCATTTTGGTCAACGACAGCGCCGCCCTGGTCCATCCGGAACTCTCTAGCAGGGCTTGCGAGACTATAGAGCAGACTTTAGGCGTGAAGGTTGAGAAAGGCACTATCGGCGGACTGAAGACAGTGGGAATGGCAGGAGTCGCAACCAACAAAGGGCTTCTTGTGCATCCGCGCATCTCCGAGGAGGAGATAGCCGTCTTGGAGAAGCTCTTCGAGCTGCCTGTGGATGTGGGCACAGTGAACCTCGGCTCGCCGCTGGTGGGCTCAGGAGTGCTGGCCAACAGTCACGGTTACTTCGCAGGAACTGAGACCTCCGGCCCAGAGCTGGGGCGCATCGAGGACGCACTGGGTTTCCTGGTTTAATGATTCCAGTAATTGTTGAATAGATTAGGGGTGGAATAGTGAGCAATTTCGAGATCAAAGGAAAGTACAAGGGAGGACTTGTCGGCAAGACCTGGCTGCCCTTCAGCAAGCGTGTAGAGAGCCAGAACGAGAAAAATGCCGTAAATAAAGTCTATTCCCTTATGGGAAGCGAACACGGCCTGAAGAGAGACCTCATCAAGATAGACGAGGTGTTGGCTGTTGAGTAGCGCTCCTGGAGGCGAGGAGGAAGTCAGAAGGCTCCTGGCCGCATATCAGCAGTATCAGGCCCAGGCGGACGGCATAATGCACCAGCTCAGTCTGACGCAGCTCACGGCTGAGGGCCTGGAGAGGGCACTTGTTGCAGTAGAGGCCCTGGACACAGCACAGGTCGGACAGGAGATCCTCGTTCCCATCGGATCTGGGTCTTTTATCCACGGAAATCTCGCCTCTAAGGAGAAAGTAGTCTTGAATGTGGGAGCGGGCGTTAGCATTGAAAAGACCGCCGCCGAGGCTAAGGATATTCTGAAGGTCCGCAAGACGGAAGTTCTTGAAGGGTCTAAAAAACTCAATGAAGTGCTTGCCAAGATCGATAAAGAGATGCAGAAGATCCAGACCATAATGCAGCAATTTGAAGAGAGCGCAAATCAACATCAGCACGGCCCGGAGAGCGAAGGGATTGTTTAGTCGCTTCAAGGAGAAGCTCTCAGGCTTCAAAGAGGCTCTGTCCTCCAAAATTGCCGAGAAGGTCTCCCTGGCAGAGAAGATAGCCGGAAAGAAAGATGATGGGGAGAAAGAGATAGAAAGCCATGCCAAGGCGCTCCCGGCAGCAGACGGAAATGCTGCTTTCGAGAAGTCTCCTGCATCCAGTGCAACTCTTTCCAGCGCATCACCCGCAAAGCCTTCGCAAATTCCTGAAAAGGCCGAAGCCAACAATAAGCCCAAGAGCAGATTCTCCTTCCTGGAAAAAGCCAAGAGCCTGATATTCGAGCAGGAAGTAATCCTAGAAGAGAAGGATCTGGTGGAGCCCATGTGGGCCCTGGAGATGGCCCTCATGGAAAGCGATGTGGCATTGCCCGTCGCAGAAGAGATCATCAGAGAGGTTAAGAGCGATCTGGTGGGAAAGAAGAGAAAGATCGGCGCAGACACTGGTGCCATCGCCGAGCAGTCACTGCGAAATGCTCTTTTAACGATTCTTTCCAGGAATTATCTGGACTTTGACGAGTACATCAAGAGCAAAGAAAAACCGGTCAAGATTCTCTTCGTAGGCGTTAACGGCACGGGAAAGACGACCAGCATCGCCAAGGTGGCAAGATATCTGATGAACCAGAGCTACTCCGTAGTATTAGCCGCAGGCGATACCTTCCGAGCCGGAGCCATTGAGCAGCTGGAAGTGCATGGCAACAGCCTGGGCCTCAAAGTCGTCAAGCACAAAACTGGCGGCGATCCGGCGGCTGTGATCTTTGACGCAGTCGAGTATGCCAAGGCACACAACAAGGATGTCGTGCTGGCGGATACGGCGGGAAGGCTGCATACCAACATCAATCTTATGGATCAGATGAGAAAGATCGTGCGCGTGACCAAGCCCGATCTGCTCATCTTCGTGGATGAAGCAATAGCCGGAAACGATGCCGTGGAGAGGGCACGCCTCTTCAATGAATCGGTGCCCATCGACGGCTCCATTCTCACCAAGACGGATGCCGACGCCAAGGGCGGCTCCGCGATCTCCATCGCCTACATCACCGGCAAGCCCGTGCTCTTCCTGGGTGTGGGCCAGACCTATCCAGACCTGGTGAAGTTCGAGCCGCAGTGGCTGGTGGATAGATTGATGGGCGAGGCTGAAGCGTAAAACATTTTTTGGCGCTAAGAGAGGAGTCGATCGAACCTCATTTCATGAGGATATTTACACTTTTTTCTTGATTGCAGAGGCAGCCTCTCTTTTGCTCATTTGACCCAAATGTTTTTTTGGTCGATCTTTCAGACTGAGAATCAAGTAATGAGGAATTGCGGCTATGAGATACGTTGCGCTAACATATGCCATATTGCTCCTGGCTATGGCAAGTAATCCAGCCATAGGATTCAAACCTAACTGCGATTGCGCGGATATGAATGGTCAATGGACCACGGAAAGACAACTCTTTGTGAATGGCGAGCTCACGGACCATATTGAAGAGATAAATATGTCGATCCAGATGAATGAGTGCGGCGCGGAAGGAATTCTCGGAAAAGGAGGAAAAATTTTCAATGCATATTTTGCGGGAAAGGTTGCAAATAACTTAATAGGGAAATGGTCCCTCGATGGGGAGGAAGGGACTTTTAATATCCAACTGCAAAATGGCGAAAATGATTGCGCTAATTTTGCTGGAAAGATGTATTCCGGATGGAATTATTCTGGTAAAAATTGGCAGTGGACTGGCCACAAAAAGGCAATTAGTACCACCCAATCCTGCGAAGAAGAATGCAATAAGCGTGATCCACATCTGCAGAGGAATGAGAAAGATGAATACCCTTGTAATTGCATTTGCGAGAGCGGTTATAAATTAGATGATTTAGGCACAAGTTGCGTTCCAATTCAGACAACTAATGCGAATCCGCCTGATGGCGCACCGCCCGTACCTTCGGGATCAACACCAGCACCAAGCTCCGCTGGGAAGGTAGAGATAGAGATTACTAGATCTAAGGGAGTATCCACATTAGTAGCTGATGAACACACAATATTTGAGCTAAGAAAGAGCGATTATGCAGTTATCAATGCAATCTGTGAGAAGACACTATATAAGATAGGATTGATACAACTGATATACGGAGACACTAAGTTTGCTGATTGGCCAGCAATTATCCAATATAATCTTATTAATTATGTTTCTATTTTGGGCGTATTTTGTCAAGGGGAGCTGCCCACCTACACCTCTTCTTTTGATATCGCTAATTCAAACTCCGCAGCAGTCTCACCTGCGTCGATGAAATTGGTGCTTTCGCAAGGACCCATTCGCGCGGAGGTTATCAACGATCAGGCAGTCCTGGATATCGAGACACCCACGGTTATTGTATCTTCACGGGGCAAGAACACCTTTGGCGTAGCCTATGATCCGACGAGCGGAAGAAGCCATGTGGCCGCTTACCAGTACCCGATACAGGTCACACCAATCGACGGAAAACATGCTCCCTTCGTACTCGAATCCGGCCAGGAGGTTGAGGTGGGCAACGGCCAGGTTGTTGCATCATCTTCCTCCGGCGGCCAGACATCAGGAGAAGGGAATGGTCAGAAGTTGAATCCAGGTCCTATTCCAGAAGGCCCGGAAGGCGGATGCTATGCAGATCCAGTAACAGAGGAAATAGTCTGCATTGACTCTTCAGGAAAGCCCTCTGAATCCAATGGGGGAATGGAGGGCAAAGGATCACAAAGCCCGGGAACACAGGGCCTGTGTTTTGAAGACCCAGAATCTGGTGAAATCATTTGCACGGAATCAGGCGTAGTGCCTTCGAATATCCAGGAAGAGTTGCAGGGAGGATGCTACCAAGATCCAACTACAGGACAATATATATGCATAAATTGATGATTAGTGTGTGTAACCTGTAATCGATCTCTTCTTTTTTTCGTTATCCATGAATCGCAACACATTTTTAGAAGCGCACTTTCAGGTCCAAATCCTCCCTTCTTCGATGGCGCATCATTGTCTCACTCTTGAATCATCACACAGAATAATAGAAAATAATATTAATCAAATGAAGAACGGAGGATGGTGAAAAATGATGTTTTCCTCCGTGCCTCTAGAGGCTTCGCATTACCCCAGTATCTTAATCGCCTCTTCTGCCGTCTTGCCCTTGTTGACAATAGCCGCAATGGCCATGGTCATCTTTACAGGGTCCTGATGCTGGAAGACATTCCTGCCGATGGCCACACCGCGCGCGCCCGCCTGCAGGGCTCCCTCGATCATTTGCAGGAACTCCATGTCAGTCTCGGTCTTGGGCCCGCCGGCGATGACCACGGGAACGGGACAGCCCTCCACCACCCGCCGGAAGGAATCGATATCTCCGGTGTAGTTGGTCTTGATGATATCAGCGCCAAGCTCCGCTCCTGCCCTGGCGGCATGAGAGACGACCTCCACATCATTGGGGTTCATGATGGCTTTGCCGCGCGGGTACATCATAGCTATGAGCGGCATGCCCCAGAAGTCACAGCGCTCGCTTACACAGCCCAGTATGCTGAGCTGATCGGACTCCGTCTCGGAGCCGACGTTGATGTGAACGGATACGGCGTCAGCTCCCATCTTCAGGCACTCCTCCACCAGACAGACCTGTACCTTGTTGTTTGGATCGGGGGCAAGGGAAGTCGAGGCGCTCATGTGCACAATCAGGCCGACATCTCGGCCGTAGCCGCGATGTCCATGCCGGACCATTCCTTTTTGCTGGAGAACGGCATTGGCCCCACCCTTGGCCACCTTGTTTACCATCTCCGGCAGGTCGACCAATCCCTTGATGGGGCCGACGGATATGCCGTGGTCCAGTGGAATTATGACTGTGTTCCCGCTGTCTCTGTCCATTATCCTTTCAATTCGAACTCTCTTGCCAATCTCACTCAAATCATATCATCTCGTGAATGCTAACATGCTCCATGCTAACACGTATCATATTTAAGGGTTACGATTAGCAGATCAGCACAGGCATGATAAAAATAATTGATAAAAAATACGATTCAGCTAGCTGCAACCGCAGTCGCTGTGATCGTGCCCGCAGCCGCTGTGGTCGTGGTCGCAACTGCTGTGATCATGCTCGCAGCTATCGGCATTGCCGCAGGAGCCACAACCTGAGACTTCATCTTCTGGGCCCCGAATGATGAAACCGGTTCCTCGATCGTCATCCACATAATCGATTATGGTCTCGCTGAGCAGTTCAGTATCTTCTGGACTCATGTAGATCTTCACGCCCCGGCTCTCAAAGACTTTGTCGCCTTCTTCCACATCTCCCAGAGCCAGACCATAGCTCGCGCCGGTGGCATCAATCGCCGCCAGGAACATCTTGATGACCTTGCCCTCAACCTGGCTGCGCTTAATCATATTGGCCGCCGCTTCAGTAATCTCAATCATGGATTCGCACATCCAATTAACATCCTTACCAACTCGTATTTAAAGATATTATTTATCATAGAGGAGCTACAAGGGATTTAACATGGGCGTTGATTTGGGAGACCTGCTGCATAGAAAGAAGATCGAGATAAAGGATCTCTCCGGAAGATGGGTGGCGATCGACGCATTCAACACCCTCTACCAGTTCCTGAGCATAATCCGGCAAAAAGACGGCACGCCACTCATGGACAGCCAGGGAAGGGTGACATCGCATCTATCCGGTTTATTGTACCGCACTACCAATCTTATTGAAGCCGGGGTCAAGGTGGCCTTTATCTTCGACGGAGAGCCGCCTTCCTTTAAGGCAGAAACGCTAGCGCAAAGGTCCCAGATAAGGGAAAAGGCGGCAGCCGCCTGGGAAGAGGCAAAGGCCGCCGGCCAGGATGGATTCAAGTATGCTCAAGCAACCTCCCGCATCAACTCCGAGATCCTGGAAGACGGAAGGAGGCTTATTTTATCCATGGGGCTTCCCGTCATTCAGGCCCCATCTGAAGGCGAAGCGCAGGCTGCCAGTATGGCAGCGAGGGGCGACGTCGAACTTGTGGGCAGTCAGGACTATGATTCGCTCCTCTTCGGAGCCCCCCGGGTAGTGAGGAACCTGGCCATCACCGGCAAGCGGAAGCTTCCCAAGAAGAACATTTACGTGGATGTAGAGCCGGAGATTATCGATTTAGAGGAAGGGCTGGCACGCCTGGGCATCAGCCGAAAGCAGCTTGTGGAGATCGGCATTATGTGCGGCACCGACTACAACAGCGGCTTAACCAGGGTCGGCCCAAAGACGGCATTAAAGCTGATCAGGGAAAAAGGTGATCTGGAATCCATCCTGGCCGAGCAGGAGGAGAAGATCGAAAGCTTTGCGGGGATCCGGGAATTCTTCCTTCATCCCGATGTTACGGATGATTATGAGATCAAGATGAAAAAACCCCGCGTAGATGAGATCATCTCCTTCCTGGTTGAAGAGAGGGACTTTGATCAGGAGAGAGTGGAAAAGACAGCAGGAAGACTGGAGGAGGTTTACACGCGTGGCCAGAGCACACTCGACCGATGGTTCTAACTCCGGCTTCTCCGGCTACGACCTTGACCTGGATAAGGCAATAGACTTTATCCAAAGGAGCGGGGCGCGGCTTGTGGGCCTACAGGCCCCGGAGGGGCTGAAGAGGGCCACGCCCGCCCTGGCTCGACGCATTGAGGAGAAGACTGGAGCCAAGGTCATCATCTCCGGAGATCCCTGCTTTGGGGCCTGCGACGTAGACATGCAGCTGGCCCAGGAGGTAGACCTGATGCTCCACCTGGGCCATGCACCGATAGGAGTTGGGCCTGACAATGTCATCTTTCTGGAGGCCAGGATGATAGAAGACTTGAGAGACGTGGTGGATAAGGCTGCCATTGTCCTCACGGCCAGAAGAGTAGGCGTTACTACTACCATCCAGCATGTTCACAAGCTCGACCAGGCGCTAGAAGCCCTCAAGGCACATGACATCGAGGGCGTTGTCGGGCCCGCCGGAGAGCGGGTTAAGTATCCAGGACAGGTCTTGGGCTGCAGCTACAGCACGGCTAGGGCCCTAGACGTTGAGGAGTATCTATTCATCGGCACAGGACAGTTTCATCCCCTGGGAATCGCCCTGGCCACTGGAAGGAGAGTGGTGATCGCAGACCCGGTTACCGGCGAGGTATCCGAGATCGATACCGATCCCATGCTAAGAAGGCGCTTTGGAACCATCACTCGTGCCGGAGCGGCGAAACGCTTTGCCATCCTGGTATCCAAGAAGCCCGGACAGAGGAGAATGGAGCTGGCGCAAAGGCTGATGACATTGGGAAAGTCCAGTGGACGGCAGATGTTTCTGGTTTACTTAGAAAACATCGAGCCGGACCGGCTGCTCAACCTGGGTGCCGAGGCGGCGGTATCCACTGCCTGCCCCAGGGTGGCCTTAGACGATGCCGCTAAATATAAAATTCCAATACTCACGCCGCCAGAGTTCGAGGTACTCATAGGAGAGAGAGTGTGGGAGAGGTACGAGTTTGACGAGATAGAATGAAACGAAGATAAGTTGGCAGGTTCTGTTGAATCTTGTGGTGATGGCCCGGCAAAAACAGCAACATCTGACCATCCAAAATGTCAAACCACCACAGGATGCAACAGTACAAGATCAGCTACCTTTGCTGGATCGCAGAGCTTTGAAACATCTCTTTATATTCAGCATACCTTCCGGAAAATACCGGATAAGTGAAGTTCATTCCATCCTGGCCCAGCATTACTCCCAGAGGCTTTGCTCTCTGGAAATCCATCTCGCCCAGGGAATTGAAGAACCGGTCATCAACTTCCAGGTGCACCACCTTGCCGACGACCAGTACGAACTTCTCACGAGCTATCTCCTCCTGCAGAACGCACTCGGCCCAGGCCAGACAGCCTTCAATGCCGGGTGGCTTCACCTTAGTCGATGGCCTGGATTTCAGGCCTGCCTCCAAAAACTCGTCCACCTGCGGAGGATAGCTCCGGGCGCAGATCATTACCGCATCCTCCATTCCCACCCGAGGAATGTTGACCACAAACTCACCAGTCCGACGGATGTTCTCCAGGGTGTCACGCTTCAGCCACGAAGCCAGGAGCACCTCCTCCAGCGGGCGCAATACTGATGTGAAGTTTGACCAGGGAGCTGCATTCCTGGTGCCATCCTTCGATACGGTCGAGATCAATACTACGGGAAGCGGAAGGATATTCTCCCTCTGGTTAGGTTTCAAGATCATGGTATCTCCTTAAAATGCCTTCTCAGATGGCTTGACTTTTTCAAGCCGCCAGCAACTTATCAGCGATCTGTTCCATCTCCTGGACAGCAGGAACCGCCTCTCCTTTCAAGCAGGCATTGAAGACCTTTTTATCAAATGGCAATGTCCCAATCACCTTATTCTTGTCCACCAGCTCTACGAGCTCCTTTGAGTTCTCATCCATTCGGTTGAGGATGAGGAATACCGGCTTTCCTATCTTTTCACCCATCTCTGAGATCTTTGCGGAGAGCTGGACAGACTCATAACTCGGATCTACTACCACCACAATCTTGTCGCATCCCGCCTCCACTCCCCTGCCAAAGTGCTCGATACCGGCATCTGTGTCCACCACTACGTGCTCTCCATTGGTCTTCAGCTTCTCCAAGAACTCCCTGGCCAGGGCACCCATGGGACAGGCACAACCTTCGCCAAAATTGTGGATCTTGCCAATAGCCACCAGCTTAATGCCGTTTTCACCGACTATAAGCTCCTCTGGTATGTCTTCAATTGTGAATTCATCCAGTATTTTCAGAACCTCTCTGTTTTCGGCTCTAATGAATTTCATTATTTTTTCCGAGAGCGCTTTCTTTCCGCCCAGCGACTCCATGAAATCCTTAGGCTGCACAAATCCCAGTTGCTTGTAAAGCCCGAAGTTGGACTCATCCGTGTCCACAACCAGGACATCGTTTCCTCTCTTCGCAATCTCTTGAGCCAGAAGTGCCGAGACTGTGCTCTTTCCACTTCCACCTTTTCCGCAAATCAATATCTTCATTTCCAATTCACCAGTCAAAAGAAAAGGCGAGCAATTAAAAAATCATCCTCGCCTGCATTTATTTATCTCATTTCACAAAGGACAGCTTGTTTAAGGCTATTGGTATGCCGTTTGCAACTCCCTGTTTGGTGTAGTACATATCCACCTTACCATCATGAGCCCAGTACGAATTCGAATAGTACAGCGGCAAAGTGGGCAGATCCTGGGCATAGATCGCCTGAACTTCGTTTACCAGCTCCTTTCGTTTGGCAGGATCCATCTCCGAGACCTCATCGTTCAAAAGATCATTGAGTTTCTGGTCTGCCGTGTAGCGGGCACTGTTAAATGTGTAGCCCTCGCCGATGATCCGGTTAAGAATCTCGGGATCACCGCCCATGCCGCCATGGCTGTTCAGGGCCAGGTCGAAGTCCCACTGTCCAACAAGACTGTCCAGGGTCTTTGAATCCACGCTACGCAAACTTATCTTAAAACCAGCCGTTTCCAATTGCCGACGTATCATCTCTCCCACGCGCTCATTGGAGGAGGTGACCAGCATCTCCATCTCCAATGTATTGCCGTCCTTGGAGAAAAACTGCCCGTCTTTGGCGTAGCCCATCTCAGACATCAGCTCTTCGGCCTTTGTCGAGTCATAATTGTACTTCTCCACATCTGGATTGTACCACTCACTATCCGGGGCGAACAGTCCGGAGCTGGCGATAGTGCCATAGCCTCTCAGGGCA
This sequence comes from Methanothrix sp., assembly GCA_049299735.1. Classification (GTDB taxonomy): domain Archaea; phylum Halobacteriota; class Methanosarcinia; order Methanotrichales; family Methanotrichaceae; genus Methanothrix. The sequence continues at coordinate 11,497 of JBAQXX010000014.1, read as the reverse complement.
TTGTCCACCAGAGCCTGACGGTCGATGGCGTAGTATAGCGCCTGCCTGAGCCTCGTGTCCGAAAATGGCTCCTTCTTGTGATTGACCATGATCTTGGTGATTCCATCACGCGGACCTTTCAGAACCACAAAACCTTCCGTCTGGAGTTTCTCTGCCGTCTCGGCAGGCACGTCGACTGCATCAACATCTCCGTTTTCCAGAGCGGCTGCGGCCATCTCATTGCTTATCTTCACGAACTTGAGCTGCTTTACTTTAGGAGCGCCCAGGTAGTAGCCGTCATAGGACTCGTAAAGATACGTTCCCTGTGTCCTGTCGTAATTCACGAGCTTATACGGGCCCGTGCCTACGAGAGCCTTATCGTCCTGGAATTCTGCAGGATTGCTGATACTATCGTATATATGCTCAGGGATGATGGGAAGAGTGCCGGCGACCATTTCCAGGAATGGAGCATATGAATAATTCAAGTAGATCTTCACTGTATTGTCGTCAAGCGCTTCTGCCGTCTTGATGGGGCCGGAGTTGACCCAAGTGTAGGGGTGTTGCTTGATGTAGTCTATGGTAAAGACCACATCGCGTGCGGTGAACTTCTCACCGTCATTCCATGTGACGTTCTTTCTCAAATTAAATACATAGGCGTCGTCTCCTTCCATCCGCCAGCTCTCGGCTAAAGCCGGCACATAGCCGTTTTCATCCTTCCAAACCAGCGTATCGAAGATGAGGCTCATCCTGATGTAACCAGGACCGCGAGTGTAATGTCCATAGGGCGAAGGAAAACCCCAGTCGCCGGTGGTGTCGCCTACGGTATAAACCGGCACGTCTCCCTCCGCATACACAGAGCTGGAAAGCAGCAAGACCATCGCCAATAAAAGAAGCCATTTGGCAATTAGATTTCGTTTTTTCAAAGGAAGATTCCCCCGTTCATGTGATATATCATTTAGCAGTCAGCTCGACTCTACAATACTCCGGCTACCTTCAAAGGATGCATTCCCGCATTCTGGAGCATTGTCAGCTTATTCTGATCCACCTTGAACTCCTTTAGAGTGGATACGGCAACTTCTGGCCGATTCCAGTAGTCCACCATGCGAATGTCCATGACCAGCATGGTTGCCCAAGATGGGCCCTTCCAGTTGTCTGTTCCAGTCAGGTTGTACATAGATGTCCAGTTGAATCCTAAAACCAGAGCATCACCCTGTTTGGCAGTATCATTCCAGCGGATGTAGATGCCTGCCACATCGGTTTGGTTGTACTTGACCATGAGTGCGTTCTTCTCTGTATCCGTCAGCGCCATGACGAACATGCCGCTCTTGCCGGGCGTAGCATCCCAGCGAAGCTGCAGAAGATCATCCTTGCACCACTGTGGAATGGCTATGACCTTGTAGCTCTCGCTGCTGTTGGTGATGGGCAGCTTCTTTTCCACATACTTGGCCAGCATATAGCCGCCGGTCACGCCGGGACATAGGTGATCATGGAAGCACGCGGCCTGAAGGAAGTCAAAAGTCGATTCCGGCTGGGCCCAAATATTGGATATGCCCACCAGTGCGAATTCATTGCCATTGAATGCGGCTTTATTGAATGTCGCATTTCCTTCATCAGTGTGATTCAGCATGTAGCTCAGGTCCACATTGGCTTTGGATATCTTACTGAAGACCTGATCGTTGCTCAGTGCTTTGAACTCATCCAAGGACTTATTCAGGGCCTTGTTGTCGACCTGCATATAGACAGCATCGCCTGTGGCCTTGTTGAAAAAGAAGAACCATAATGGCTTGTTATATGCTCGAAGGACTCGAAGAAGACTGCTACCGCCTTCACTGACACCGGTTTCTGTCGTGATTCCCAACAAAGCCTCCTGGGTTGTCAGGTCTCCGACCTGGGCGTAGCCCGCATCAGTTAATGCCAGAATGTTGCTATCACCTTTATTGAACTTGAGCTGCTCCATTGCCTCTTTGGCGACAATGGATCCCAGCTCCTCCATAATCGTGCTTTGAGCCAGAACAACTCCCGGCATCGCGACCAAGAGCATCGCCAGAGCGAATAATTTTCTTGTGGTATTCATGTCGACTCCAATCTCAAGGGCTTTAACCTGCCCTAGTCATTCTCTTTTCCAAATCCAAATGCAAAGTATATAAGCAATCAAGTTTAGAATTTTGTAGTCGCTAGTGATCAGGAAAGTATGACTATGCATGAAAAATGTAAATATATCGACTCATGTCCACTTAGGAGCACGCTGGAAGCTCTCCGCAAGAAATGGGCACTACTTATCATCAACGCCATCGGTTATCATGAAAGACTGAGGTTCAATGAATTGATGGAAGTGTTACTTGACATCAGCCCAAAGGCTCTGTCAGATACGCTAAAAGAGCTCGAAGCTGAAGGCTTAATCAAGAGGGAATCCTTCGCCGAAATACCACCTCGAGTAGAGTATATACTGACAAATGATGGAACCGAGCTTCGAGACTCGATCATAATACCCCTGCTGAAGTGGGTTGCAGCAAGAAAAGACAATTCCGTGGAACGTCATTTGATCTGCCGAAGGATGCCTGTCCCTATGTGGATGTATCCCAAGACAAAGACGTAAAATATAAGATCATAAAGGTCGCTAATTCTTGGCGAATAGTTTTACTTTCATGAGATATAGTGGCTACAAAATCATAAACTTCGTAGTTCAAATACCCTTTATTTAATACGTGCTCATCATATGAAAGGGACATATCTTTACGAGGCCAACGAGAACTACTATCAGGGTGCACCCAAGATAAAGCAGATCAAATTCGTCAAGGTCAGCACAGAGATGTCTGCAGCGGCCTTAATGAATGGAGATATCGATGCAGTAGGCGTTCCGGGTGATATGGTTGATAGCCTGAAGAATGCGGGCTTCACCGTGATCGAAGGAACTCATGACTGGATCGGAAAGATCATGGTCAACTATCGGAAGGCTCCATTCTCTGACGAAAAATTCCGCCAAGCTCTCTATTATGCCATAGATCGCCAGGAAGTGGTTGACACCGGCCTTCGAAGCTACGGTCTCGCCGGAAGCGCAGGACTTTTTGCATCAGATAATTCCTGGTACGACTCGGCACAAGAGCAGTATGACTACGATCCGGCCAAAGCCGGAAAGCTCCTGGAAGAGCTGGGATACGAGAAAAAGCAAGCATGCCAGTACTACACCAAGATCAGCAAGCCTGACACCATCGAGATGCTGGTCACATCCACTAATGAAGCCATCGGTGAGCTGATCCGAAAGCAGCTTGACAAAGCGGGCATCAAGGTCAAGCTGCGCAGCGTCGACTCCAAGACTCTTGACAGCCTGGTCAACGGCTGGCAGTTCGATCTGGCTCTGAGCGGTCACGGCGGCCTTGGCGCTGATCCGGTCATTCTCAAGAAGACGGTCGTTGGAACCGGATTCAACAGTGCCGGATACAAGGATGATGCCAAGCTGAACGAGCTGTTCGACAAGATCGATACGGAGATGGACCAGGTGAAGAGGAAAGAGCTGGTGTTCCAAGCCCAGGAAGCCATCGCCCGCGACCTGCCCGCTCTCCCGGTGTATTACACGGATTCTTTCTGGGCGTCGAACGATAAGGTGAGCTTCTACTACACCTTTGGAGGCATTGGAAGCGGAGTTCCGATTGCTCTGAACAAGATGATCTTCGTTTGATAATCCGATTCGACTGCAGCAGAAGCGCTGCAGTTGCTATTTTATTCGGAATGAAAAAATGAAGAATGAACGATTGGGCAGGGGAAGCATTATCAATTATGCTATAGCCTTGGCCGCCATCTTCTCCCTGAACTTCATTTTGCCCCGCCTGATGCCGGGCGATCCTTTGCATGCCATCTATGGCGACGAGGCCCTGGTGGCCATGACACCGGAGATGGAGGCTCATTTGATCCGGCAGTTTGCTCTGGATAAAACCTGGACGGATCAGCTGACTGCCTATCTCATCGGCCTTTTGCATGGAGATCTTGGATTTTCTTATTACTACAAAGATCAGGTATCTGCGGTCATTATGGGTGCCCTGCCCTGGACGGTGCTCCTCACCACCACGGCACTGACTCTGGCGACAGTAATCGGCGTTATCCTGGGAATTGAGGCGGCAAGCAAGAGAGGAAGGCTGCTGGACAGCTGCCTGACGGCTTTGCTCATGTTCCTGGGCGGATTTCCCATGTTCTTCATGGGCATCCTGTTGCTCCTGATCTTCGGGGTGAGCCTGGGTTGGGCTCCGCTCTCCGGTGCGGTCACGCCCTATGCCGGGCTGGAAGGAGTTGATTATTTTCTGGATCTTTTGCATCATCTGGTCTTGCCGGTTACGGCTCTGTTCCTAGTGTTGGTAGGAGACACATTTCTCATTACCAGAAATACAGTTGTTTCGATGTTGGGCGGGGCATTCATCCTCACTGCCAGATCTATCGGCTGCTCGGAATTCCGAGTGAAATATGCCCATACCGGCAGGAATTCCTTGCTTCCCGTGGTCACGGAGACGGGCATGCGCATCCCTCACCTTCTCATCCAGACTCTCTTCATCGAGATCGTCTTCTCCTATCCCGGGATCGGATCGCTGCTGAATACAGCTCTTTATTCCCGCGACTATCCGCTGCTCCAGGGAATTTTGCTCCTGGTGACCGTTCTCGTTCTCACGGTCAATCTGGCAGTGGACCTCCTCTACAGGAAGCTTGATCCGAGGGTGAGATATGCACATTAATCCATTGCGTGCGGTCGCTTCAGATCGCCTGGCACTGACTGGGTTTGCTATTCTCTCGGCCATTGTACTCATGGCGATTCTTGCGCCTGTGCTTACATTCTTCCCGCCGGACTACTACACAGGTCAGATATTCAGCCCGCCTTCTACCAGTCATCCTCTGGGCACCGATTCCATGGGCCAGGATATCTGGAGCAGGCTGCTTTTTGGAGCGCGGACCACGCTTCTCGTCGCCGCCAGCGTTGCCATCCTTTCCACCTCGTTAAGCGTCCTGGTAGGAGCGTCGTCTGCGTTTATCGGCGGGCTGTACGAGTGCTTCTGGATGCGATTTGTGGACGCCATGTCTTCTATTCCCCCCATCATTGTCATGATACTTATTGCGGCCTACATTCGCCCCAATCTTCTGGTCATGATTTTGCTCCTTTCTACCCTCTCCTGGCCGGGAGGCGCGAGGATCATCCGCTCTCAAGTCCTCAGCCTAAAAGAGAGAGGACACGTGTATGCGTCCCGCACATTCGGCGCAAGCTGGGGGCACATCCTTAAAAGCCACATTGCCCCGGAGCTTGGGCCCCTGCTCACGGCGATGATGATTCAGGACGCGAGGAGTGCAGTCTTTATGGAAGCGGGCATGGGGTTTTTGGGGGTCTCGGACCCCATGATCATAAGCTGGGGGAAGATGATACAGCAGGCTCTTGAATTCACATATCTCGATGTCTGGAAGTGGTGGCTGCTTCCCACCGGTCTTGCTCTTTCCCTAACGCTGGTTGGGCTCTGCTTCATCGGATTTTCCCTGGAAGCGGCCATGGACCCGCGGCTTATGCCCAGATCCATCGAGGGAGACGGAGAGAAATGTTAAGAATCAGGAATCTTCGGGTCTCATTCGGGAAGACGGAAATACTTCGTGGAATAGATCTCGATCTCGTGCCCGGCGACTCCATATCTCTGGTAGGAGAGTCCGGGACCGGAAAGACCACCCTTGCTCTGACCCTCATGGGGCTGCATGGAGGGACAGCGTCAGGAGCGATCCAATTTCAGGAGAGGGATCTGCTCAAGATTTCTCCGGACGAGTATCGTAAGATGCGGGGGCTGGATATGGCAATGGTCTTCCAGAATGTAGAGGATGCCCTGGACCCCGTTTACAGGGTTAAGGACCAGATTGCGGAAACGATTCTCAATCACAGCAGACCGGAGACGAGTCTCTTGGATGAGCGGGTGTCGAGGCTGCTCTCTTCCGTTGGTCTCAGCCTGGAAAAGGGCAGGAACTATCCGCATCAGCTCAGCGGAGGCGAACGGCAAAGGGTGCTCATCGCCATGGCCATTGCCAACGATCCCGACCTGCTGATTCTCGATGAGCCCACGGCATCTCTGGATGCTCTCACCAAGGCGGATATCATGAGTCTCTTCGCCTCGGCCATGTCGGGCCGGATCTCACTGGTCATCACTCATGACATCTCTTTGGCCTCACGGCTCACCGAGCAGATGGCAGTGCTTTACGCCGGCAGAATCGTTGAGCTGGGGAGGGCGGAAGAAATTGTGAAAAATCCTCGCCATCCCTATACTCGAGGCTTGATACGCTCTTTTCCCGGCATGACCACAACCAAGGACTTGCAGGGAATCCCCGGTCAGATGGCTCACGGCCTGCCGGGCTGTCCATTCCAACAGCGCTGCACGCAGCATATTGAGATCTGCGAAAGGCTTGTGCCGGAGCTTGTGCAGCTAGATGGAAGGCTCATCGCCTGCCATAGGGGAGGAATTGTGCCCCTGCTACAGATACGGGGGCTCTCTAAACGCTTCGACTCCTTTGCGGCTTTGCAGGGTATCGATCTTACGCTCTATGAAGGCGAGACAATGGCGATCGTAGGAGAGAGCGGTTCTGGCAAGACCACGCTCTCCAAGATCATCATGGGCCTCTGCGATCAGGACGCTGGAGAGATCCACCTGGACGGGAAAAAGGTTGGCAAAAGGGACGCACAATTCTATCGCATGGTGCAGATGATCTTCCAGAATCCCAAAGAGTCCGTCAGCCATCGCATGAATATCCTAGATGCTGTCATGGAGCCCCTGGTGGTGCAAAGAGTGGGCAGCAGGCAAGATCAACGGGAAAGAGCAATAGACGCCATAAAATGCGTTGAGTTGCCTTATGACAATGATTTTCTGGCAAGATATCCTCATCAGCTCAGCGGCGGCGAGGTGCAACGAGTGGCTATCGCCAGGGCCCTCGCCCTGGGGCCGAAACTCTTGATAGCTGATGAGCCCACATCAGCCTTGGACCCGAGCGTTCAGGCCAAGATCTTGAAGTTATTGATGAACCTGCAAGAGAAGATGGGACTGGCTATGCTCTTCGTCACGCACGACATAGCTCTGGCCAGGAAGGTCAGTGATCGCATGGCGGTCATGCTCAAGGGCCGAATCGTGGAGACTGGAGCGACCAATGAGATCCTCAGCAATCCCGAGCATCCTTACACCAGAAGGCTTGTCGAATGCGTCTACCGTGCTGAGAATGGAACAAATCTCAAAGTTCTCACTGCGTAGGGCTTTCGAGAAGCATACTTCATCTTCGCCCCGTGCCGGGCTTGCTCTTTAATCACTCCTGAGCATCGGATTTAAAATACTCCCTGATCCAAAGAAGGCAGGCGGAAAGGAACGGCGAAAAAAGACTGATAAGAGGATAGTCCATCTAAAGAAAGAGATGAGCAGTGCCCATCTCTTTGCGATCTAGGGCTAGACAGATGCTAAAATCTCAGCTTTCTTAGAATCATATTCTTCATCGGTGATCAATCCGGCATCCATCAGGTTCTTAAGAGTCTTTAGCCTTTGAGCAGGGTCACTCGTCTCGCCAACCTCACCGGATGATCCGCTCAAATCGTTTGCAGTATGCTGATAACTCGACGGACGGTTTACCCTATCGATAGTACCGCCTGCTGATGGGGACTTCCTGGCCTCAGGAAGCACGGAAGGCACCACCGAACCTTTATTTGAGGCGGATGATATTCGGCTCGTTTCCTCTTCATCGATGCCCAGGTATTTTATTTCCTCATCCTTAAAAATGCAGTACCTCAGAGAATCGGAATCAGCAGTCCGTAGATACATATCGCCCGCCAGCGCCACCACTTTATTCTTGCTCAGTGTTATCGGGCTGTCTTTGTTGTTCATTGAAATCTGGTCGGAAGCAATGGCGAAGATTTTCAACTTTTCGAAGGATGTCCCGTCGGTGACAGAGATTGGCGAATCGGAGATCTGCCAGACACCGTCTACGGTGGCCAGGTTCTGGTCCGAGCCTCTAAAAGCATTCTTAAAGTGAACTGCGATAACGACCACATTTTTCAGGTATCCCACATCTTTTTTGTAGTAGTAGGTCTTATCGGACAAAACCGCATTCTCTTTTGATGGTTGGAATATCTTGGAACCGATGACCTTGTCCCCTTTGAAAAGCTCGACATAAACCCGTCCATCCTCCGCATTGACGGACCTCAGCTCCAGGCGATAGCCATCCATCAGCATCAACGGAGTGTTTGTGGTGATGGTCCTCTCAGTGTCATCATCAGCGAGGATCTTCAATAGCAGCCCCTTGGCCAGAGCATTTTTGTCTGTGGACTTATCGAAAAGGTAGCCCTTCTCGGAATCCGATCCTTCCAGATATCCAGCAAAGCACTTCTCTCCCAGAAATCCTATAACGTTATAGGACCCCCAATCTTCGAAGTCGAAGTCAGCTGCCATAGCCTTGGTGGAATATGTAACACCACCGGGCTGTTCGAGCTTGCCATCGGTGACGGTTGCGGTCAGCTTTTCTGTCTTGATGTTGTCATCAATATCGTAGTAGAAGCCGGCGAAGTTGTCAGCAGTCCATGTAGTGGTATCAGTTGCCACAGTGCCCCTTAACTCATAAGTGCCGGGCTTTGTGATCTCCTTGCAGACGTAGTACCTGAGTTCATCGGCATCGGCTGTCTTGATGCTTACGCCGCCCATCAGGAGGATTTCCTTGTTCCTGCCAAGGGTAATGTCGTTGTCCTTATTGTTCATGGTGATAGAATCGACAGTGACGGTCTGGATGGTCATCTTGTCGTAACCGGTGTTCTCAGACACATCTGTGAATGTATCAGAGAGCTGCCAGAGTCCATCAATAGTTGCCAGATTCGTATCGGATCCGCGGAAGGCATTTTTGAAATGAGCAGCGACGATGACTGCATTCTTGGAGTCGCCGATATCCTTCCGGTAGATGAAGGTTTTATCGGCCATGGTCGCGCCATCCTTGGACGGGTAAATGACCTTTGTGGTTAATTTAGTGCCATCCTTGAAGAGCGTGACTGTAACCTTGTTACCATCGACTTCGACGGAATCGAGAGACAGCACGTAGCCGTCTTCCAGCTCAAGTGGTGTGCTGGAGGTGACGGTCTTCTCAGTATCGTCATCTACCAGGACCCGGAGAAGCTGCTTATCGGAGAGAACATTCTTGTCTCCAGACTCTTCGAAGAGTATATCGTCGGTGCTGCCGGGAGTGTCAAGATATCCGGCAAAGTATTTCTCGGCCATGAAGCCGATGACATCGTAAGTTCCCCAATCCTTGAATTCAAAGTCATCCTTCTGGGTAGTGGTTTGATAGGTAAGTCCGTAGGGATAACTTCCGCTTAACCTTCCGTCGTCCAAGGTTGCAGTGAGTACTTCAGTGCCCACATCGCAATCGAGACCGTAGTAGAATCCGGCGAAGTTCTGCGGGTTCCATGTAAAGTCGCCTGTGGCCACTTGACCGTGGAGCATTATGATGTTATCGTATTCGCCGGAACCTGGGAAAAGGCTTCCCTGCCCAATTAAGGGAAATATGACTGCAAAGGCGATCAAGATGCTTGTCGATATCAATATAGACATGACGCGGGTTCTAATACGATCTCCTCCGTCTGACCATTAGGTCGATTGGCAATTACTCTATTATCAATAAATATTCAAACGATTTTTTTCTATTCATTCCGATTTCACAGAAACCGGCGAGCTGGAACGAAAAGAACATTAGCCTTTCGCCTCCGGGCCGATTTTATCGCAGCCCACCGTCCGGATGGCTAACCCCCAATATCACCAAACCTCATGCGCATTTCGTAGACCCCTTCCTCACTTCTCTTTTCCGTATCAAATCCCATATTTTTAAAGAGATCTAGCATGGGCTTATTCTCAACCAAGACCTCGGCAGTAAAACCCAGCAGCCCACGCCGTCTGGCCAGACGGGTGAGATAATGGAGCAGATCGTGGCCTACGCCCATATTTTGATACTCATCCTTTACCACCAGCGCAACCTCGGCGGTATGCATCTTCTCATTTATCTCATATTGCCCAATTGCTGCGATGGTCTCTCTGCTATCACCCTCAACAATGGCCAGGATCATCATACTATCAGCATAATTCACTATCCCAAACTCCTGCAGCCGCTCATGGGGCATGTCCATCCGAACGGACATGAACCTCTTGTACATGCTGTCATTGGAGAGAGCATAGAAAAAGTCCTTCATCAAGGGCTCATCTCCGATCTTCACCGGCCTGAGGAGTAGATGCAGCCCGCTCCTGGTTGTCCTGAAAGTCTCTAAAGCCACCGGATACACGCCATTCACACCGGGTACGAAGGCTTGATCCTTGTAGATGAGCAAAAGCTTCCGGGCCTCTTCGATGAGCCACGGCCGAAACTTGGGATGAGCTATAGCAATAAGATCCATGGCCCGTTCCCTGATATTCTTGCCGTGAAGATATGCGATACCGTACTCAGTTACTACATAATGCACATCTCCTCTGGTAAGGGTCACTCCCGTCCCCTCCTGCAGGGATGGCACTATCCTGGAAATGGTGTCGTTGATGGCGGTTGAGGGAAGGGCCAGGATGCTCTTGCCTCCCGGCGCAAGCGCAGCACCTCTCATGAAATCTGCCTGGCCGCCGATGCCGAAGTAGAATGTCCCGGCCAGTGATTCTGCCGTAGCCTGGCCGGTTAAATCAATCTCCATGGCGCTGTTGATTGCAGTCATCCGCTTGTTCTTAGCGATAATCAACGGATTGTTAACATAATCTATTGTCTTAAAGGAAAACGTTGGATTCTCATCCAGGAACTCGTAAGTCTCCTTTTTGCCCATGCAATAGGATGCTACCGTCTTTCCCGTATCGATGGACTTCCTGCTGTTATCAATCACGCCTTTTTGCATCAAATCAATGATTCCGTCGCTCAGGAGTTCAGTATGTACCCCGAGATGCTTTTTCTCACCCAGGTATGCGACTGCCGCATTGGGTATAATGCCGTATCCAACCTGTAATGTAGATTCGTCCTCGATGATCCGGGCAACATACTTGCCTATCGCTTTGATGCTGTCCCCCGGGTCTTCTACCGTATACTCCAGCAATGGTTCATCGTGAGGAATAATGAAATCCACATCTTTTATATTTATGAAGCCATCTCCCTGAGTGCGAGGCATATGGGAGTTGATCTGGGCCACGATCAATGATGCTTTCTGAGTGGCAGCCTTTACGATATCGACGCTTATTCCCAGGCTCATGTATCCGTGCTTATCGGGAGGAGAGGTCTGGATTAACGCTGCGTCTATTGGCAGGATCTCCCTTCGAAAGAGGCCGGGAACAGCGGAAAGAGATATGGGCGTGTAGTCTGCTGCGCCTCTGTTGATCGCATTTCTCGTGCCTTCGCTTATGAAGAATGAGTCGAGCCGGAAGTTGTCGCGAAATTTTTCATCCATGTAGGGTGCCGCGCCCACTGTCCATACGTGTATGATCTCGATACCGAAAAACGCTTTGGGATTATTGCCGACATAGTTCACCAGAGC